>JAKDQI010000056.1 GCA_030454995.1 Pseudolactococcus plantarum | reverse complement strand
GTCTATCAATGTATAAGCATGATCATTTTTTGAACGGTTAATAATATTAGAAATATTGATACCAGCATCAGAAACTCGTGTCGAAATACGTGCCACGATATTTGGCACATTGTGGTTAACTAACGTAATTCTAAACGGTGTTGTCAGTACTTGTTTAACATTTGGGAAGTTGACAGAATTGATAATCTCGCCTGTTTCTAAAAAGCGACGAATCGTTTGACTGGCCATAATCGCACAGTTCAACTCTGCTTCTTCTGTTGACCCACCAACGTGTGGTAACACGATAATTTTATCTTTATTTAGTAGCTCTTCTGTACCAAAGTCAGTGATGTAGCGCTTCACAACACCTGTTTCAATGGCATCAAATAAGGCTTTATTATCTACTAGTTCACCACGTGCAAAGTTGATGATGGTCACATCTTTACCCATTAAATCAAAGGCTTCACGATTAAAAGTTTCTTTCGTTTCAGGAGTTAATGGTACATGAATCGTGATGTAATCAGAGTTTTTAAAGATTTCTTGAATTTCAGTCGCACGAATAATTGCACGATTAAGTCCCCAAGCAGTCTCAACACTCACGTAAGGATCATAACCAATCACGTTCATACCCAAACGCACAGCATCGTTTGCAATTCTAGCACCGATAGCACCTAGACCAATCACACCAAGTGTTTTGCCAGCTATTTCAGTACCTGCGAATTGTTTTTTACCTGCTTCAACTTGGTTCGGTACATCATCACCTGTCAATGTGTTAACCCATTTGTTAGCACCGAGGTAATCACGCGCACTCAAAAGTGTTGATGCGATAACTGCTTCTTTAACCGCATTTGCATTAGCACCTGGTGTATTAAAGACAACAATACCATGATCAGTTGCGACATCAATAGGAATATTGTTAGTTCCAGCACCAGCACGCGCGATAACTTTTAAATTATCAGGAAACGTCGCACCATGTAGATTTTCAGAGCGAATGATGTATGCATCTGGATTCTCTTTTTGATCACCATCTATCTGAAAGCCATTACCTAGTTCACGAAGCCCAACTTGATTAATATTATTATAAGTTTTTACTGTATAGACCATTTTTTTCTTATTATCCTTTATTCTTTTCTTCAAATGCCTTCATAAACGCTACCAATGCTTCAACACCCTCTAGTGGAAAGGCATTATAGATAGATGCACGCATACCACCAACTGATCTATGGCCTTTAATATTTTTAAAATCATGCGCTAATGCTTCTTTATTAAACAGTTTATCTAACTCATCTGTCGGTGTAACAAAAGGGATATTACAAATGCTACGATCTGCTTTAACTGAAACAGGATTTGAGTAAAATTCTGATTGATCTATGAAGTCATACAATAGATTTGCTTTTTCAACATTTCTATTTTCCATGGCATCAACACCACCAAGACTAGCAACATAATCAAATACCAAACGTGCCATATAAATACCATATGTTGGTGGTGTATTATAAAGCGAGTCATTATCAGATTGGATACGATAGTCTAACATTGATGATAAAACTGGCTCATCATTTAGTAAATCTTCGCGCACGATAACAATCGTTACACCTGCTGGGCCAATATTTTTTTGAGCACCCGCATAAATCAAACCAAAATCAGCAACGTTGTAACGAACAGCAAGAATATTTGAACTCATGTCAGCAACAATAGGAACACCATTTGTATCTGGTAACTCATAGATAGTTGTGCCTTCGATTGTGTTATTTGTTGTTAAGTGAACATAAGCAGCATCTTTATCAATTGTACTTGCATCAAAGGTTGGAATATGATTAAAGACGCTATCTTCTGAAGAAGCTAATAGTTCTGGTTGAAACTCAATCGTTTTTGCTAATTTAACAGCTTCAGTATAAGCTTTTTTACCCCAAGATCCACCGACAACATAATATGCCTTTTTCTTTTTTTGCGCAAGATTTAGTGGAATCATTGAAAATTGTAAGGATGCACCACCTTGTAAAAACAAGACTTTATAATTATCTGGAATCGCCATTAATTCACGCAACCGTGACTCAGCCGATTTAATGATTTCATCAAACTCAGACGAACGATGGGACAGCTCCATCACACTCATACCACTATCGCGGTAATCAAGCATTTCTTTTTGTGCCAGCTCTAGCACTGGTTTTGGTAATACAGCAGGACCTGCTGAAAAGTTGTAAACTGTCATTCTGGTGAACCCTCCATTATTAGATTACTATTTATCTTAAGATTAAGATTGCCGTAACATTTAGAATTGACTAAATATTGATATTATTATATCATACTTATTATTTTTTTTGATAGTATCTGAATTAATAAACACCAACTCTTTTTTTAATGTACGTCTTTTACTGTGTTTAGCTCATCAATGTGTAATCATTCATTTTGATTTAGCTTCAAATAGACAGCTTACGCTATGTTTATCATCAATCACTGCTTATAATCTGGTTTTAGATAAATGACAAACAGAGTGATCAGCCTTACTAACCGTCTCATAACCCATATAACACTTCCATTTGATAGAAAAAAACACGCTATATCAAACCAACGTGCTTTTTATAAATGTTCGTCTTTCATCCACTAATAATTTAGTAGATGGTTACTTTGCAGTTTCTAGGGATAATTTAAAATTCTTCTCTACGAACTGATCAATTTTTCCTTCTGATTTTAATTTTTCGACAGCTTTATCAATTTCTTCTTTTAGTTTTGTCGACCCTTTAGGCAAGGCAATAGCATAACTATTTGATTTTGAACTATCAAATTTAACACTTGTTGCGATCGTCAAGTCAGGATTTGCGGCTACATATGCTTTAGCGATTGGTTCTTCAAATATAACACCTGATACTGTGCCGTTATTCAATTCGTTGATCATTTGACCATTTTTAACTAGACTAACAACTTTTACACCTTTGATTTGATCTGTTAAGATATTTTCCTGAATAGAAGCTTTTTGTGCAGCTACTTTTACGCCATCAAAATCTGATAGTTTTGTAAATTTGTCAACTTCTGATTTTTTGACGATCATGACATTTTTAGCTGTATAGTAAGGCGTAGAAAAATCATACGCTTTTTTTCTTTCAGGTGTAGCGGAAATACCAGATATACCAATATCAGATTTTCCAGACTGTACAGATGCCAAGACATTATTAAAATCCATCGCCTCAAATTTTACTTTAACGCCTAATGCTTGCCCAATCTCATTAGCTAAATCAATATCTGAACCGACTATTTTATTTTTACCATTTTCAATTGTTTGAAACTCAAATGGTGCGAATTCAGGATTTAGCGCTACTGTAAGTGTTCCTTTATCCTTTACCTTACTTAAACTTTTATCGGCATTAGCTTGTTTACCTGATCCACACGCTGTTAGTGCTAGTACGGCTGTCATTGCGATCGCACCAAGTATTATTTTCTTAACTTTCATTTCAGTTCTCCTATTTGTATATTTATTAGTTTATAAGCATAATTATACACTATTTATTCACAAAATCAAGTGTTTTGCTTTATTTTACAAACATTTTGTATGACTATGCATCATTAGTTTCCCTAAAATCAGTCTAATCTTTTAAAAAATCTCTAACACACTCGCAAATAGCGAGGTTGCTAGAGATTAATCTAATTAACTTATTTAGCCGTTTGTGCTAATTCAAAGTTTTTTTCAACAGATTTATTAATCGCATCAGTTGCTTTTAATTTTTTAATCACTTTGTTAATTTCTGTTCTAAGTTCATCAGATTTTTTAGGCATTGCAACGCAATAACTATCTGTATCAGATGAATCTAATTTGATATCTGATATCGCTAAATCCGAGTTTGCTGATACATAAGATTTAGCGATTGGTCCTTCAAGTACGACACCTTCTACTGTACCATTTTTTAACTCATTAATGGCTTGTCCAGTTTTAATCAAAGCAACTAAGGACGCATCTTTGATTTGCTCAGTAGCTACTTTTTCTTGTACTGAACCTTTTTGTGCAGCAATTTTTTTACCCTTAAACGCTTCAAGTTTTGCTAAGCTGTCTTGATTACTTTTTTTAACGACAATCACATTCTCTGCAGAATAGTAGCTATCCGAAAAATCATAGGCTTTTTTACGATCTTCATCAGCAGAAATACCTGAAATAGCGATATCGGCTTTACCACTTGTTACACTGGCAAGAACGTTATTAAAATCCATAGCTTGAATGTTGACTTTAACACCTAAAGCTTTACCAATTTCGTTGGCTAAGTCAATATCAGACCCGACAACCGTATTTTTACCATCTTTTAACATTTGAAACTCAAATGGTGCATAATCTGGACTAACAGCAACCGTCAAAGTTCCTTTATCTTTAATCTTAGATAAAGTATTTTTGCTAGAGCTACCACATGCAGCAAGTGTCACAAGTAACCCGAAAGCCATTGTCATTAACGCTAATTTTTTTAATTTCATTTTTTTCTTCTTTCACCTATCATGATTCATGATTTCAATTATTATAACACTGCTAATTATACCTATTTCATGACCAAAGTCAAATGATTATGCTTGTCATTTTAGATAAGCTAGTTTAATCAATCGCCTTAATCTCCAAAATCGTATCGCGAATTTGCGCTGCTAATTCATAATCTAGGTTGCCAGCTGCTTCATTCATCTGCTCAGTTAGTTTTTTGATTGCTGCAGCACGTTCTTTACGATTTAGTGTACTATAGTCAACTTCAACTTCTTGTCCATCATCGGCGACTTTAGTAATGCCAATCTTATCGCGTATTTCTTTGATAATCGTTGTAGGCGTAATATCGTGCTCTGTGTTATAAGTCATCTGTATCTCACGACGTCTGGCTGTTTCTTCAATCGCGATACGCATAGATTCAGTTGTTTTATCCGCATACATGATCACACGACCTTCTGAGTTACGTGCAGCCCGACCGATTGTTTGGACAAGTCCTCGTGCGTTTCTTAAAAATCCTTCTTTATCCGCATCTAAAATCGCAACCAGAGAGACTTCTGGAACATCTATCCCTTCACGTAAGAGATTGATTCCGACTAACACATCAAATACACCTAACCGTAAATCGCGTAGAATCTCTGTTCGCTCTAAAGTTTTGATATCTGAGTGCATGTATTTAACCTTTACACCCATCTCTTTAAAATAGTTAGTTAAATCTTCAGCCATTTTTTTTGTCATGGTTGTGACAAAAGTACGCTCATGACGTTCCACGCGTTCATTAATTTCACCTAATAAGTCATCGATTTGTCCCATACTAGGGCGCACTTCAACAACCGGATCAAGTAATCCTGTCGGACGTATAATTTGTTCAACGATTGTATCAGTCTGTTCTAATTCATAATCACCAGGTGTCGCCGAAACATAAACAATCTGGTGCACATGACTTTCGAACTCTTCTCGTCTTAATGGCCTGTTATCTAATGCACTAGGTAAGCGAAAACCATAATCTACCAACATTTCCTTTCGAGATCTATCGCCGTTATACATGCCCTTGATTTGTCCCATTGTCATATGACTTTCATCAATCATAATCAAAAAATCTTCTGGGAAAAAATCTAATAGCGTATACGGTGGTTCACCTTCACTACGGCCATCCATATGTCTAGAATAATTTTCAACACCATTAGTGTAGCCCATCTCACGCAACATTTCGATATCATAGTTAGTGCGCTGCTCTAGGCGTTGTGCTTCAAGGAGCTTACCTTCTTCGTTGAATTTTTTGAGTTGTCCTTCAAGTTCTGCCTCTATTTTCGCGATAGACTCTTCCATATGTTCGTCATTTGTGACAAAGTGAGTCGCTGGAAAGATTGCGAGATGCTCGACTTCTCCTAAGACATGTCCCGTTAACGCTTCAATTTCACGAATCCTTTCGATTTCGTCTCCAAAAAATTCGACACGAAACGCATTCTCATCACGTGATGCTGGAAAAATTTCGACAACATCGCCACGTACACGAAATTTACCACGCTGAAAGTCGATATCATTACGCTCAAACTGAATATCTACGAGACTATTTAATAAATAATCTCGTGAAATTTCTAGTCCTGGTCGTAAGCTCACTACATTATCTGAATATTCTTTAGGATTACCTAGTCCGTAAATACAGCTGACAGATGCGACAACAATGACGTCATTACGTTCTAAAAGAGAACTTGTCGCACTATGACGTAGTTTATCGATCTCATCATTTACAGATGAATCTTTTTCGATATAAGTATCACTGGACGGTACATAAGCTTCTGGTTGGTAATAATCATAGTAAGAGACAAAATACTCTACTGCATTATTAGGAAAAAACTCCTTAAACTCACCATATAACTGACCTGCAAGTGTCTTATTATGTGCGATGACCAAGGTAGGTTTATTTTCCCTAGCAATCACCTGACTCATCGTATACGTTTTACCCGTTCCTGTGGCACCGAGTAAAATCTGTGCTTTCTCACCATTTTCAATGCCCTCACACAATGCTTCAATCGCAGTGGGTTGATCTCCAGACGGTTTATATTTTGAAATTAATTCGAATTGCTTTGTTGTGTCTTTTTCTATCATAGATTCATTTTACCATTTTTGAGCATCAAATTGTGATATAATAGAGTTAACTGCAATACATTACAAACATTGATCATCTATGACTTTTTTACAACGTATGAAGGGGTGTATCATGATCATAAACAAATCTAAATATATAAAAAAGAGGCAATAATGACAGCACAAGAACGTTTAATAAAAGCAAGTCACTTGATTGATATGGATGATATCATTCGTGAGGGAAATCCAACATTACGCCAAGTTGGTGAAGAAGTATCTTTACCACTTTCTGATGAGGATATCATTCTCGGAGAAAAAATGCTCCAGTTTTTACGTCATTCTCAAGATCCAGTTATGGCTGAAAAAATGGGGTTACGTGGCGGCGTTGGTATCGCTGCGCCACAGCTTGATATCTCTAAAAAAATTCTCGCTTGTTTGGTACCAAAAGACCTTGAAACTGAAGAAGATACACAAAAAGTACCAGAAGCATACAGTATCGCTACAATCATGTACAATGCAAAAATCGTGGCACACTCTGTTCAAGATGCTGCACTTGCAGATGGCGAAGGCTGTTTATCAGTTGACCGTGAAGTTCCTGGCTATGTCGTACGCCACGCACGTGTCACTGTCGAATACTTTGACAAAGAGGGTCAAAAGCAACGCCTTAAACTAAGAGGCTACGATGCCATGGTTGTACAACATGAGATTGATCATACAAATGGCATCATGTTTTATGATCACATCAATGAAAAAAATCCATTTGCCATTAAAGAAGGCATGCTAATTATTGAATAAAAAAAATGCTTGAGGATAACCTCAAGCGTTTTTTATTCAGCATCATGATCAACAACTGATGTTTCATTAGTTTCTGACGCTAACGTATCAGTCTTTTCTTGAACTGAAATAACGATTTCATCATCAACTAAATCTGCTAAAAGTGTTTTGTATTCAGGATGTTCAAGATAGAAATCAGCGATCTTATCTTCTATATGTTCTTGAATTGTCCGACGCAATGGTCGTGCACCCATCTTAGGATCATAACCAAGTTCTACTAACTTCTCTTTCACCGCAGGGGTTACATCTAAATGAATCTCATTTCGAGCAATTTGCGCATTTACATCAGATAACATTAAATCAACTATCTTAAGTAAATTTTCTTTGCTAAGTGTTTTAAACTCAACAATGCCATCAAAACGATTCATAAATTCAGGACTAAAGAAATCACCTAATTGACCTAAAACAGAATGTGTTAAACCTTCACGTGCAGCACCAAATCCAACGTTTGCTTCTACTTTTCCTGTACCAGCATTTGATGTCATAATAATAATTGTATCTTTAAAGCTGATGGTACGGCCTTGTGCATCTGTCAAACGACCATCTTCTAAAATTTGTAAAAACATATGCATCACATCAGGATGTGCTTTTTCAATTTCGTCTAATAATACTAACGAATAAGGATTACGACGTACTTTTTCTGTTAATTGACCTGCTTCATCATAGCCAACGTATCCAGGAGGCGCACCAATTAATTTTGCCACACTATGTTTTTCCATGTATTCGCTCATATCAAAACGAATCATGCTATCTTCACTACCAAATAGTTCCACAGCAAGTTGTTTGGCAAGTTCTGTCTTCCCAACACCAGTAGGTCCAACGAACATAAAACTACCAATTGGGCGATTTGCCTTACCTAAACCAATACGATTACGACGTACGGCTTTGGCAATTTTATCGATCGCTTCATTTTGCCCAATCACATGACGTTTAAGATCATCTGCTAAATTGATTAACTGTGTTTGCTCTTTTTCTTTCAGGTCACCTACTGGAATATGCGTTTTCTCTTCTATTATCGCTTCAATATCTTTTTCTGTGATTAGCGGTGTTTCTTCATCCGCTAACTCTTGTTTAGATAGCTCACGTAATTTCGTAATTTGATCACGGAAATAAGCAGCTTTCTCAAAATCTTCAGAGCGTAATGCTTCGTTTTTAGCATCCTCAGATGCTTGGATGCGTTTCATGATATCTTCTGGATCGATAAATTTTAAGGTTAAATTTTTCTTTGAACCTGATTCATCCAATAAATCAATCGCTTTATCCGGTAAAAATCGATCTTGAATATAACGATTCGACAGGATTGCAGCTTGTTCGATTGCATCATCTGTATAATTTACATGATGATAATCTTCGTAACGTTTTTGAATCCCCTTTAAAATAGTGATTGTTTCTTCAACAGATGGTTCATCTACTTTAACAGGCTGCATCCGACGTTCCAATGCTGCATCTTTTTCGATAATACGGTATTCAGTTAAGGTTGTCGCACCGACCAGTTGTAACTCTCCTCGTGCAAGTGCTGGTTTTAAAATATTACCAGCATCCATATTACCGTCACCAGCAGCACCAGCACCAACAAGTTCATGTATTTCATCAATAAATAAAATCACATCCTTACGGCTAGAGATTTCCTTCATTAATTTTTGCATCCGTTCTTCAAACTGACCTCGTATACCAGTACCTTGTACTAAGCTGACAACATCTAGTCTAATGACTTCTTTATTTTGAAGTTTTTGTGGCACATCGCCATCCACAATTTTTTGTGCTAAACCTTCTACAACTGCTGTTTTACCAACACCAGGTTCGCCGATGAGTACAGGATTATTTTTAGTCCGTCGATTTAAAATCTCAATCACACGGGTAATTTCTTGATCTCTGCCTATAACAGGATCTATCTCACCTTTACGTGCACTTTCGGTCACGTTAAAACCGAATTCTTCTAATAAACCTTTTGCTTTTTGATTGCCGTTACCACCGTTATTGTTACCACCTTTACCAGATTGTGTTGGTGGTGTAGATTGGTTAGCACGACTTGAATTATTACCTAGCGTACCAAAAAGATCGTCAAAAGGATTATAGTTATTATCCGACTGATTACGTACCGGTTTAGCAGCGGATCCACCAAGTAAATTTTCTGGTCCGCCAGCTTTCATAATTTGATAACAATTTTGACACAGATCATTTTGTTTTTTTATGCCATTCATATTTGTATAAAGATGAATAGTTGCTTCATTAAGTTGACAATTTTGACAGAGCATTTTGTAACTCCTTTACATTTTTTAGAACTGTTTACAGCAAGTAAATATGCTTTTTACTTTATGTCGAACAGTTATTAAGGCTAATACTAAAAGATTATTATTGTTTGACCAATATTGACCTTTACTTTATTATATGTTTATTTTAATATATTTTCAAGTAAATTCCTTACTTTAAATATAAAATAGTAGACAAAAAAGACGTTAATAACGTCTTTTTAATCTTGTTTATGAAACAACGATTACATGAAATCACGCAGTTGTTTGCTACGTCGTGGATGACGTAATTTCTTTAAAGCTTTAGCTTCAATTTGACGAATACGCTCTCTTGTCACTTTGAATTGCTTGCCTACATCTTCAAGTGTATGCATTCTACCATCATCCAGACCAAATCGCATACGAAGTACATTTTCTTCTCTATCAGTTAATGTATCCATGACTTCGTCTAATTGTTCACGTAACATAATACGGTTAGTGTAGTCAACTGGACTTTCGATTGCATCATCTTCAATAAAATCTCCAAGATGTGAATCATCTTCTTCACCGATAGGTGTTTCTAACGATACTGGTTCCTGTGCTATTTTTAAAATTTCACGGACACGTTCTGCTTTAATATCCATCTCAGCACCAATTTCTTCAGGTGAAGGATCACGGCCTAAATCTTGTAAGAGTTGACGCTGAATTCTTATCAATTTATTAATTGTTTCAACCATATGTACAGGAATTCTGATTGTACGTGCTTGGTCAGCAATCGCACGTGTGATGGCCTGACGAATCCACCATGTCGCATAGGTTGAAAATTTAAACCCTTTTGTATGGTCAAACTTGTCTACTGCTTTCATCAGGCCCATGTTACCTTCTTGAATTAAATCAAGAAATTGCATACCACGTCCTGAGTATCGCTTAGCAATAGAGACTACCAAACGAAGGTTAGCTTCAGCTAGCATTTGTTTAGCCATCTCACCACCTTCACCACCTTCAATAATTGCTTCAGCTAGACGTGTTTCTTCATCAAAAGTCAATAATGGAAAACGCCCAATCTCTTTCAAGTACATTCTAACTGGATCATCTATACGTACATTTGTGACGATCTCTTCAAGTTCTTCTTTGGCTTCTTTATCATCAACTTTCGATGATTCAAGCGCGATCACAGAAGGTTCTCCATTTTTATCAATAATAGAAATACCAGCATCTTGAATCTTTGTTAATAGTGCTTCAATTGCATCAGTATCCAACTCAAATTCTGTGATCAGTTCAGTTGTAATGTCATCATCAACCGCTTGGCCTAAGCTTTTATGATCTCGAATAAATTCAGCGGTTGCAACGTTAAATGCTGAACCAATTTTTTTATTATCTTTTGTTATTTCTGCCACTTTTATACCCCATCTTGTTGTGTTTGCGCAATGATTTGCAAAGTCAGTTGTAATTCTAATGCCTTATTTCCTGTTTCTTTTGCCTTTTTGAGCTGTTCTTGTAAAGAAAGTAGTTGTGAACCTTTACCTGCTTCTATAAAGTTAGTTAACAAATCATCAATTTCTTGATCTGATACCTCTTCTGGCACATTTACAGACGATAAAATTTCATAAATCGTCTGTTGATTCTCTCCTGTAATTTGAGACAATAGCTGTGTTTCATTAACCTCATCCATATATTTGAATTCATCAAATAAATCTTGATATCGCTTATGAATAAATTGAAAGTCATCATCTGATAAGATTCGTTTTAACACGTGTGGATGATTAATCATCCGGTGCAATAATTGTAATTCTGAGCGTTCTATCTTAGAATATTTTTTTTCAGTCGTCTCAATCATCGCGACTGGTGATGCATATTCTGGTGCATCATAATGATAATCATCGAAGATAGGCGGTGGTGGCACCATACTATCATCAAATATGATGTCTTCATCCATTTCTGAGGCAGAAGAGACCATATTATCTCTTCTCTTATTCACAGCAGTTTCTACTTGATTATACTCGAAATCTGGTAAAATCTCAACTAAACGCTTTATATAGGCATCTTGCGCTGTCAATGATTTAAGCACCGCAATTTTTGGTGCGATTAACTCTATAAAATCAAGCTGAGCCTGTAGATTACTAAGATTATCAGGCCTCAAATAGTCCATCAAGAAAGCAACTGGTGCTATCCGATTACTCATCATTAACTGTCCCAACGCATTAGGATAGGCCTTATTATACTCATCAGGATCTAAGCCATCTGGAATCCGAACGATCTCTACTTCTTCACCCTCTAATAAGTTAAGTGCTTTATAAATCGCACTTTGCCCTGCTTTATCACCATCATATACCAAAATAAATTTCTTAGTAAACTTTTTGAGTTGTCTGATATGTCCATCTGTCAGTGCAGTCCCCATACTGGCTACAGCATTTAAGATACCATTTTCAAACGCAGCGATAACATCTAGAAACCCTTCCATGAGATAAACTTCATGTTGTTTTTTGATTGTCTTATGCGCTTGGT
>JAKDQI010000055.1 GCA_030454995.1 Pseudolactococcus plantarum | reverse complement strand
ATAAATAGCGTATTCAATCATCTACATCCCCCAAACTTTCCCAATCAACACCAGCAACAGTGAAAATGCCACAATTGCCAATGCAAGTAATATCAAAACAATTATCGTGCCGAATAAAGCTGCCAAGATGTTGATTAGTTTATCTCTCAATTTTGTTCCTTTCTACAGTTAAAATAGATTAATTTTGACTTATCACTCTTTGTGTGTTACTCTTAGTAAAGAATTTCGTTATTTCGTTATAGTACCTTTCGTGATTTTTTAAGAAAGGGGAATGCAATATGACATTCACATATACAAACGAAGATTTTGAATACAGAGTATCTCTCGATACAGTTAATAACACATTTAAAGCAAGTCTTGCTGATGATCTCAGCATCAACGCTTCTGGTGTAACACTTGAAGAAGCGGTATTCAATTTAAAATCAATGATTTAAAGGAAAGATAATAATGGAAAACTATCCACCTTTATAGCAGCATCTACTTAATTATTTGAGTAGGTGCCTTTTTATTTTTGTTCAACTATGCCTTAACAGCTTCCATCAGTGCCTCTTGCACTGTAATTTTTATATGTCCTCCCTAATCTCAATTTCCACACGTGGATTCAATGAGTATCGTTTTTTAGAACTCAATTCACTGATCTGATTGTCATCTTCATATGCGTGACCATTAATTGAATCAAGCACTGACTTCTCAAGATTATCTAAGTCAGGCTTTTTGACAACAATTATAGTTTCATCTTCAAGTGCCTGTTTATTTTTCTTAACTTTAGATATTGCCAAAGGTGGTTTGATGAAAAATATCAATTCCACTTTTAAAGCAACCCCTGCATCAAACTTATCTAATCCATACGTCAACCATTCTTTTAGAAACTTCTTTTTCCATGCCGTGTATTCTTTTGGCATGTATGGCCTACCTTGCCTAGTAAACCTAGGTCTTGGAGATGGATAAGGATCTAGATTAATTACTACCATTAAACTTCTCCAATGCATTTTCTAGAATTAGGACTTTTAAATCTTTTTCAAAATGATTTAGAAAACATGGTTTTTTCAAGGATTCATTTGCCGCAATGTAAGCCAATAAGTACGCTAACATAGAGTGATTATCTCCTGTTTCATATTCAACTGATAAGGGTTCAAACTTTTCTTCTGTTTCCTCATAAGTGAATGTGATATTGATTTGTTTAGGCATTTTCAACCTCCAGCAACTTCCCACATCTAACAGCTAATGCTGCAGCGCTGTCAAATATTTTCGTCCAATCATTTGCCAATCTCAAAAGTGGCGACTGGTTTTGATCAGTGTTAAATTTATTGAGTAAATCCTCAAAATTAAAATCAGGCATTATTCATATCCTTCCATAATTCATCTAGCCATTCAAGCAACATACTAGCTTGTTTCATAGCCAACTTTTCATTGTTGTATTTCTTAGTGAACTCCTCAAGCGATTTCACAACCCAGTTCCAAAACTCATCTGTCATGAAACCAAGTTTCGCAGCTTGATTGTTACACTCGTATATCCAGTTTTCTACGTCGGCAAAAAATTGTTTATAGTCCATAATTTTTATATCCCAATTTTTTAATTTTTAACATTCCTCCACCCACCCTCTCACGATCGGTTGGGTGTCAATGACTTGTCAAAAACTTGCATGTCAATGAGCAAGTTTTGACTTGTCTATGCACCTACACCCACCTGATAAATATATACGTAGTATATATTTCACTGACACCCTTTTTTGACACCTGTCAGACTGTCAGTTTTTAGTTAAATTGACAGGTGTTTTGGGTGTCACTTTTAGTTAAATTGACAGTCTGACACCCCCTATCAATTTTTAGTTAAATTGACAGTTTGATAGGCATACACTTTTTTAATTATTCTTTATTTTTTTCTACAAAAGATACTATGCCTTTGCTATCAATTTTTAAAATGTCCTGATTATCAATCCAATTTTTTACAGTATTTCTAGACTTGCCAAAATAGTCCACTAACTCGCCAATCCGTAACTCACCTTTACTTTCTATATCCAAAGTAGTGAATGCTGATATAAGATTTTCAGTATTTTTCTTAGCTCGTTCAGCTTTCTTTTCTTCTGAAGAACGTGTGTCAGAACTATTTTTCCCGCCTTTTTGCCACTTGTTATCAGTTGCACCAACTGGCTCAAGGTCTTTCAGTACTCCAGCATCATCAGAATAATGTAGCGGATAATTAAACCATAAATTGACTGAATCAAACTTAGGAAATTCTCGGAGCGTTCCTTCAATCCGCCATGCGGTCATAAGGTCAACACGCTTGCTAAGTGGTCCTAACTCAAATCCTGCGATACGTTCAGCACGTTCAGTCCCTAGTGCTGCTGTCAGATGCTTGCGCATTTCAGCGGCTGATAAGAAATCATCTTGACCAATTTCAGGAAAATAAGTAGGGGGATTCATCACGGATAATATCAGCATAAAATTTAGCTGTGGCTCTATTTTTCTGCTGATCACGTAATGACTTAGTGACGTCTAACTCTATCAAGTCTAGGATTGCATCAGGGTCACGTGCAAACACACCAGAACCACTTGAGCGGTCCATTGATGACTTACCACCCTGTGCACCTTTCGAGTGGTGATGACAGTAGATAACTGACGTGCCTAATTCCATGGCTACCTTATCGAAGTTATTCGTAAACTTAGCCATCTGCTCCGCATCATTTTCTGAACCTGTCAATACTTTATAGATAGGGTCAATGATGACGGCATCGAACTTCTCTTTTTGAGCACGTCTGATCAGTTTAGGCGTTAGCTTATCCATTGGGATAGAGTGACCACGCATGTTCCAGATACTGATATTTTCAAGATGTTTAGGCGGTATTCCCATTGACTGATAGATATCCTTAAACCGTTTATATGCTGACGGTCGGTCCAATTCCATGTTGAGATAGAGGACCTTTCCCATTTCGCAATTGAAACCGAACCAGGGAATACCTTCAGCGATTGATATCGTCATCTCCATAAGTGCAAATGACTTACCAGCCTTAGATGGTCCAGCAATCAACATCTTATGTCCACGTCTTAGCACACCATCAATCAAGACTGGTGCAAGCGGTGGGTCTTCCTGGAACATCTCGGCCAAACTTTCAAACTCTGGCAAGTCATCGTTTAAGTCCTCAATCCATGTTTGCCATTCTTCCCAGTTCGCCTTACCGATATTCGTATCTATCAGAAACTGCTTATGGTCGCCACGGACAACCCCAGGCATGCGAGACAAGCGTGAAGGATTCTTGTTCTGGCCATCTACTTGTAGACCATTCTTATTACAGATTTTATAGAGGTACTCAACACGTTTTCTGTATTCTTGATAATCGTTAGCATCTACTTTGACAATTGCATGAACTGACTTACTGCCAGAATAGACAAGCGCTGCGATTGGTAATTCTAGCTCACGCATGACTGCATTCTGTTTGGCAATAGATAAGTTGTCAGATTCTACTAGAGCATACTTGAATTCTTTAACATTATCATTTTTTACACCTTTGCCGTCTAACGGATTGAAACGAATCCATGCCCCTGCCTCTTGGTTATAATCACCTACAACCCAACCAATATCTTTGCTTTCCGAGTACTTATCAAGCTCATTAAGAAGTTGTTCAGCTGTTTTTGAGTAGATACCTGACCCGCTAACAGAAAATTTACCATCTTCTTTTTGCCACGAATCAACAACATAACTGACATAATCGTCATTTGCAAAAAGCGTTTTGATATATGTTTTAAGCTGTGTAACAGGATTCCAATTGTTATCAGGTTCTTGGATTGAAATACCTTCAACCCACGATTTATCAACAATTTTATAATTCCCTGTACTTTCATAACTTATTTCATCATCCCAGCCAAATGTTTGCATCCCATCGCCATCATATTGACGAGGTGTCCACCCATTTTCCTTTGCTTTCATGGTAATGAATGCACCAGTGACTGGTGTATCCTTACTATGACCAAGTGACTCCCATTTACTTTCCATTTCTCGTGAATTGTATCTACTATCTTGTTGTGACCATGTGTCCCACACGTCGAATCCATAGCCTTCCTGTTTTAAGGCCATACCCACCGACACCCAATCAAGATAATCTAACTGTGTCGGTGGTATATATTCTAAAAGTGGGACTAGGTCAAATTTATCTTCCAATGATATTTACCTACTTTCTTTGGTATAATTAAGTTAAAAATATTTTATAAGGAGCTTGCTATGCCTAAACCGTTTCAATGCCCGTTTTGTAATTCTTTCTTTCCATTAACAAAAGATACATTCAAAGTTGAAGAAGTCAAATCTGGTATTTTTAAAGAAGAAAATTTTACACAGGAGTTTGGCTACGATTATGAGTACCTTGATAAGTGTGATATTTATTTCTATTGCTGTCCAAATTGTGAAAAGGCATCTATTGAATTAAAAGGAGTTGGATCGCAAGTTAAAGATCTAAATGTTAATATAATGCCTAATCATCATGCTAACTCTTATCCGGATTATATACCTATTGGAATTAAGCAAGATTATGAAGAGGCTTGCAAAATAGTAACACTAAGTCCAAAAGCTTCTGCAACACTTTCCAGAAGGTGTCTTCAAGGTATGATTAGAGATTATTGGTCAATATCTGGCAAAAAGAACCTATATCAAGAGATTGAAGCCATTAAAAACAATGTTACTCATCAAGAAAAAGAAGTGTTAGATAGTGTGCGCAAAATTGGTAATATTGGTGCTCACATGGAAAAAGATATAAATCTGATTGTTGATATCGATCCAGATGAGGCACAACAACTAATAAACTTAATAGAATATTTGATGGATCAGTGGTACATAAAAAGATATGAGTCTGATTTAATGTTAGATTCTATTATTAGTATCAATAATTCAAAACAAGAACAAAGAAAAAGTTAATATTCATCATTTTCTGCTAACAAATTTCCTTTTTTATCCCAGTATTGATGAACCAATCGTACTGGGTTTTCATTTGTTCCATTACCTCTTGTAGCAACTGTATGAATCACCTCTATCATTTCTGCGATTTTCGGTGTTCTCATTTCTATCGTTGGTTTCATTATTAACTCCCTCTATATTCACTAGGTACAATGCCGGCAGGAATCCGCCAGCCATTCCCAGCAATCCTGTCAATTAACTTTCTAGCACTATCAAAGTTCCAAGTGCCAACATGTTGAAAACCGCGACCTTCTAAAAATCGAATCTGCTTAGGTGTTGTAAGTCCTGCCATTTTACGTTTATTCAACTTATCAAGTAAAACAGTGGCCTTGCCAGCATTCTCAATTTCCTCAGGGAAGATTCCAAATTTTTCAAGTGCGGCAACTTGTTTATCTGAAGCTGGTGCCATTTCCCATCCAAATGAAGGTGCATAGTTCATCAAGTCTTCTGACTGGATAGACATCTCGAATTGCAACGGATCTACAAGTTTACGCTTACGTTTCTTCATCTCTGCCAATTTCTCAGCAAGTGAATTCTCACGATCCTGAACGACTTCACTTTCTGCAACTTCTGCAATTTCTTCTAAGTCAAATAAAGCAGGCTGTTCTTCTTCGTCAAGTTCGGCCATTTTTTCAGTCATCTTGGCAGCAATCTCATCATCTTTGGCAATCAAATTTGCTGGATGGACTAGCTCGTGGCGCTCTGTGTGCCAAAGAAAATCAAGAATTAAACAATCTTCCTTGCCGTCTGCAAGTCTCAGCCCGCGTCCAATACACTGCACATAAAGCGGTCGTGACTTAGTAGGTCTCAGCATGATCACACAATCCACTTCTGGTGAGTCCCAGCCCTCAGTAAGCAGCATTGAGTTACATAGTACGTTGTACTTGCCTGCGTCAAAATCTGCTAGTATCTCAGCACGGTCTTTTGATTCTCCATTTACCTCGGCAGCTCTAAATCCTTTTTGATTGAGAATGTCACGGAATTTCTTAGACGTTGCGACTAGTGGTAAGAAAATGACAGTCTTACGATTACTACAATACTTAACCATTTCGTCAGCTATCTGATAAAGATACGGATCAAGTGCGCTACCAACTTCACTAGCCTTGAAATCACCAGCAGTCATTGAAACGCCTGACAAATCTATTTTCAGTGGAATAGTCAAGGCTTTCATTGGTGATAAGTAACCGTTTTTTATTGCATCAGGTAGAGAATACTCATAAGCCAGTGAATCAAAATACTGCCCTAGATTTTTCTTATCTGTCCTATCAGCTGTTGCTGTTACACCTAAGACTTTAGCGCTACTAAAGTAGTCAAGTACTGATTGATAGCTACTGGCCATGATGTGATGGGCCTCGTCCACTATGATTGTGTCATAATGGTCAGGTTTAAAACGCTTCAAACGTTTCTCACGCATGAGCGTTTGGACACTTCCGACGGTCACACGATAGAAAGAATTTTCTGCGGTATCGTCTGCTTTCTCTACTGCAGTTTTCAATCCTGTTACCTTGAAAAGTTTATCAGCAGCTTGATCAAGTAATTCGCCACGATGTGCCATGATTAGCACACGCTCGCCTTTGCTAACAAGTGTCTTGGTTAGGTCTGAAAATGTTACAGTCTTACCTAGGCCAGTAGGTAGTACCAGCAACGTTTTATTATTGCCATTTTCCCATTCTTCTTGAATATGCTTGTTAGCCTCAATCTGATAAGGACGTAGCTCCATCTTCTACCTCCTCTAGTTCTAAAGACATTTGTGGATCAGCTTCTTTTTCTAATTCATAAGCCTTTGCTTCAGCAGCATTATAGTCTTCATCAAAATCAAACTTGACTGTGACCATGTAATCTTTTTCTTTGTATGAAAAATCCTGACCAATACTTACAAGCCATTTTGAAAATTCCTTGACAGCTTCAGATGATTGAAACTTAAATTTTCCAGTAAGATTTTTTTCAGCAAGCATAATTATTCCCCCCCGAAGTTATAGCCACCAGTTGGCGGTGTTTGTGGTTGTTGAGGAGTTGCACCAGGGAAAGGCGTAACTGGTGGTTGTTGATTTGCCTGCGGTTGTGGTGGTGGTGTTTGTTGGTAATTTTGTTGAGGTGCTTGATATGCTGGGGACGCTGCTTGTTGTGTAGGTTCGTTAAAATTCTTTACACGATTGTTTTTGCCAGGGTTCCCATCCTTATCTGTATAGTTGTTTATTTCAAGTTCAGCTGTTCCTTTGGCGCCTAATACTGCTTGCCAATTTGGACGGAGTGGTTCCCCTTTTTTCTTTTGACCAATTGAAATGAAGAACTGAGAGATTCTCCATTCTCCCTTGCCATACAGATACAAGTTTTCCTTAACTGTTGACTTTTCACCTGTAGAGGCATTAATGAATTCCAATGATAAAATAGCCATATTAGTTCCCGTAGGTACTTTTGCTTGATAATTAGGTTTGGGCTGATAAGTACTGCGTTCAAAATTCACAACTGTGAAAGGGTAATTACCTGCATCAAACAATGCAAAAGGTGTTCCCTCATTTGAAATTTCGTCATCCCAACCAAATGTTTGCATATCTTCCATTTTCATATTCTCCTTTTTTTAAAAGCCTCTTTTGGCTGTAATTTGGGCAAAAATATTCGCCCATTGTGCAACAAGTCCACCTTGTACTAAATCAGATGGATAATCTTTGACTGATACCTCTGCAGGCATAAACCCTTTTTCAACGACAACTGCCTTGACTTCATCTTCTGTCACGCCATTTGCGGTCATAAGCTGCGCAAGTTGTGGATCAATGCCTGGATCAAGCACAATTGGATCACGAGAAAATTGATTTTGGTTAGCAGATGTATCGGCTACCTCCCCGCCTCCAGGAGTCCAAGCACCAGGAGTAGGAATTAATTCAACTTGCTCTGGCTGTGTTTCAACGACAGGTGCTTCTTGTGGTTCAGGCTCTTCTACTGGTGTATGAGTCTCGTTGAAAATATGCGCAATAGTGTCAAACTCAAATGGTAACTTGTCAGGTAGTCCATGACGGTTTTTAGCATCCCATGCTGGGTGATGTGTTGTATACATCACACGCTGACCGCCCGTAGCAACTTTTGACTTCGTTTTAGAATCAGTGATGACGGTTGTTTCATAATTTGCAAATAAAACTACATCAGCCCATTCCTTAAGTAATGGAGCACACTGCTTGGATAGTTTGAGTTGATAGCGGTCAAATTTACCAAGTTCATCAGGCTTTTCAAATTTTTTAATATCAGCATGAGCTGTGATAACAACATTAATACCGATACCAATTAAATCCGATAAGAGATTCAGTAGCTTGCCAAATTCTTCACCTACCATGATGTAACCTTTACCATACCCCAAATCTTCAATGGATGTGATACCATTTCTAGCAATTACATGTTTATTAGCTAGTGTCTCAGCCCAGTCAGCTGTATCAATAATGAGTGTGCTGCAGATTTTAGTCTGCTTAACGTAATTGACCTCATCAATTAACATTTGCCAACTGTTTGGATTATCAAGACGTTGGACGTTCATGTTTGATGTAGACCCTTCTGTGTCAATAAAGACAGGGTTAGGGAATTGAGATGCGAATGTTGATTTACCGATACCCTCCACACCATACAACACAACTTTTTGAGCGGTAGCTGTTGGACCGCTTGTGATATTAAATACCATTTAATTTCTCCTTAAAATTGATATTTTGGTGTTTCCACTGCTGCTTGAGGCACTTCTTCGCTATAGCCATCAGTGATGATAATGGAGCATTCGTCACCAGTAGATACACGAGTGGCGATAATTTGTAGTTGTTCTGTCTCAGCCCATTGACCAAACTCAGTTAATGTTTCAAGGTCGAATTGTTCTAACTTGTCGACTAGGATAAAGCCGCACTCAGGATTGAATTTTCGGACAATTGCAGTCGATACTTTCAACTGTTCAGCACCTGACATGTTATCCCATTTTTGGCCATTATAAAGCAGCTCACCTTCAGTAACGGATAGACCAGGCAGTGGCAAGTCAGCGTTATCAAGCAGCTTAGTTTTTTCAAGCCTGATATCCTCAATCTCAGATGTCAGACCATCATACTGGTCTTTGTAATTTTGAGCATCTTCATTGGCTTTATCTTTATCAAGGTTGGCCCTAACTTTAAGATTAATCTGTTCGACTTGTGCAATATTTTGTTCAAGTTGCTCAGTTGATTCATCAATCAAGTCCATTGCAGATTTTTCAGCAATTGCTAACTTCGTTTCAATGTCAGCACGTTCAGCAATCAATCTATCAATTTCTGTATCAAGATTATCTTTTAACTGCGCTAACTGGTCACGTTGTGATCTAAGACGAGCATTTTCACCATTCTTGGCCAAGATTGACTGCTGTTGTGTGATAAGCTCAGACACACTCACAAGGTCTTTAGGTGCTTCGGGATAATATACCTGTTCGGCAGCAAACTTTTTTTTCTGGTCAGCAATTTGGCCAATTGTAGTACGTTGGTTATACTTTTCGTTTTCTTGTTGCTCAAGCACGGCCAATTGCTCACCAACTCCAATAATTTGCAATAGCGTCTTAGCCTTTTCTGAGTTATTAGCCTCAATGAACTTCGGTAAGTTAATTGAGAACTCTTCAACAAACGAATTTAACAGCTGTTGACCTGCTTTGTTCCCGCTTGGGTCAATTACCTTCAGATCACTATTCTTGCCGTCACGACGTATCTCAAGGCCATTGTCTAGAACAATATGCAAGTTAGGTGGCAATACACTGCCCTCACGTTGTGCCTGACTAGGCTTGTATTTATTGCCACCTAATGCCCAAGCAATTGAGTCCAAGATTGATGTCTTACCTTGACCATTGCGACCTCCGATTATCGTCAAGCCGTTAGCTGTCGGTTCGAGTTTGACAGCTTTTACACGCTTGACATTTTCTATTTCTAGTTTGTTAATTTTTACCATGTTTTTTCTCCCAATCATCTTTAAATTTGTCACTTTCAATTAGCGCTACAATGTTTTGCCATAATTCATCAACTGTTAGAGATTTTTGAATGAATTCATCAGCTTGATAGTCAAGCATGCCAAAATCAAGCTGTATCTGTTTTGAAAGTGAAAATCCGTCGAAGGGGTTATTGTTGCGGCTGATAGCTTTGAGTAATATTTCCTTACTCCACTGACCGTTCCAGTACTTAGCGGTGTATATCATACCCCATACCCCCAAATTTTAGGCGCAGCTTCCAACATCTCGTACCGTGCCAATTTCGCTTTCAGACGTTCATTTTCAGCTTCAAGTTGACCACAGTACAAATCTAAATCTCTGAAAGCTAGTCTCATCTGCTTAGCCTCAACTTGTAGACGTTTGATTTCACGACTTTGACCTTCGTTATTCGCCATCAACTTTGCGTGTTGGCTTACTTCAAATTGTGTCATTTGATTCCTTTCTTAAAATATTCAATTACTTCGAATTTATTCCATCTACCCATTTCATCGGGTTTAGGAAAATGCTTTTTAGGATTGTATCTATATTTTTCATCGAATGGATTTACGCTGATACCAATTAGTTTAGCGGTCTCCTCCCGAGTCATCATTATAGGAAACTGACCCTCTAAAGAAATGAAGTCTTTTACATTTTCAAGTATCATACTTCTAATTTGAGTATTTAACTCAGCCAGCATTTCTTCAAACATAGACACCCCTTTCTGTGCTATAATTAACCTGTAAATAATTTTTCAAGCACCTAAATGTCACTCCCCCTGACTTAGGTGTTTTTTATTACCCATTCCACACACCAGCTTTAATAGCAAATTCTTTGACAATCGCCATGTAGATCTCCACAAGCTTTTTGTCATCTGCAATAACATCAACCTTATTCAGCTTGTCACGCTTAGACTTGCTTACACCTTCGCCAGCCATTACATTGCGTTTGTTGGTCAAACGGATGCTAAGCTTACAACCAGCTCTACGTTCTAATTCAGTGTAGATTTCTGACTGAATTTCATGATAGGCGCTAAATCCGCCCTGAGTCTTAGCAACTGCATTGATGAGTTGACGTGTATCCTTGCGCCAGTCAACTGTGTTAACAGCGACAATTTCTGAAATGCTGTCAACTTTTGACTCTAGCTGCTTAGTTGCCAATTCTTGTTTAGCCAAGGATTTGAATAATCCGTTGAACATTTGAAGTTCAGGACTGAGATTTGAGGTGTCGAGTTCAGAGCGCATATTGAAATAAGTATCAACTAACTGATCATAAATTTCCCAAGCTTTATCATCTTCAAGAATTTTCAAAAGTTTAGCATATCCCCGTTCTGATAAGAGGTAAACATTCTGAGTTCTGTTACTACCAATCCACCCATTTTTACTGGCCATTTCTCTAAGTGGCTCAGACCCACTTAGAAAATCAATAATATCAAGCCCATAATGAAATCTTGAAATATTGTCGTTAATTCTACGATTGATTTCTTTAACTGGCTGACCATGAATTTCTGCAATGTCTTTAACTAGCATTGCTTTTTTACCCTCTCCAAAACCCCCCTCAATTCCAGTGAATTGGACTGAGCCAAGATTTTGTGTTCCTGTTACTTTAATTTGTGTAGTCATTCAACTACTCCTTTCTATATTGCTTAATACCCAATATTTTTGGTATAATAAACCTTGAAAGGGGGTATTGATATGTTCGATACTGAAAATGATTTATCAAACGAGCAGCGTGCTCATGATCTGGCTTTACTTGCTGTACAAGCAGAGATTAATCGAAACCTGATTTCTCAGCTCAATTCTGGAAGTAAAGACGTTGAATTGGATATATACAATCTATACTTCAACTCTTATAAAGATGCATTAGATGCAGTTACTAAAGACTTTGGATAACCCTTCAACCAGCCTATCAACAATCTGTTGATGGGTTTTAGTTTTTTTTAAAGAATCTGCGTAGAAAATCTTTCTAACGCAGCTTGAAATCATCAATGATTTTCAAGATAATTTTATGAGCCTGCGGTGTGCGAAGTCGTCCGCTTAAAGTGTCAATCATGACATTTTTAGCAACATCATACTTTGCTGCCAAACTCATTTTTTCAATTTCATTTGTGGTAATGAACTCATTAACCAAGTTCAATCCATGGTCATCTACTGGCATAACATACCTCTCCTTTCTAGCCCATCAGGGCTTTTTTTATTTCTCAACTCAATTAAGCGAGGACACTTTTATGGCAGTTGCCAACCTCTTGACCTCTCATGTTGGGTAGTTATTATCATGCCCTAGAGATAGCTATATTATTGAGTTAAGATTT
>JAKDQI010000054.1 GCA_030454995.1 Pseudolactococcus plantarum | reverse complement strand
TTTATTATTTTAGCGCTTTCCTATGGTATAATGTTAGGATGAAACAAAGTAAAATTTATAGATTAAATGCTAGTTTTGGACTAGTTATGTTTGTCATGCTTGGTTATTTAGTCAAGTTTTTTCCTGCAAGTTTATCACCTGTTGATCGCTTTATTCAAGAATTAGTTAGAGGGCATATGAGTAAAGGCTTAACTCATTTTTTTAAGCATTTTACAAATTTTGGTGGTGTACGCTATATTGAAGTTATTGTAGCTATTTTAGTTTTGGTTTTTGTATTAAAAAAATGGTACATAGAAGCTATATTTTTGTTGGTGAATGTGGTTACTGCACCAATTTTAGTTACAATCCTAAAATATGTTTATGACAGACAAAGACCTAGTTTAACGCACTTAGTTGTTGAAAACGGTTTGAGTTTTCCCTCTGGTCATGCAACGGCTAGTGTGATGCTTTATGTGACTTTGATGATCATAGGTAGGCAGCGAATTAAGCAACATTATATAAAATATATTCCTGTCATTATTGCAGTCGTGATGATTGTATTAATTGGTATATCTCGTATCTATTTAGGTGTTCATTATCCTACCGATATTTTAGGTGGATGGCTACTTAGTGGTAGCTGGTTATTATTTTGGTTTCCAGTTTATGATGAGGTTAGGTTTAAGTGGCGCTTTAAAGGAGTTCAAAAATGAATAAGAGATACACCACATGGAATGATTATTTGAGAGAGAGTTATGGGGAGAAGGTCTTTAAAGTCCCAATTGACGCAGGGTTCGATTGTCCTAATCGTGATGGTACTGTTGCACATGGTGGATGTACGTTTTGTACGGTTTCTGGTTCTGGAGATGCTATTGTAGCACCTGATGCACCTATTCCTGTTCAAGTTGAAAAAGAGATTGATTTTTTACATCGCAAATGGCCTGGTGTTAAAAAATATATTGCTTATTTTCAAAATTTTACCAATACGCACGATTCAGTTGATGTAATTAGAGAAAGATTTGAGCAAGCAGTTGGGCGACCCGATGTTGTTGGGATTAATATTGGTACACGTCCTGATTGTTTGCCGACTGAAACATTAGATTATCTAGCGGAGTTGAACCAACGTATTACTGTATGGGTGGAATTAGGATTACAAACTACCTATGAAACGACTAGTAATTTGATTAATAGAGCACATGATTATCAAACGTATCTAGATGCAGTTGCTAATTTGCGAAAACGCGGTATTTTGGTTTGTGTGCATTTAATCAATGGTTTACCCGGTGAAACACATGAGATGATGTTAGAAAATGTGCGTCGTGTTGTTACAGACTCTGACATCCAAGGTATTAAACTACATTTACTACATTTGATGACTGGTACAAGGATGCAAAGAGATTTTCATCAAGGTACATTACAATTAATGGCATTTGATGATTATGTGGATATCATTTGTGATCAATTAGAGATTATACCAAAACATATTTCTATTCACCGCTTAACTGGAGACGCACCGAGAGATATGTTGATCGGACCGATGTGGAGTTTAAAAAAATGGGAAGTTTTAAATGCCATAGATGACGAATTAACTAAACGAAATGTGTTTCAAGGAGATAAGGCATGTTAAGACCATTAGCTATGGCTCATGCTTGGCTTGAGGAAATTATCTGTGCAGGGGATATAACTGTTGATGCGACGATGGGTCAAGGCTTTGATACAGCATTTTTAGCTAGTCTAGGTTCAAAAGTCTTTGCATTTGATGTCCAACAATTAGCACTTGATATGACTAATGAGAGATTGAATCATGCAGGTATTACTGCAGAATTGATTTTAGATGGGCATGAACATGTTGATCAATATGTGAGTGGAGAAGTTAAGGTTGCTATTTTTAATTTAGGTTATTTACCTAAATCAGATAAAAAATTGATTACACGGGCTAATACGACACTCACAGCTTTGAGAAAATTATTAACGATGTTGTCTAATAAAGGTCGTATCGCAATAATGATTTATTATGGACATGAAGGTGGCAAAATGGAGAAAGATGCTGTTTTAGAATTTGTGTCTGGTTTAGATCAAAAACAGTATCAAGTTTATCACTACGGTGCAATGAATCAGGTTAATCAGCCACCATTTCTAGTTATGATTGAAAAATTGGGTTAAAGTTTGACGATTAAGTAACCTTTTAATTTATAATATTTTAAAAGGGTTGCTATTTTCAGAATTTTCTAGTAAAATGAATTTAAATATGAAAATCTACGAGAGAAATAGACCTGTGACTAAGCCAAAGAGAGCGTTTGGGGCTGGGAAAACGTGCTGAATGACAGGTTACACATTCTTGAGAGTTTTGCTGAATGATACGATAAGTAGGCAAAAACGTGGTCAGCGTTAATGACATGGGTTGATTGAATAAGCTATCTATGGTTTTTTAATAGATTAATCTCTTACTTACTAGGTCAGAGATTAATCTATTTGGTCGGTTGTAGCATATCATAAACTCAGTGAGAAAACAGTGGTGACACTGTTTTGAAAAAAGGTGGTACCACGTTAAAACGTCCTTGTGAAGTTATTTCACATGGGCGTTTTTTGTTCAATTTAACCCAATGATAAGGAGAAACTAATGATAAAAGGATTAAGAAATATTGCACCTTATGTGCCAGGAGCTCAGCCTCAAGAAAAAAATATAATTAAGATAAATACAAATGAGAATGCCTTTCCACCTAGCCCTGGTGTCTTAAAAGCTTTATCAAAATTTGAGGGCAATAGACTACGTCAGTATTCGTCATTGGATAATCATGAGTTGTGTCAGGCGTTAGCAAATCACTTAGGGGTTGAACAAGAGCAGGTAATCGTAGGTAATGGGTCTGATGATATCCTAGCGTTAGCATTTTTGAGTTTTTTTAACTCAGGTGACGCTGTACTGTTCCCTGATATTACTTATGGGTTTTATAAAGTATGGGCTGATTTGTTTCAAATTCCTTTTGAGGAGGTATCATTATCTAAAACATTTGAACTTGATACAGGTGATTACGTAGGGCGAAAAAATGGTGGGATTGTCATTGCTAACCCCAATGCGCCTACAGGAATTTTTAAAACTTTATCTGAAATTGAACGCATTGTTAAAGAGAATCAAGATGTTGTCGTGATTATAGATGAAGCGTATATTGCTTTTGGTGGAGAGTCAGCTTTGCCATTATTATCGCAGTATGATAATATTTTCATCACAAGAACTTTCTCTAAAGATGCAGCGTTAGCAGGGTTACGCGTAGGATATGGCATAGGCTCTCCAAAGTTAATTAGTGTGATTCAAGCGGTGAAGAATTCTTATAATCCATATGCTGTTGATTCAATTGCTGAAAGTCTAGCAACTGCTGCGGTGATTGATACAAGTTACTATGAAGGTATTAATACCGAAATTTCGCAAACAAGGGATTGGTTTTCAGATGAGTTAAGAGCATTGGGATTTGAAGTACTTGAGTCTAAGACTAATTTTATTTTAACTAAACCTAGGGGTGTATCTGCCAAGATATTATTTGAATTCTTACAAGCCAAGAAAATTTATGTTAGATATTTTGGCGATCATGGTCGATTATCAGATTATTTACGTATTTCCATCGGTACACGAGCGGAGATGACGAAGGTTGTAGCAGTGATAGGAGATGTATTTTGATGAAACATAAGCAATTAGCACCAGGTATGCATGATAAACTCTTTAAAAAGGCACACAGTATTTACCTAATTGAAAATAAAGTGACTCATTTTTTGATGAGTAGTGGGTTTAATCGTATCGATACACCAATTATTGAACATGCAGGGGTTTTTGAAGATGAACTAGATACGCACAATTATCACTTGTTTGATAAACATGGTGACTTGTTAGTTGTTCGTCCAGATGTCACACAATCCATTGCACGTGTTGTTGCGACTACAAAAGTGACATTACCTATCAAGTTTTCCTATAGTGGTAAAGTCTTTCGACAACATGATGAGTTAAAAGGGTTACAAAATGAACGTATGCAAGCTGGTATTGAATTGATTGGTTTTGATGGGAAAAAGGCAATCGTTGAAGCGCTTGAGTTAGCAACAGCTAGCTTGTCATTAGCAGGTGTCAAAGAATACCGGATAGAATTAAGTCATGCAGGTATTCTACAAACTATTTTTCAAGCTTTTGATATCAGTCAAAAAGCTAAGTTATCCATCTGTATTAAAAATAAATCAATCACTGGGTTAACAGAATTTGTCAAACATAATCCGAGTGAATTTGATGACTTTTTGGTCAATTTACCTCGGTTATTTGGTCCAGTTCAAGCGGTATTAAAACAAGCAAAAGTATTTGTAAAAAATGATAAAATTTTATCAGATTTAGCTGAGATTGAACAGTTGAGCGAACATTTTCCAGATACAACCACTGATTTAGGCATGTTAGCAAAGCGTAATTACTATACAGGTATGATGTTTCGTGTATTTAGCGACCGGGTTCCCTACGCTTTTCTTAGTGGTGGTCGATATGATAAATTATTCGAACGCTTTGACGCAAGAGAAATGTGTGCAGTTGGTTGGGCGTTAGATGTAGATGCGATCTATGAAGAAGTACGTCGAGATATTGTATTTG
The DNA here is from genome assembly GCA_030454995.1 of Pseudolactococcus plantarum. Lineage (GTDB taxonomy): Bacteria > Bacillota > Bacilli > Lactobacillales > Streptococcaceae > Pseudolactococcus > Pseudolactococcus plantarum_A. The sequence goes on along the minus strand of JAKDQI010000054.1, from coordinate 7,751 downwards.
ATGGAGGTGCTAGATGATTACGATAGCCTTAACCAAAGGGAGAATTGAGAAAGATACTGTCAAAATCTTAACTCAAGCAGGGTTTGATATGACATTTATGGCTGATAAAGGACGTAATTTAATCTTTGTAGATCCCGCGCAGACGCTTAGATTTTTATTAGTTAAGGCACCTGATGTGGCAACTTATGTGGAGCATGGGATTGCTGATCTGGGTGTTGTCGGCTCTGATGTGTTGTATGAACATCCTGGTGCTTATTTAGAAATGTTAGATTTGAATATCGGGTTATGCAAATTTTCTGTTGCAAGTATTCCAAGTTATGAACCAACGGACCATAAACGCAAGACAATTGCGACTAAGTATCCTAAAGTTGCGACTGATTTTTTCAACAGTAAAGGAGAAGATGTCGAAATCGTTTCTATTCAAGGATCTGTTGAGATAGCACCTGTCATAGGATTGACTGATGCAATCGTTGATATTGTAGAAACTGGTCATACGTTAGCAGCAAATGGTTTGATTGTTTTTGAAGATATCATGCGCGTGTCATCGCGGTTGATAGCAAATAGTGCAAGTATCAAGAAAAATCCTGATATTATGAAACTAGTTGATCGCTTACAGGTGGTCGTCGGAAATGAAGAGGTAGCATTTAATGGTTAAAATGAAACGATTAACAGGGTCTGCAAAGGCAATATCAGCTATTTTAGCACAAGAATATGCAGCATATGCAAAGACTCAAGATAATTTTGACGATATTGTTGCAGAGATTATCAAAAATGTGCGTAAAGATGGTGACAAAGCTTTAACATCATATGCTAAAGAATTTGATAATATGAGTATCGAAACGTTTGAAGTTTCACGTGAAACCATCGATCAAGCGTTTGAAGAAATTGATCCTGAGGTTTTAGTGGCGTTAAAAAATGCCAAAAAAAATATTGAATCCTACCACAAACATCAAGTTGAACCTGGATTTGTAGATGCCAAGACAGAGGGGGTTGTGAGAGGACAACTTGTTTTACCGATCGAAAAAGTTGGTGTTTATGTTCCCGGGGGCACAGCAGCTTATCCATCTAGTGTTTTGATGAATGTCTTACCAGCAAAAATAGCTGGTGTGCCTGAAATATATATGGTTACACCGCCACAAGAAAAATTCAACCCAGCAATTTTAGTTGCCGCTGCTTTATCCGGTGTGACTAAAATCTTTCAAGTTGGTGGCGCACAAGCCATAGCAGCCCTAGCTTATGGGACAGCCACTATTCCTAAGGTAGATAAAATTACAGGTCCTGGTAATATTTTTGTCGCAACAGCTAAGAAACAAGTATTTGGTCAAGTTGGGATCGATATGATTGCAGGGCCATCTGAAATTGGTGTGATTGCAGATCAATCAGCTAAAGCAGCTTATGTGGCAGCTGATTTATTGTCACAAGCTGAGCATGACCGTTTAGCGCGGGCTATACTTGTTACGAATTCAGTGCGCTTAGCTGATGAGGTTGATCTTGCTTTAGAAAAACAGCTAAAAACGTTACCACGTGAAGCAATTGCGCGTGAATCGATTGAGACAAATGGGCGAACGATTATCACTGAGTCAATCGATGAAATGTTTGAATTAATGAACGAACTCGCACCAGAACATTTAGAAGTTGCTATGGATGATGCAATCTCTTATTTACCAAAAATAAAAAATGCTGGTAGTATTTTTTTAGGCCACTATACTTCTGAGCCTATAGGTGATTATTATGCTGGGACTAATCATGTGTTACCAACATCAGGTACAGCTAGATTTTATAGTGCATTAGGTGTATATGATTTTGTCAAACGTAGCCAATTTACTTATTATAGTCAAGATGCCGTGATCACTGCCGCAAAAGATATCACAGCATTGGCTTATTCAGAAGGGTTACAAGCACACGCAAGGGCAATCGAAATACGTGAAGGTGTTAAAGTTGATGATATTAATCGTTAGTGATGTGATTGTTTTAAACATACACGATTAGCTAGCGATGTTGTATTTAAATTGGGTTTAGATTGAAATGGAGATAAAAATTATATGACAGATACAGCCGGTCTTTTGATTATGGATGTAGATAGTACCTTAATTCAAGAAGAAGGTATTGATTTATTAGGAGAGCTTGCAGGTAGCGGGGCTGAGGTTGCAAATATTACCCATCGTGCCATGAATGGTGAATTGGAGTTCGGTGAGGCTTTAGCAGAACGTGTTGCGTTATTAGCAGGTTTGCCTGATACTGTTTTTGCAACAATTCGCAAACAAATTCATTTTACACATGGTGTACGTGAGTTGGTTGATACTTTGCATGCTAGAGGATGGAAAGTTGGTGTGGTATCAGGTGGATTTCATGAGACGGTTGACGAATTAGCTGATGAATTAGGTCTTGATTATGTGAAGGCCAACCATTTAGAAATCGCAGATGGTATGTTGACTGGTAAGGTGGTAGGTGAGGTTGTAACGAAAGACGTTAAGTTAGCTAGTCTTAAAAAGTGGGCAACAGAACTAGGTCTTGAGCTATCGCAGACGGTTGCTATAGGTGATGGGGCTAATGATTTGCCTATGCTTTTGGCTAGTGGCATCGGGATTGCTTTTAACGCTAAAGCAGTTGTGCGTGAGCAAGCGCCGTATCAAATTAATACACCGAATTTAGCTTTAGCACTTGATATTATTAAAGAGGTAAGAGGTGACGTATGAGAACAGCAAAAATTTCAAGAAACACAGCAGAAACACAAATTACGCTAGCTGTTAACTTAGATGCACAAGAACCCGTTGAAGTTAAAACAGGTGTCGGTTTTTTTGATCATATGTTAACGTTATTTGCACGACATGGTCGCTTTAGCTTGGTTGTTGATGCGGTTGGAGATTTACATGTTGATAGTCACCATACAGTAGAAGATGTTGGGATTGCATTAGGACAAGTCATCCGTGAAGCACTCGGTGATAAGGCTGGAATTAACCGTTATGGGACCGCATTTGTACCGATGGACGAAACTTTAGGTATGGCAAGTCTTGATTTATCAGGTCGTTCATATCTTGTCTTTGATGCAGAATTTTCAACACCAACCTTGGGCAATTTTGATACTGAATTAGTTGAAGAATTTTTCCAAGCTTTAGCTTTTAATGTACAGATGAACTTACATTTAAAAATCTTACATGGTAAAAATTCGCATCATAAATCAGAAAGTTTATTTAAAGCAACAGGACGTGCACTTCGGGAGGCTGTCACCTTGAATCCTGAAATTCATGGGGTTAATTCGACTAAAGGAGTATTGTAGATGACAATTGCGGTGATTGATTATGACGCTGGAAATACAGCTAATGTTTTACATGCTTTAGATAAGCTTGGTGTTGATGCTGTTTTAACATCAGATTTGACTACTATTGAGTCTGCTGATGGCTTAATTTTACCTGGTGTTGGGGCTTTCCCTACAGCTATGGCAGAGTTAGAAAAACGAGATTTAATTAAGACAATCAAATCAGTAGTGGCTGATGGCATGCCTTTATTAGGGATTTGCCTGGGGATGCAACTTTTAGTGGAGGCATCTGAGGAACATCAATTAACAACAGGTTTGGGCCTCATTCCAGGTATCTGTCGTCCAATTCCCGCAACTAATGGGTTAAAAGTACCACATATGGGCTGGAATAGTCTTGATGTGGTGAATGATACACCTTTGACTACTGACTTACAAGATAATTATGTTTATTTTGTACATTCTTACTTTACAGATGTGCCCAGTGCATTTTTAGATGTTACGACAGATTATGGAATGCCAGTACCGGCCATGATTTCGAAAGCAAATGTCTATGGTGCACAGTTTCATCCTGAGAAATCAGGAGAAGTTGGCCTTGGTATTTTAAAAAGATTTAAGGAGATTGTCTATGCAAATTCTACCAGCAATTGATATTAAAGATGGGCGTGCAGTTCGTTTATTTAAAGGTGATTTCGCAAAAGAAACCGTCGTTAATCAAAGTCCCTTAGCTCAAGCGGAGATTTTTGCTAGCGCTGGGATGACTTATCTCCATGTTGTTGATTTAGATGGTGCTTTGGATGGTAAAGCAACATCTGCGCCGATTATTGAAGAAATAGTCCAAAAAACGGGATTAAAGATTGAGGTCGGTGGTGGTATTCGGTCATTAGAGCAGATCGCTTCTTATATCGATAAAGGTGTTGACCGTGTCATCATCGGGTCAATGGCGGTTAAAGATCCTGAGTTTGTCAAAGCAGCTTTAGCACGTTTTGGGTCGGAAAAGATTGTCGTAGGCATCGATGCTAAACAGGGTCTAGTAGCTACTGAAGGCTGGCTAGAAACTTCAGATGTCTCATTTCTGTCTTTAGCGCTTGAGATGGAAAAGATTGGTGTGCGATTATTTGTCTATACAGACGTTGATCGTGATGGGACTTTGTTAGGTCCTAATTTTGAACATTATCAACAACTACAGTCAGCTTTAACAAGCGCATCTGTGATTGCGTCTGGTGGTATAGCACAACTGTCTGATTTAACAAAACTCAAAGCGATTGGGGTAGCAGGGACAATTGTTGGGAAGGCTTATTATAACGGTAATATCACTTTAGATGAGTTAAAGGAGTTTTAATATGTTAGCAAAAAGGCTTATTCCTTGTTTGGATGTTAAAGACGGTCGTGTTGTTAAGGGGATTAATTTTGTTAACTTAACTGATGTAGGTGATCCAGCAGAAACGGCGAAACTTTACTATGAACAAGGGTGTGATGAATTAGTTTTTCTTGATATTACAGCGACCCATGAGGCGCGTGATACGATGGTTGATGTTGTTCGACAAGTAGCAGAACAAGTTTTTATTCCTTTTACTGTTGGTGGAGGCATTCGATCTGTTGAAGATATGCAAAAAATGCTTAAGGCAGGTGCAGATAAGGTTGCTGTTAACTCGAGTGCAGTTGCAAATCCTGAGTTAATCCGACAAGGTGCTGAAAAATTTGGTAACCAGTGTATTGTTGTCGCAATTGATGCAAAAGCGCAAGATGATGGTTCTTTTCATGTTTACATTAATGGTGGTCGAAAAGATACGGGGTTGGATGTGCTAGCATGGGCTAAAAAAGTTGTTGGGCTAGGTGCTGGTGAAATTTTGTTAACGAGTATGGATCAAGATGGGACTAAAGCAGGTTTTGATTTAAAGTTAAATGAGCTTGTGGCATCAGCTGTGTCAGTTCCAGTAATTGCGAGTGGTGGCGCTGGAACGGCTGATGATGTGATTGAAGTGTTTGAGAAAACATCGGTTACAGCTGCACTTGCTGCTAGTGTGTTTCATTATGGAGAAATTGATATTCGTGATCTAAAGGCTAAGATGAAAGCACATGAGATTGATGTGAGGGAATAAGATGATGGATAATGATAACTTCGTAATTAATTTTGATAAAAGCCCAGACGGACTAGTGCCAGTCATCGTTACTGATGTATCAACTGGACAAGTTTTGATGTTAGCTTATATGAACAAAGCTGCTTATGACTTAACGCTAAAGACACGTGAAACTTGGTACTGGTCACGTTCACGTCAAGCACTTTGGCATAAAGGTGAGACTTCTGGTCATTTTCAGCATGTTAAGACAATGGCCGTAGATTGTGATTTTGATACACTCTTAATTGGTGTGGAACAGATTGGTCCAGCATGTCATACTGGGGCAATTAGTTGCTTTTTTAATGATATATTAACTATAAAGGAAGAAAAAAATGATTAATGAACTATATGAACAAGCCATTGAACGTCAAAAAACACCAAAATCAGGGTCATATACGACCTACCTATTTGAAAAAGGGTTAGATAAAATCCTGAAAAAAGTAGGTGAAGAGGCGACAGAAGTCGTGGTAGCTGCAAAAAATGCTGATAAAGCAGAAATTGCTAATGAGACTGCGGATGTGTTGTACCATCTGGCTGTCATGCTTGCTGAAACAGGCGTTACACCAGGTGATGTCCAGGTAGTTTTAGATGAAAGAAATGGCAAACAATCTAATATTCATGACAGACCGGAAATTAACTCATATTAAAAAAGACCCGAAGGTCTTTTTTAATTTACTTAGGATAATTCAAAGCTATTATTAGCTGTTATTATGTGTTAAACACCACCAATTCGGTTAAGTGGCCAAAAGCGTACTTTAGCCTCACCTATAATATCTTTTTTAGGAAAAGGGCCGACTCTTCTGGAATCTTGTGAGACGATACGATCATCTCCCATTAAATAATACTGACCTTCAGGAACTTTTACAGTAAAATTAGCATCACCAGTTGCACTAGTGGTAAAGGCAGTTGATTGTCTTGCAAGACGTTGGAAGAAAGCATCATACTGATAAGTACTTTGTAGCTTATCTTTTTTAAATTGGGCTTGATAGTCAGCCAAATAAGGCTCTTTAACAACTTTACCGTTCACTGTTAATACATCATTATGATAGGTAATTGTATCACCTGGAAGTCCAATCACACGTTTAACGATTTTTTTAGGTGTATCACTAGTTGAATCATATTCTTTAGCAATAACGATATCTTGCCGCTTGATAGTTGATAATGTCGTAATCATCAAGCGTTCTCTATCTGCTAATGTCGGATCCATCGAATGCCCATCTACGAGTACTGGTTTCAAAACAAAGAAACGAAGAAAAGCTATTATAGCTACGATAAGGATAAAAACTCCCCATTCTTTAATAAATTTCATTTGATTAATCTCCTAGCTTTTTCTGTATTGGCAAAGTGGCATTTTGCAATTTGATTAAGTGCCACTTCGCCATGTTTTTTGATTATTGTTGCTGCGACCAAGTCGGATTGATGTCCTGCGCCACTTGGTAATTTTATCCCCATCATTTGGGATAACTCATCTAATTCATCAAGAAATAAACTTCTTGCAATCACTGATGAGACTGCGACGGTGTAAAATTGACTCTCAGCTTTTTGGATTAAAGTGATGCGTCCATTGGTTTGATTTGCTTCGTTTTTGAGATATTTCGCGTAATTTTTTTCAGTTGTGAATGCATCGATTATGATATAATCAGGTGTAGTTGATAGGGCTTTTTCTAAAAGGTAAATGGCTTGATTATGCAGGGCGACTTTGACCGACACCGCATTATAACCAGAGGCAATTACTTCGTTATATTTACTAGGTTTTAGTAAAAGTGCTTGATGCTGGATGTTTTCTTTTAGAATAGGTGCTATTTCTCTAATTTTAGCATCGGTTAACTTTTTAGAATCATCAACGCCTAATGACTTGAACAAAGGGATATCTACATCAGATAGATAACTTGCGACAACAGCCAGCCCGCCAAAATAAGAACCGTTTCCCACCTCATCAGTGCCGATGATATTTGTTTGTTGTGTGGGAGGTGTTGCTAGTTGTTGGTCACTAAACTGACTAGCATGTTTAGTTGCCCCTTTTCCTTGAAACATCACTTTACCAGATGTGTAAACAGTGATGACACATTCGGATGGTTTTGCTAAAAACTGGATGTAGGGGTTATTTGTAGCTGTAGCATAGTCTTGATACGCTGTTATCAGTTGTTTAATTTTCTGAGAAGTTAAGTTTAAAACGATGGTCATAAAAACTATTATAACAAAAAAAAGTTGACAAAACCTATTAAAATGTGATATTATATAAAACGGTATTGTTTACCCCATTTTTAGGTCCCGGAAACTTGAAAATACCGTATGTGAATAAGGAACGATTGACATACACTTAGTAAACTACAGATAAAAAATTGGAGAAATCATGAACAAAACTACATATTTCGCTA
>JAKDQI010000008.1 GCA_030454995.1 Pseudolactococcus plantarum | reverse complement strand
TTAGTCAGTACAACCATATAAGATGAGTTGTTTGATATCTTGAGACTCAAAAACACGATAAATTTTATCGTGTTTTTGGTGATGATAACTTAATACGGCTAGCATTGTACCACTTCAACAATGCGCCATAGGGGCATACTCCTTAATTAAGGCTTCTGCGCATTTTAGGCCATCAATCGCAGCTGAAACAATCCCACCTGCAAAGCCTGCACCTTCCCCGCTTGGGTAAATACCTTTTGTTGAAACTGATTGAAGATTACTTTCATCTCTATTAATTCTTAAAGGAGATGATGAGCGAGACTCCACACCTGTCATCACAGCGTCTGGCATAGCAAACCCATGCAACTTCTTATCAAGTCCTAATAAAGCGTCTTTTAAGGCGTCAGAAATATATGCTGGAAAAAGCTGAGTTAGATCAGTCGGTCTAACACCTAAGGCATAGCTTGGTATCACAGTGCCCATCTCTTTAGACGGCTGTCCTTTAATAAAGTCGCCCACTAACTGTGCCGGTGCTTGATACGTTTCCCCACCTAATTCAAAAGCTTTCTTTTCTAGCTCTCTCTGGAATTCAATACCTGCTAGCGGGTGGTCACTAGCAAAGTCTTCAGGGAAGACTTGTACTAAAAGTCCACTATTGGCATTGTGTTGATCCCTAGCATGTTCACTCATCCCATTTGTGACTAGGTATCCTGTCTCTGAAGCTGAAGGGACGACAAGACCTCCTGGACACATACAAAACGTGTACACCCCACGCCCATTTTTTGCCTTGTGTGTTAATCTATATTCTGCTGCACCTAATCTTTTATGCCCTGCAAACTCTTTGTACTGTGCCTTATCGATCACAGTTTGAGGATGCTCCACTCGAACACCTACCGCAAATGGTTTAGCTGTCATCATCACTCCCGCCTCATAAAGTTCACCAAACGTATCTCTAGCACTATGGCCTATAGCAAAGATGGCTTGCTGTACTTCAATTACCTCACCAGAGTTTAACGTTAAGCTCTTCAACTGCTGTTGCGCTAAATTGACCTGTTTAACCTGTGTATTAAATCTAACTTCACCACCTAGTTTGATGATTTCTTTACGAATATTTTTGACAATATCTCTTAACAAATCTGTACCAACATGGGGGTGAGCCTTATAAAGGATTTCTTCTGGTGCTCCAGCATTTACCAACTCAGTTAATACTTTTCGACCACGTAAATCCTTCACACGACTGGTCAGTTTGCCATCTGAAAATGTACCCGCACCACCTTCACCAAATTGAACATTTGATTTTGGATTTAACTTACCTTTTTGCCAAAAAGCATCGATTGATTTCACACGTTCATCGACCGCCTCACCACGTTCTAAAACAAGTGGCTTATACCCCATCTGTGCCAGTAACAAAGCTGCATACATCCCTGCAGGTCCAAACCCAACCACAACTGGTCTAGACGTAAGCTGCTTATCTCCCTTCTTGGGGTTTTGATATGCTAAATCAGGAGTCACGGCAACATGTTTAAACTTTCCTGTTAAAAATTTATGCTCATCTGCTACAGTGACATCCACAGTATAGATAAAATTTATCTCACCTCGTTTTCTAGCATCTATAGACTCTTTGTAGATATTTAAAGATAAAATATCTTTGGGTTTAATTTTTAGTTTTTTAGCTACTTGTAACTTAATAGCGGATACGTCATCTTGGATAGATAGTTTGATTTGTGTAATTCTAAGCATGAGTCTCTTTCTTTTAACTTTAACCGAAGCACCGATTCTCTTATGATTTTACTAGTAATGCTATTATAGCATAACAAAAAAACGCTTGATCGCGTTTTTTTAATATTTTCTAAATCTTTGATAACGTGCTTCCAGCAATGTCTCACTGGACATATCAGATAAAATGGCGAGTTCAGAAATTAAAGCTGCTTTAAGTTTAGCAACAGTATCCTCTTCTGAAATCACTTTATCAACAACACCGTTTTCAAGTAAGTGTTTTGACGTAATTTTTAATAACTCTGCAGCTTCAGGTGCTCTTGATGAGTCTTTCCAAAGAATTGTTGCAAACCCTTCAGGAGATAGGATACTGTACATGGCGTTTTCCAACATCCACACACGGTCTCCCACTGCTAAGGCAAGTGCCCCACCAGAACCACCTTCACCATTCACAATAGCGATGATTGGCACATTAAGATCACTCATCTCAAAAAGATTTTTAGCAATCGCTTCACCCTGACCTCGTTCTTCTGCACCAGAACCTGGAAATGCTCCAGCAGTATTAATAAAGGTAATAATTGGTCTACCAAACTTTTCTGCTTGTTTCATCAAGCGTAAAGCTTTACGATAGCCTTCAGGATGTGGCTGACCAAAATTACGATCAAGATTATCTTGAAGACTTTTTCCTTTTTGAATCCCTATCACTGTCACAGCTCGACCATCAAGACTTGCAATACCACCTACAATTGCACCATCATCTCGAAAATTACGATCTCCATGAAACTCGATAAAATCATCAAATACTTCTCTAGCATAGTCAAGCGTTGTTAGGCGATCTTGACTTCTCGCTAATTGCACTATTTTATTGGCACTATTAGGCATTTTCTTGTCCTCCCTTAGTCGGTTTCGTATGGAGTTTTAAAATTTGACCAATGATACCTGATAGTTCAGTACGTTTGACAATCTTATCGATAAATCCGTGTGCAAGTAAAAACTCTGCTTTTTGGAAATCCTCAGGCAATTTTTCTCTAACTGTTTGCTCAATCACACGCCGTCCTGCAAACCCTATTAGCGTTTGTGGTTCTGCTAATATGATATCACCTAACATCGCAAAAGAAGCCGTTACACCACCTGTTGTTGGATCAGTCAACACAGTTATGTATAATAAGCCAGCATTACTGTGACGCTTAGCCGCAGCGGATATTTTTGCCATCTGCATCAAACTCATAATACCTTCTTGCATCCGTGCGCCACCAGAAGCAGTAAAAATCACAACTGGCAGTTTTTCTTGTGTGGCATGCTCAAACAATCTCGTGATTTTTTCACCCACAACGGTTCCCATAGATGCAATGATAAAATTAGCATCCATAATCGCAATCGCTATTTTTTGCCCTTGAATCGTCGCAACACCAGTTAAAACTGCCTCATCAAGACCAGTTTGTGCTTTAGCTGCTGCTAATTTTTCAGGATAGCCAGGAAACTGCAACGGATCTGCCGATTCAATACCTGTAAATAATTCTGAAAATGAATCCGCATCTACAACAATATTTAACCGCTCTGAAGCAGAGATTCTAAAGTTATAAGCACAAAATGGACAAACTTTTTCCACACCTAGATCTTTGGTATAAATCGTGTGTTTACAGCTAGGGCATTTAGCAAATAGCTCATCTGGAATTTCTGGCGTTACTGTGCGTTCGTTACTTCTAGAACGATTGGGATTGATGCGAATATATTTATTTTTTTTACTAAATAAAGCCATAATCTATTATCAATCCTCTTTTTTCAAATATGTTGGTAAGAATACTTCTCCTAGAAATGCAGTGTCGTAATCCCCTGCAACAACTTGTTTATCACATATTAAATCTAACTGAAATTCAGCATTAGTATGTACACCTTCTACCTCAAGTTCAAAAAGTGCACGTTGCATTTTCATCAAAGCTTCAAAACGATTTTCACCATGAACGATGATTTTTGCAATCATACTATCATAATACGGCGGTATCGTATAGCCCTGATACATAGCTGAATCCACACGAACACCAACTCCACCAGAAGGCAGGAAGAGGTCAGTAATTTTACCAGGACTTGGTGCAAAATTGAATTTAGGGTTTTCAGCATTAATCCGACACTCAATCGCATGACCGCTAATCTTAATATCATCTTGTGTAAACTCTAGTGCCTCGCCCGCTGCAATCTTAATCTGATTTTTAACGATATCTACATTCGTTACAAATTCAGTGACAGGATGCTCAACTTGTACACGTGTATTCATTTCCATGAAATAAAACTGACCAGACGTTTCATCAAGTAAGAATTCAATCGTCCCAGCATTTTCATAGCCAACGTATTTAGCTGCAGCAACAGCTGCTTCACCGATTTGAGCACGTAGTGTATGACCAATCGCTATCGATGGCGCTTCTTCTAACACTTTTTGATTGTTACGTTGTAATGAACAATCACGTTCACCAAGGTGAACAACATGACCATATTCATCAGCTAAAATCTGCACTTCAATGTGTCTAGCAGGATAGATAACACGTTCCATATACATGGCACCATTACCAAACGCTGCCTGGGCTTCAGCTTGGGCAGATGAAAAGTTCGGTACCAATTCTTCTTGAGAATTAACCTTACGAATCCCTTTTCCGCCACCACCAGCTGATGCTTTCAACATGACTGGATAGCCAATTTTTTGTGCCACTTCAAGTGCTTGTGTCGCATCAAAAATTTCACCGTCTGAACCTGGAATGACAGGTACATTTGCAGCAATCATCTGTTCACGTGCGTTGATTTTATCACCCATCGTATCCATAACATGGGCTGATGGACCGATAAATTTCACACCAACTTCTTCACATAAATTAGCGAACTTTGAGTTCTCACTCAAAAAGCCAAACCCAGGATGAATCGCTTCAGCGCCTAAAGTAACAGCAGCAGATATGATTTGATGCATGTTTAGATAAGACTCTGTCGCTTTTGCTGGACCAATACATACGGATTCATCAGCGATTAACGTATGCAAGGCATCACGATCAGCTTCTGAATACACGGCAACAGTTTGTATACCTAATTCACGTGCTGCTCGGATAATACGTACAGCAATTTCACCACGGTTGGCGATTAATATTTTTTTAAACATTTCATTACCCTTTAACTTACTCGCCGATAGCAAAAGTTAACGTTCCTTTTGCTGCTAATTTGCCATCCACTGTCGCTTTTGCTTCTACAACAGCAATAGGACCACGACGTTTAATAAATTTAGCATGCAAGATGAGTTGGTCTCCCGGTACAACTTGCTTTTTAAATTTCACGCCGTCCATACCAGCATAAAATACCAATTTGCCTTTATTTTCGGGTCTTGATAACTCTAAAACACCTGCTGCTTGAGCTAAGGCTTCCATGATCAAAACACCTGGCATAACAGGATATTCCGGAAAATGACCATTAAAAAATGGTTCATTAATTGTGACATTTTTCAAGGCTGTAATTTCATCCTCAGAATGTGTCAATACCCGATCAACAAGTAGCATAGGGTAACGATGAGGTAAGGCTTCCTTTATTTGATTAATATCAATCATTTAATTCGAACCAATTCCTCTCCATACTCAACCATTGCTTCAGGTGATACGATGATCTCTGTCACAACACCATCTTTTGGTGCTGGAATTTCATTCATAACTTTCATCGCTTCAATGATCAATAAAGTTTGACCTTTTTTAACTGAATCACCAACGCTAATAAAATCAGCTTTATCAGGTGCCGGTTTAAGGTAAGCAACACCCACGAGTGGACTTGTTACCACTTCGCCTTCAGCAACTGCAGGAGCTGCTTCACTAGTGAGCGTTTCTGTAGCTGCTACTGCTGACTCAGTGGCTTGTGCTTGAGACACTTCAGGTGCGATAGCAGGAGCACTTGCAACTGTATCTTGTACTGTTGGTGAAGCTTGGCTACCAGTGTTTTTAGAAAAAGATAGGTTAAATTCTGACGTTGCGTAAGAAAAATCACGTAACGTAGACCCATCAAACTGCGTCATTAACGCTTTGACTTCATTAATTTGTAAAGACATGTTGCTTTATTCACCTTCCCATTTCTTAAGTGCAATTACGGCATTATGACCACCAAAACCAAATGAATTTGAAATGGCATAGTTAATATCATGCTTTTTACCTTGGCCTAGTACAACATTTATCAAGCTAGTATTTTCATCTAGTTCAGTTGTACCAGCATTAACAGGTGCATATTGATTTTGAATTGCTTGCAAAGTTGCAATCGCCTCAAGTCCACCAGCTGCACCAAGTGCATGACCAGTTAATGCTTTAGTAGAAGATACTAAAACATTTTCATCATCACCAAATACACTATGAATGGCAAGTGCTTCACCTTTTTCATTGGCTTGTGTTGATGTACCGTGTGCATTGATGTAGCCTACATCACTTGGTTGAATACCTGCTTCAGCTAGTGCGAGTTTCATGGCTTTTGCGGCACCAGATCCTTCTGGAAGTGGTGTTGTCATATGGTGCGCATCATTGGTAGAACCATAACCTACAATCTCAGCTAAAATGGTTGCGCCACGTTTTTGTGCATGTTCGAGACTTTCAAGTACCAAGATACCTGATCCCTCACCCAATACAAACCCTGAACGATCTTTATCAAATGGGATTGAGGCACGTTTTGGATCTGTTTCTTTTGTTAGAGCTGTTAAGTTAGCAAATCCTCCAACACCTAGTTCACAGACTGCTGCTTCAGTACCACCAGCTAACATAATATCTGCGTAACCATGTTTAATTTCATGAAAAGCAGATCCTATAGCATTCGTACCAGCTGCACATGCTGTAACCTCAGCACGACTAATTCCGTTAGCTTTGACACGTAAAGCAACATTACCAGTTGCCATATTTGCAATAGAAAGAGGAACAAAAAGCGGAGCAATACGTTTTGGTCCGCGAGTAGCTAATCTACCACCTTGTTCTTGGATAACAGGTAAACCACCAATACCAGAACCTATAATGGCACCAAAACGATCATGATCAAGCACGTTATCTTCTGGATCAATCCCAGCCATATCTAACGCCTCTAAAGCGGCATAAATAGCATAGATACTAAATGTATCCATTCGTTTTTTGTCTTTATGAACAAAGTATTTGTCATAAGGAAAATCTTTGACTTCTCCAGCTACTGTAATACCAGTTTCTGTAGCATCAAATTTTTGAATGACATCTATACCACTGTTCCCAGCTTCAAGATTTGTCCAGAACGCTTCAGGGGTATTGCCAATTGGTGATGTGATCCCATAACCTGTGATAACGACACGATTTGTCATATTATTTACTCCTCAATTCATCTTTAGCGATAATTATTTTACTTAATATTCTTTTATTTTTTATTGCATCGTTAAACCACCATCGATGGCGATTGTTTGACCTGTGATATACTCTTGGCTTGCAAGAAAGACAGCAGTAGTTGCAATCTCTTCAGTATTGCCAAAACGCTTCATTGGAATTTGTGCTTTCATAGCATCTTTAACTTTATCAGATAGAACATCTGTCATATCACTTTCGACAAAGCCAGGTGCAATTGCATTCACACGAATGTTACGTCCAGCAACTTCACGTGCTACTGACTTAGTTAGCCCAATCAAACCTGCTTTCGATGCTGCATAGTTTGCTTGTCCGATATTGCCCATCAAACCAACAACAGATGTCATATTAATAATCGCACCTTGGCGTGCTTTAGACATTGGTTTCAAGACTGCTTGTGTCATGTTAAATGCACCAGTTAGATTGATTTTTAAGACTTTCTCAAAATCTTCAACTGTCATTTTAAGCATGAGTTTATCAGCTGTGATCCCTGCATTGTTAATTAAAATATCTACACTGCCTAAAGCTTCTGTAGCTACTTCAATCATACGTTTTGCATCCGCAGCATCACTCACGTCACCAGAAATAGCTGACACTTTGACACCGTATTGTTCAAAATTAGCTAACAATTCGGCTGAGACTTCTGAGCGACCATTAAGCACAACATTTGCCCCAATAGCTGCAAAATGATGTGCAATAGCTAAACCAATACCTCGAGTAGAGCCTGTAATAAAGACGTTTTTATTTTTAATTTCCATATATAGTTTTATTATTTCTCCAAAATTGCGTTAAAGCTTACTAAATCTTCAACATGTACGATACCAACCGTTTTATCAATTTTTTTGACAAAACCAGAAAGTACTTTACCTGGTCCAATTTCGATAAACTCAGTCACACCGAGTGATATCATCGTTTCAATAGACTCATAGAATTTAACTGGTTCCTTAACTTGACGAGTTAGCAATGTTTTAATCTCATCAAATGGCATCACACGTGCTGTTGTATTAGAGATAAGTGGTTTAGTAAATGCTTGAAAGTCAACTTGTTCTAATTCAGCTGCTAACTTTTCAGAAGCAGGTGCTAAGAGTGCAGTATGAAAAGGTCCTGATACTTTTAAAGGTATCATGCGTTTAACACCTGCTTGTGTCAGTAATGCCACAGCTTCATCTACTGCAACGACCTCTCCACCAATCACAATTTGTGCTGGCGTATTATAATTTGCAGGGCTAACGATCCCTTTTTCAGAAGCCGTTTGACAAGCTGCTTCAATCACATCAGCAGGTGTATTCATCACAGCAACCATTTTTCCTGATCCTGTAGGTGCAGCCTCAGCCATATATTGGCCACGTTTTGCAACGAGACGCAACGCATCAGCAAATGATAGGCTACCACTTGCTACCAAGGCTGAGTACTCTCCAAGAGACAATCCAGCAACAACATCATAGGTGAACCCCTTAGACTCAAGCAAGCGTAAAATAGCAACTGATGTTGTCAAAATAGCAGGCTGTGTATATTTAGTTTCAGCTAACTTTTCATCATCATGATCGATTAACTCACGTAGGTCATAGCCTAAAATTTCAGATGCTTCAGCATAGGTATTTCTGACGATGTCAAATGCATCATATAAATCTTTTGCCATACCAAGTTTTTGCGCACCTTGACCCGCAAATAACACGCCTGTTTTTGTCATTTTTCACTCCACTATTTCAAAGACTATCTCACTAATATCGTCATTTTGTAAATAAACTGATTAGTAAAGACTCGTCATTTTTTATTTTAATCCAACCATTTAGCCGCTGCTTTGATTTCTTTTTGGAAACCGTTATATAAATCTAGAATAATTTCTTCAACAGTTTCTTCTTTGTTAACTAAACCAGCGATTTGGCCTGCCATAACAGAACCGTTATCAACATCACCATGAATAACTGACGCTGGTAATTTCCCAGCTCCCATTTCTTCAAACACTGATAAATCAGGTTCTGCTTGTTTAAATGCTGCAAGTTCTGCTTGCTCAAAGTCTTTTGTCAATTGATTTTTAATTGCTCTAACCGCATGACCAAAATGGCTCGCCGAAACAACCGTTGAAATATCTTTTGCTTTCAACACTTTATTTTTATAATTTGGGTGAGCATTAGATTCAGTTGCTACGATAAAGCGTGTCCCAACTTGAACAGCTTCAGCACCTAACATGAAACTTGCTGCCATCCCCTTACCATCAGCTACTCCACCAGCAGCAATAACTGGTAGATCAACAGCTGCTGAAACTTGGCGAACCAGTGTCATAGTCGTCAATTGACCAATATGACCACCAGCTTCCATTCCTTCAGCTACAATCGCATCTACACCAATACGTGACATAGATTTAGCTTGGGCAACACTGGCAACTACGGGGATGACAATCATCCCTTCAGCTTTAAAACGGTCCATATATTTCTTGGGAGAGCCCGCTCCAGTCGTTACAACTTTAACACCTTCTTCAATCACAAGATCAACAATGTCATCGACAAAAGGTGAGTGTAACATAATATTTACCGCAAACGGTTTATCGGTAATTTCTCTAATACGCTTGATATGACCACGTACGATATCTTTTGGTGCATTACCACCACCAATGATACCAAAGCCACCAGCTTTTGATACAGCACCAGCAAGATCACCATCAGCAATCCAAGCCATACCGCCTTGGAAAATAGGATATTCAATATTTAGTAATTCAGTTATTTTAGTTTTCATCTATTATGTCTTTTTATTCTCAAATAGTTTGATTATCAAACTACTAGCGATTAAAAATTTTGAGAACGCTCACACGCTCTCAGAATTTTTATTTATTCAGCAATTTTAGCTTCTACGAATTTAACCAAATCACCTACAGTGTTTAAGCCATCTTCAGTTTCAATTGCAATATCATATTCATCTTCGATTTCGTTGATGATTTGGAAAATATCAAGTGAGTCTGCATCAAGTGATTCAAATGAAGTTTCAAGTGTAATTTCGCTTGCTTCTTTACCTAATTCATCAACAATAATTTCTTGGACCTTTTCAAATACAGTCATCTTTAAATCTCCGTTTTTCTATTTTTTTCTATATATATATTATCATCAGGATAACATAGCAATTTGTATATTTCAATATTATCCTTAAATTAATATTACCTAAATTTTAACAACAAGTGTGCCCCATGTCAAGCCACCACCAAATCCAGTTAGTACGACTTTTTGAGAACCATCTAATTTTATCGTTCCTGACGCTACAGCTTCTGATAAAAGAATCGGGATACTTGCTGCACTCGTGTTACCATATTCTTGCATATTTTCTAAGAATTTATGACGATCTACTTTGATTTTACGAGCCATTTTATCGAGTATTCTTGAGTTAGCTTGATGTAAAAGGAAGTAGTCAATACCTTCTGGACTAATCCCTGACTTTTCAAGTGTCGCTAAAATATTTTTTGGCACATCTCGTACTGCAAAATCAAAGATCGCACGTCCATCCATCTTCAAATACAACTCATCAGCTTGTTCTGCATTTGAAAAAGGAGAATTTGGTGTCGTTAAACTACTCGTTAAACTCTTAGCACGACTGCCATCTGATTTTAAGCCCTCAGCTAAGAACATCGGACCGTTGTGTGAAGCTTCTAATAAGACGCCACCAGCACCATCTCCAAATAACACACTTGTTGATCTATCTGACCAGTCTACCACTTTTGATAAGACCTCAGCACCAATCACGATTCCTTTTTTATAGCCACCACTTGTCATCAACTTATCTGCTAATGATAAGGCATATACAAAGCCGCTACAAGCTGCTGTAATGTCAAATGCAAATGCGTTAACAGCACCTATATTAGCTTGTACTAGACTAGCTGTACTAGGCATACTACTATCAGATGAAATCGTTGCTATGATGACAAAATCAATCGATTCAGGATTAAGTTGAGTTTGAGCTAACAAGTTTTGTGCCACTTTTGTAGCCAAATCAGATGTATTTTCATTTACTGAAATATGTCTTTGTTGGATACCTGTTCTTGATCTGATCCATTCATCAGACGTGTCCATAATTTTAGTTAATGCTTCATTCGTCACGACTTGCTCAGGTGCGTAATGCGCAGCTGCCGTGATCCTCCCAAAACTCATTTAATTTCCTCCAAAAATGTGTGAAGATTTTCCAATCCTGTTTGTAGAATTTCTACTGAATCATCAGGTAGGTCTGCTACAAAGCCTTTCACCATCTTCTGATGAAATTTTCGGTGTAGGCGATAAAGTAGCCTACCACGATGAGATAACGAGACATGAACCACCCTGCGATCACTTTCACTGCGATAACGTTCAATATAGCCTTTTTTCTCTAAACGATTTAGAGATACAGTAACCGTTCCAACCGTCAGCATCAAATCTTTTGCAATATCACTTGGTGTGGTCACATTTGCTTCACCAATACTATCTAGTGTGTGCATCTCCTTAATAGAAACATCTGAAAAACGTGATGATCTTAGAGCCGCCTCTTCAATAATCAAGACATTATTAAAGATTTGTGTCAGATACTGATTAATTTTTGTATAATCTACTGTCAAACACATTCTCCTTATTCATAATATATTTGATTATCAAGTTATTTGACCTTCAAATTATATCAAGTTTTTTTTTTACTGTCAAGAATATTTCTATTTTCCACTAAAATGGACAGCATGACCACGTATTTATAAACATATTATTTGACAAAACTTCATAGTTTGATAAAATGAATTATGTAGTTTAGTACATCTAGTATTTAAAACTACATAGAGATCTAAAAAATTAAGACTTAAGGATAAAAAAATGAAATTACCAGAACTAAAAATAGGCGATTTAACTGCCAAAGTACCAATCATCCAAGGCGGTATGGGCATCGGCATTTCCTTAAATAGGTTAGCAGGTACCGTTGCTGCCCAAGGAGGTATCGGTATCCTCTCTACTGCTCAAATAGGCTATCAAGAAGAGAAATTCGAGCGCGCTTCTGTTAGAACTAACTTACAAACCATTAAAAAACAACTAGACAAAGCACGTAGCTTTGCTAAAGGTGGGATTCTTGGTTTTAACGTTATGGTTGCTAGTTTCCGTTATGATGATGTTGTTAGAGCAACTGTTGAGGCAGGAGCTGACGTTATCATCTCTGGTGCTGGACTACCTATGAATTTACCAGAACTTGTTGGTAATGCAAAAACAAAAATTGCACCTATTGTATCCTCTGTTAAAGCTGCTAAAATTATTTTACGTAACTGGGCTAAAAAATATAATCGTACTGCGGATTTTGTAGTAATTGAAGGCCCTAAAGCTGGTGGTCATCTAGGCTTTAAAGCAAGTGAAATTGATCAAGCCATCATCGGTATGGATGATGAAATCGTAAAAATTATTGCGCATATCAAAGAATATGAAGAAAAATTTAACACCTCTATCCCTGTAATTTTTGCTGGTGGTGTTTGGGATCGTTCAGATATCGAACATTACCTTAACCTTGGGTGTTCTGGTGTTCAAATGGCAACACGCTTTATCGGCACAAAAGAATGTGATGCGCCAGATGACTTTAAAGATCGTTTCCTAAAAGCAACTGAGGATGATATCCACTTGACAACGTCGCCTGTTGGGTTGCCTGGGCGTGCGATTGATAATAAATTTACTGAAACAATTACTGCTGGAGTAGATGCCTACAAAGCACAACCAGCGCCTAAAACACCTATTATTCCGATTGCTAAATGTCTAAACTGTTTACAACTTAAATTATGTGATCGTAAAACAATTCCGTACTGTATTAGTGAAGCATTGCTAAACTCTGTTGAGCATAATACAGATATGGGCTTGATCTTCTCAGGAAGTAACGGCTATCGTATTAATGAAATCACAACAGTTAAAGCAATTTTCGATGAGATTACTGCTTAAACAAATGAAAACAAGTCAGAGAGTTAATCTTTAGACTTGTTTTTATTTATTTTGGAAAAATCAGATTATTTTGATAAAATAAACATATTAAACGAATATTGGAGACTATCATGGCAACCTTACAAGCAACTTTTTATGGACATACCTTTGACAATCCATTTATGAACGCCTCTGGTGTACATTGTATGGATAAAATAGAACTCGACGAACTTGCTGCTTCAGCTTCTGGTTCTTTTGTCACAAAATCAGCTACTGCTGACTCTCGTGATGGTAATCCAGAACCACGCTATATCAATCTTGAACTTGGTAGTATTAATTCTATGGGCTTACCTAATCTCGGTTTAGCTTATTATCTTGAAGATGCCATCAAACGTCAAACTGCTAATCCAGATAACCCCTTCTTCTTAAGTGTTGCATCTTATAAAGGATTCGATGAATATGTCTCAAACATGAAACACATACAAGAAAGTGACTATACTGGTTTAGTAGAACTCAATCTTTCTTGTCCAAATGTACCAGGAAAACCTCAGATGGCTTATGATTTTGAAGACACTGAAAAACTGCTAAATGAAATCTTCAAGTTTTATACAAAACCTTTTGGTGTCAAATTACCGCCTTATTTCGATTTCATGCACTTCGATAAAATCGCTGATGTCCTAAATAAATTTGATATTAAATTTGTGAACTGCGTCAACTCTGTAGGTAATGGCCTGTATATTGATGAAGCTACTGACACGGTTGTCATCAAGCCTAAAGGTGGTTTTGGTGGCATTGGTGGCGAGTATATTAAACCAACTGCACTGGCTAATGTACGTGCACTCAGACAACGTCTCAACCCAAGTATCGATATCATCGGTACGGGTGGTATTTTAACAGGACGTGATGCTTATGAACATCTCCTTTGTGGTGCTTCTATGCTTCAAGTCGGTACACAACTCCATAAAGAAGGGCTGGATGTGTTTGAACGTCTTAATACTGAACTGCTAGCTATTTTAGAGGCTAAAGGTTATACATCTATCGCTGACTTTAAAGGAAAATTAGCTACTTTAGATTAAACAGTTTCAACTACAGTTACAAGCTAAGTTAGCACTACTACTAAGCAAAAAAACACAATTCTAGATCTAGAATTGTGTTTTTTTGTGGATTGTGGTAAGTGTTAACCTTTCTTATGTAGAACTATCGCAGAAAGTAACTCTTCCTAATTTTAAATTTAATGATTTTTGAAGTCAAAAAATAGGGTAATCGCTAAAAGTAAATATGCCATAAATAACACCTAATGCAAGTGCAAATAAGCACTCGACAACAATCATTTTTTTAGTGGTGTATAAGTGTTTCATCTTTAATTTCAACAACCTTTGCATCAATAGGAATATCAGCATAATTGTGACTGACAATGATAACTGTTGTCCCAAACTGTTTTCGGAATTCGTCAAGTATGTCTATAACAAGTTTACTATTTTTAGGATCTAAATTACCTGTTGGCTCATCAGCAAGTATGTAGGGTGTTTTCATCATGAGCGCTCTTAATATCGCAACTCTCTGTTGCTGACCAATCGATAAGTCTGACACTAGCACATCTTTTTTTGTATGCAACGTCAACTTTTCCATCAATGCGTCATATAGTGTCGCATCAAAAGGGGTTCGTGTCTGGCTAAAATAAAACTTAATATTTTGATCTACAGAAAAATGGTTAAAAAGATTGAGCTGCTGTGGTATATAGGCGACACTTCGTCTATGCTGAATCAACTCAGTTTGAGTTTGAAACAGTCTCTTTACTTCTCCAAAATATACTTCTCCACCTGTTTTAAATGGCATACCAGAAAGAAATGCCAATAAACTTGACTTACCTATCCCACTTTTACCAATAATAAAGTTTAATTGTTCATTATCAAAAGAACAAGTTGCATTTGAGAAAATAATACTACCATTAAATCCATATAAAGTCAGTGCTTTTAAATTTATCATCATATTCAAATGACTAGTGATTGACCCACTATAACCTTTCTAATTACCAAGAAAAACAAGTCCTAATACCCGTATGTATATAATACAGGCTAACATCGTTACTTATTTAAACTTTTCTATGGTCGTTATTTTAGTGCATAAATTAATTAAATTGTTTATTTTATTTAATCGCCTCACCAGTATAGAAAAGTAATAAAGTATTGTCAATTTTAAAATATGATTTCGACTTAATGAAAAAAACAAGTGATCACTATGATTAGTCTATCCTCAGACTAATTGTGGCTCACTTGTTTTTATTTTAGATTAAATATGAATTGGCATACCATCTGCTAATTCACTTGTGTCCATGATTGCTTCACCTAACGTTGGATGTGGGTGAACAGTCATCGAGATATCTTCAGTCGTCAAACCATTTTCGATTGCTAAAGAGAATTCACTGATTAAATCGCTCGCACCAGGTCCAGCAATTTGTGCACCGATTACGACACCAGTCTTTTTATCACTTAACATACGAACAAATCCTTTTGTTGCATTCATCGTGATGGCACGACCATTAGCAGCAAACGGGAATTTACTGATCATAAAGTCCAAATTCTTCTCTTTGGCTGTTTCGATCGTTTCACCCATTGTTGCCAATTCAGGATCACAGTAAGCAACAGCAGGAATAGAGATCGCACAGTTTTTAATGTCTTGACCAGCAACATTACCAGCGGCAACTTTTGCTTCATAACTCGCTTTGTGAGCAAGCATTGGTCCTTCAACAACATCACCGATTGCATAGATATGGCTAACACTTGTTTGTTGATGATCATTAACAACAATTTGTCCACGATCAGTCAACTTCACATCTGTGGTATTTAAGCCTAGTTCATCAGTATTTGGTCTACGACCTACTGATACTAAACAATAATCAGCATCGATTTCATGTGTTTCACCGTCAACTTCATAGACTACTTTAACTGATCCATCATCTTGAATCGCTTCTTTAGCCTTAGCGTTGGTAATGATCTCAACACCTTTTTCTTCGAAATCATCGACAACAAAGCTATACATCTCTTTGTCAAATCCATTTAAGATATGTGGCAAACCTTCAAGAATTGTTACTTTACTACCTAAGTTCGCATAAGCACCAGCAAGTTCACTACCAATAACACCGCCACCGATAACAACCAAATGTTTTGGTACTTCTGGTAAGCTAAGTGCTCCTGTTGAGTTAACAACGCGATTCTTAAACGCAAATCCAGGAATTTCGATAGGACGGCTTCCTGTTGCGATAATACATTTTTCAAATTCTAAAAGATGGCTCTCATCTTCTGAGATAACATTAATGACTTGGTTGTCATTAAATCTAGCCTCACCACGCAAGATTTCAATCTTATGTTTTTTCAATAACATGGCGATACCACCCGTAAGGGTATTCACAACTTTTTCATTTTTCCATTTTTGCGTTTCATCCCAGTTCAATGTTGCACCTTTAGAATGTACACCCATAATACTGTTTGTTGAATGAATTTGCGAATAATAGTTATGGCCTGCGTTAATCAATGCTTTAGAAGGAATACACCCAACGTTTAAGCAGACACCACCGATAAAATCGCGTTCAATAATCGTTACTTTTTGACCAAGTTCTGCTGCACGAATCGCTGCAACATAGCCACCAGGACCACTACCAATCACGACAGTTTCAACACTTTTCGCTTGACTACCTACTACCATTAACTTATACCTCCATCAGCATGTATGCTGGATCATTCAACATTTTTTTCAAGTCATTTATTGCACTTTGTGCCAACATACCATCCACTAAACGGTGGTCAAATGACAAGGAAAGTTTCATCATGTTACCCACAACAATCTCTCCTTCTTCGTTGACGATCGGCTCTTTAGCAATAGTACCTAAGCCAAGGATAGCCGCTTCATTGACGTTGATTACTGGTGTAAACCAGTTACCTCTTGCACTACCAATATTTGAAATGGTAATTGTAGAGCCGCTTGCCACATCAGGTGTTAATTTACCATCACGTGCACGTTCTGCAAGTTCAGCAATTTCTTTAGCGATTGCTAAAATTGATTTTTGATCTGCATTTTTCACAACTGGTACAAATAGACCACTTGGTGTATCAACCGCTATACCAACATGAATACCATCTGGGTAGACGATCTCTGATTTAGCCATATCAACATGTGCATTTAAATCAGGGAAATGTTTCACCATAGCAGCTAAAGCTTTTGCGACATATGCCATATAGGTTAATTTCACATCTTGTTTTAGCGCAACTTCTTTAAATGTTGCACGATGTGCCATCAATTTAGAAACTTCAACCTGTTCAAACAAAGTAACATGTGGCACATTTTGTTTTTGGCTAGTCATGTTTTTAGCGATTGCTTTACGGATTGGTGACATCGCTACACGACCAGCTTTTTCAGATTTAGCTGGTGCTGATGGCGCTTTAGCTTCCGATTCAATTGCAGGTGCATCTGGTGCTGCTTGTGAAGGCGCTTCAGGTGTTGTTGGTGCCATATCAGTTGTGGCACTTGCACCAGACAAAGCATTTTTCACATCTTCAAGTGTGATATTACCACGTCGACCAGTTGCTGCTACCGTTGTTAAATCTACACCATTTTGTCTAGCAAAACGACGAACACTAGGCATCGCACGAAGTTTACCAGCAATAACTGGTGCACCGACTTTACCTGATGCTTCTGATGAGACTTCTGTTGGCGCTGGTGCTTCAGCTTCTGCTTGTGGCGCTTCAGCTTTTTCTGCTGGTGCTGCCGCTGGTGTCGGAGCTGCATCTGCAGCTCCTGATCCATCCCCATCAAATTCTACTAAGGGTGCGCCAACCTCAACAACCGTACCAGCTTCAACGTATAACTTTGTAATGGTACCAGTGTATGGAGACAAGATTTCTTGCAATAATTTATCGTTTTGTACTTCTGCGATTGGATCATCTTCTTTAATCGTATCGCCCACTTTAACTAGCCAAGAAGCGATCTCGCCTTCTGCCATACCCTCGCCGACATCTGGCATTTTAAAGATTTCTGTCATAATTTCACTCCCTTATTCAAACTCTACTACATTTTTAACCGCAGTGACAACATCGTCCACTTGTGGTAACCAGTCGTTTTCTGCTGCACCAAATGGAAAGATACTATCTGGAGCAGATACGCGACCAATCGGTGCTTTCAAACTGAGGATAAACCGTTCTGAAATCTCAGCCATGATTGCACTTGCGATACCTGCTTGTCGTTGTGCTTCTTGTGCAACGACAACACGACCCGTTTTTTCTACAGATTGGCCAATTGTTTCGATATCGATAGGACTAACTGTTCTTAAGTCGATAACCTCAGCATGGATACCTTCTTTTTCAAGCGCATCTGCTGCTTTCAAACATACTGGTACCAAACCACCATAAGTCACGATAGTCACATCATCTCCAGCTTTAGCAACAGCCGCTTTATCAAGTGGTGTCGTATAGTAGCCTTCAGGGACTTCACCTTTAATCGAGCGGTAGAGTTTCAAGTTTTCTAAAAAGACAACTGGGTCATTTGATTCGATTGCTGATAATAACAAGCCTTTTGCATCTGCAGGATTACTTGGCATCACAACACGTAAACCAGGTGTTTGTGCCATTAGGCCTTCCAAATTATCGGCATGCATTTCTGGCGTATGTGTCCCACCACCATAAGGTGCACGAACGACAATTGGAAATTCACGTGTACCATGGAAACGGAAACGATTTCGAGCCATTTGTGCCACGATAGAATCCATTACCTCAAAAACAAATCCAAAGAATTGGATTTCCATGATTGGACGGTAACCTTGTGTTGTCAGACCAATCGCAGCTCCACCAATGGCACTCTCAGCTAGAGGCGCATCAAATACACGCTCATCTCCGTATTTTTGGTTTAAGCCATCTGTTGCGCGGAATACACCACCATTTTTACCGACATCTTCCCCGAAAATAAGGACGTTGTCATCTTTTTCAAGTGCTAAATCCATAGCCTCTGTAATCGCTGCGATATATGTTTTTACTGCCATTTACTTGCCTGCCTCTCTGAATTTTTCGATTTGTTCTTTTTGTACAAAACCAGGTTGTTCAAATGTAGTTTCGATAAATTCTGAAATCTTTTGTTTTTGAACGTTATCAGCTTGTTTTACTGCCGCATCAATTTCTGTGTTAACTTCTTCTTTATAGTCAGCTTCGATTTGCTCACTCCATAGCTCTTTTGCTTCTAAGAAAATACGCATACGGATCAATGGTTCTACTTTTTCCCACTCTTCAATAGACTCTTTCGTCCGGTAACGAAGTGGATCATCCCCACTCATAGAATGTGGTTCCAAACGGTCAGTAAGTGTTTCAATCAGTACAGGACCGTTTCCAGATACAGTCCACTCACGCGCTTTTTTAGCTGCAAGATAACAAGCGATTGGATCCATACCATCTACAACAATACTAGGAATACCAGCTCCCCAACCTTTAGAAGCTAAATGTGGTGCGACTGTTTGTACTTTACGTGGTGTAGAAATCGCATACCCATTGTTTTGGATAATGAAAACAGCATTTGCTTTAAAAGCACCAGCAAAGTTCATGCCTTCATAAGTATCTCCTTGTGAAGATCCGCCATCACCAGTATAAGTGTACGCACAGGCAGCTTTACCACGTTTTTTCATCCCAAGACCAATACCTGCTGCTTCAACAAACTGAGCACCGATAATAATTTGAGGGAACCACGTGTTAATCCCGTCCATCAAGTTACCTTCATAGTGACCACGGCTCCATAAAAATGCTTTGTAGATCGGGAATCCTTTGTGAATCATTTGTGGAATGTCGCGGTAACCTGGCATCAAATAATCCTCATCGTTAAAGGCAAAACTTGTTGCAGTTTGACTCGCTTCTTGTCCACGCGTTGGTGCCACAAAACCAAGACGACCTTGTTTTGCTAATTTAACACTACGTTCGTTTAATACAAGCTGTTTGATCATGCGTTTCATCAATTCAACCAATTGGTCGTCTGATAATTCAGCTGCATCAAACCCAGCTTGATCAATAATTTTGCCATCTTTATCTAATACTGATAATTCTGGAAAACTGTCAGCTTGTTGTACTAACTGTTGTTCAAAATTTAAAATTTCTAATGCTTGACTCATATGTTGCGTCTCCTTTTACTTGCCTTTAGTTATACTTGCTCATGAATGAGCGATAAGACTTCATCATTTGAAATGGTACCAAAGTATCGCTTATCTTGATGATCATCCAAAATGTCGCGAATCGCTTTTTCTTCAAATGGCTTGCCTATCAATTCTGGTGTCAATCTCTCAATATCTTCTACACCAAGGAAATCTCCACCGAAATAGATATTTTTAATTAAACCTTTTTCAATTTCTGCCTTGATATCTAAGATACCACCATCGAATTTTTCGTGGGCATGATAGTTAAACACAGGACTTTCTCCATAGTTCCATTCCCAAGTTGCAAATTTTTGCGTTTCAAGTTTTTTGATTTGATTGAGCTGTTCTTGTGTGAGTTGAATAGGCTTATCTTTTCCATGTTCACTTAACTCTTCGATCAAGGCAGTCTTAAATGCTTCGATTGTTAAGTCTGGTGCATATTCTTTTATACTACCTACACGACTACGTACACTTTTTACAGCTTTTGAGATAAATTTTTCATCGCTAACGCTTAGTACGCGAACCATTGTATCAACATTAACATCAAACAACAAGGTGCCATGATGCATGAGGTAACCATCTTGATAACGTTGCGCATTACCACTAATTTTTTTACCAGCTAAGACCAGATCATTTCGACCGGTGATTTCAACTGGAATGCCTAACTTATGAAGTGCTGTTACCATCGGTTGTACAAATACTTTCCAATCAACAGACTCAGGATTTGCAACTGGTATGATAAAAGTGAAATTTAAATTTCCTTTATCATGGTAAACTGCGCCACCACCAGTTACACGACGTACGACTTGAATGTCTTTTTCTTTTACAACTGCTTCATTAACTTCTTCATAGGTATTTTGGTGCTTACCCACAATAACCGCATTCCTATTTTGCCATAAGGCAAATACTGGTGCTTGCGGTTTTAAATTCGTCAGTAACCACTCATCCATCGCAATATTAAACGGTGCCTCCAAATTTTGGTTGACGACATATTGCATTTAGTTTCCTCCAACATCCGTAAAATTGAAATCGCTTTCCATATACTATTATTCACTGTTTTTCACTTTTTTTCAACTATTTTGGCTGGAAATTTTCACAAACTTTTGTGTATAATGAAATATAGCAAAATTGAGGAGTTTTAATTTGAATTTTTATACAAGCGATGCCGTAAACCTAGCTTATTCGATCTATGGAGAGGGTATACCTATCCTATTTTTGGCTGGTTACTCAGGTACGACATATAGTTGGTCAGCACAAACTGCGTTTTTTAGTCAAGTTGGTTTTCAGTGTATTCATCTTGATAAACGTGGGCATGGCCAAAACACTGATATTTTATCTGGTTTAAGAATCAGCCGATTAGCACAAGATATCAAAGAGTTAGTCACATTACTTGATATCAAACACTTTCATTTAGTCAGTCACTCTTTAGGTGCGGGTGTTGCCTATGAATACATCAGTTTGTTTGGGGAATCAGAACTCCTCTCACTGACTGTCATAGATGTCCCGCCTAAAGCTATCAATACAGACAAATGGCAGCTTGGGATGTACAACTTGACATGGCATACGATCTCAGAAACTGTTGCCAATTTTTCACATGTTGCACTTACGGCAAAAAAAATTGAAACTGATTTACTTCGTCAAATGCATCAGGGACATTACAAGTTTAATTTTTTAAAAACTGCCCCTTTAGTTTCAGACTTTTTAACAAAGGATTATCGGGATGTTTTAACAACATTAACACGACCGACCTTATATATAGCAGGTGAATTATCTCCATTATTTCCAAAAAAGTTAACGCAATATTATCAAGATAGTAATCCACACGTCACAACCTTTACAGCTAAAGCATGCGGACACCTACCATATGCAGAAAGCCCAGAAGAGACGAATCAAGTCATGCTGGATTTTATCTCAAAATATTAAGTAGTTAAAAAGGTGACCTCGTAACTGGGGGTCACCTTTTTATCATTCAACAGCTCACTGTTTGTGCTGAAAAATCAATCTGTTTATAAGTTATGTCCTACATTTTCAAGTAATTCAGTAATACCAGCTGGATTGTTACCTCCAGCCATAGCCATATCTGGTTTACCACCACCACGACCATCAATAAATGGTGCTAGAGCTTTTACCAAGTTACCAGCCTTGATTGTGTCTGATTGACTCGCGACAAGTAAATTAACTTTTTCTCCGATTTTAGCAACAAGCACTAAAACATCTGAACTATTTTTTTGTTTCCAAATATCTGCTAGATTTCTAAGGCCACCGGCATCACTTACAGTGACTTGCGCAGCAATATAGCTTGTACCATTAACTGTTTGAACACTTTGGAAGATTTCATCTGATTGTGCTGACGCAATTTTCGCTGATAAACTTTCAACTTCTTTTTGAGCAGCCTTAAGCTCAAGTTGTAAGCTCTCAACTTTTGCAGGCGTTTGGCTAACTTGAGGTGATTTAACCAATCCTTGAACTTCTTTTAACACAGCTTCTTGTGCTTTAAAGGCTTCAAAGGCTTTCTGACCAGTGAGTGCCATGATACGACGTGTACCAGAGCCGATACCTTCTTCTTTAATAATTTTGAATAAGCCGATTTCACTCGTATTTGACACGTGTGTCCCACCACAAAGTTCAACTGAATACTCACCGATTGTTACAACACGTACAACCTTACCATATTTTTCACCAAAGAGTGCCATAGCGCCCATCTCTTTAGCAGTATCAACATCAGTTTCAACAGTTAAAACATCGATTGCTTGCCAAATTTTTTCATTCACTTGACGTTCAATCTCAGACAATTCATCTGCATTGACTGCTTCAAAATGTGTAAAGTCAAACCTTAAGAAATCAACTTCGTTTAGTGATCCTGCTTGTGTTGCATGAAGACCTAATACGTTATGAAGTGCTGCATGAAGTAAATGTGTTGCCGTATGGTTTTTAATTATATTGTTGCGACGGTGTTGATCAATCGCTAACTGATATGTTTCACCTTCGAACAGTTCTGTCAAAATTTCAACAGTATGTAGAGGTTGACCGTTAGGTGCTTTTTGCACATCGGTCACGTTAGCCACAACAACTCCAGCAGCATCTTTAATCACACCATGGTCAGCGACTTGTCCACCCATCTCAGCATAGAAAGGAGTCGTGGCAAAGATAACTTGAGCAGTCCCTTTAGCAGATTTTACACGTTGATCATCTTGCACAATCGCTAGTAAAGGTGAACTTAAAGTGACTTGTGAATAAGAAAATTCTGATTGATCTTGTAAAGCAGTCAAGACTTCAGATTGCTTATTCATCGACCCACCTTTGACAACGGCAGCACGTGCGCGTTCTTGTTGGGCTGTCATTGCTGCTTCAAATCCTGCATGATCAATCTTGAATCCTGCATCTTCAGCTAATTCTTCTGTTAACTCTACTGGGAAACCATAAGTATCGTATAGTTTAAAGATATCAGCACCATCAAGTGTCTCTTGATTTTCTGATTTTAATTTTTCAACCACTTCGTCAAATAGTTTACTTCCTGCATCAATCGTACGTGCAAAAGTTTCTTCTTCACGCTTAACTATTTTTTCGATAAATTCACGTTTCTCTAATACCTCTGGGTAGTAAGATGCCATGATTTCACCAACTATTTTAACTAATTTATACAAAAATGTATCTGTGATACCAAGTTTTCGACCATGCATAACCGCACGACGTAAAAGACGACGTAAGACATACCCACGCCCTTCATTTCCTGGTAGAGCACCGTCACCAATCGCAAACGATAATGAACGGATATGATCAGCGATGACTTTAAAACTCATATTATCACCGTAGGGATCGTATGTTTTACCAGATAATTGTTCGATTTGACGAATAATAGGCATGAACAAGTCGGTTTCAAAGTTAGTGTGTGCGCCTTGAATAACAGCAACCATACGTTCTAACCCCATACCCGTATCAATATTTTTATGAGGTAACTCTTGATATTCGCTACGTGGGATACTCGGATCAGCATTAAATTGACTTAACACAATATTCCAAATCTCGATATAACGATCATTTTCGATATCTTCAGCTAATAGTCTTATCCCGACATTATCTGGATCAAAGCTTTCTCCGCGATCAAAGAAAATTTCCGTGTCAGGTCCACTAGGTCCTGCGCCAATTTCCCAAAAATTATCTTCGATAGGAATCAAATGATCTGGTGCTACACCAACTTCAATCCAGCGGTTATACGAATCTTTATCTGCTGGATAATACGTCATATAAAGTTTATCGACTGGAAAATCAAACCATTCTGGACTTGTTAGTAGCTCGAACCCCCAAGTGATCGCCTCTTTTCGGAAATAATCACCAATAGAGAAATTCCCTAACATCTCAAACATGGTATGGTGGCGAGCAGTTTTACCCACATTTTCAATATCATTTGTCCGAATGGCTTTTTGCGCATTGGTAATCCGTGGATTTTCAGGTATTACTGAGCCATCAAAATATTTTTTTAATGTTGCAACTCCTGAGTTAATCCAAAGTAGTGTCGGATCATTGACAGGTACTAAACTCACTGATGGCTCAATCGTATGACCTTTTGACTTAAAAAAGTCAAGGAACATTTGGCGTACTTCCTGTGATGTCATTTTTTTCATAATTATACGTCTATACTTTCTATTTTTTAATTTGTAGATGCAGCAGATGATGAGCGTTGTTGTTCTTTCACATAATCAATCGCAACGACTAGCGAAATAACAACATCTGAATAACTTTCTTCATAAACATCAACCGTGTATGTAGAGGTCAATTTAAACCATTCTTGAGAAATATTTGCGACAACACGCCCTTCACGGCTTAATTCAAAATTCATATCCCAAAAATTACCTTGAATATCAAGTCCTAAATCTTTAATCTCATAGCGAGGTCTAAAGAATGAAAATCCTTTTGCAATCCGAAAGCTTCTGCCGTCAGTTAAGGTAACATCAAACTTAGGTAAAAATTGTAATAAAACTTTAGTGATTTTAGCAACCTGTTGACCATCTGGTTTACTAATCTCAAAATACTTAGGAATCTTTAAAAAACTTCCCGTTACTTGATAAGCTAGATTATCGTAACTATCTTTAATATCGAATTTCCCACCAAGTGAAAACATTTTTTGCTTAATGATATATCGTGTCATGTTCTTCCCTCCTTTTTTGTGAAGTATTTAACAATTTAAAAAGAAAAACTTCATCGTAAGCAAGGGGCGCAAAAAACGCGGTACCACCCTCATTCACGATAAAGTATCGTCTCTAGTTGTTTGGTAGAGCAGGATTCTCTGCTAATCAGCACTGACCAAATCTGACACGTCTCACTATCGTTGCCTCTCTGTTTAATTTGGTTATTTTATTTTGAAGTTCCAGGAGTAGATTCAAATGCAGAAAATGTATTTGAAAATTCAGTTGGTTTCACTTTAACATTATATTGTTTTAAATATTTGGTAATCACTGAATTAACAAACGATGTATCAGCTTGTTTATTCTTAATGATGACTTCTTTCAACTCAGTTTTATATTTTTTCCAGTCAGTCCCTTTATCAGCATTTTTGATCATTTTGATCACATAATAAGCTGGCGCTCCTGTTTGTGGATTTGTAACTGTGACAGGTGTTGCTGACACTTCACCATCTTTTAACTTAAATGCTGCTGTCATCACCTCAGCTGGTACAGATGCACTTGATGAATCAAAAGAAATTTGCGCGTTAGCTTTTTTGGCTGTAGCATCAAAATCACTACCATTTTTTTGAGCATCAGCTATTTTTGCTTTAGCTGCATCTTCACTTGCTTCAGATACGACATAAGCTGAAACCTCAGGATGATAAGTTTCAAATGTTGATTTGTATAAATCATCTGTGAATTTGATATCGTTAACCACTGCTTGTTTCAATAGTAATTGAGAGCGGATAGAATCTTTGTATGAGTTTTCAGTATATCCTGCTTGTTGCAAAGCAGATGCAAAATTAGCACCTAGTGATTTTTTTTGAGCATCAAATTCTTTTGTAACATCTTTGTCTGAAACTTTTTTACCAAATTCTTTTCCAAAAATTTTATTAAAGGTCATATTTTGCAACAATGTAGATGCCCCAGTTGTAGGAAACTCTTTAGCTTCATTGTAAAGATCTGATACACGAATCGTATCACCTTTCATCGTGATAATATCGCTATCAGCGTTATTTTTTCCACAAGAAGCAAGTGTAATGCCAGCTAGTCCTGTTGCAACAACAATTCCAATTTTTTTAAAATTCAATTTATATTTTACCTTTCAAGTTTGTTGTTAAGTTTTATTTTTAAAATAACTAACAACATCCTCTATTATACCATAATATCTTATGTAAACCTTAACTCAACTCAGCTCAACATATTCAGCGTCTTTTCGGATCATTAAGATACCGTCCCCTAATGGCACTAGTGTTGCTGTTAACCCAGGATTTTTGAGGGTTGCAGCAAATAATTTATGTAGCCCACGGTAGATACCACGCTGATTTCGTTTGACTTCCTCGATAGGTTTTGCCACATCACCACCTTGAAAAACATCATCAATAATCACAACACCACCGACGGACAGCCGTTTTAAAATATGTGGTAAGAAAACGATATATTTGGATTTAGCAGAATCCATAAAAGCAAAATCATAACTACCAGTTAATGTTGCTAATACATCATTTGCATCACCTTCTATCAAATCAATCTGGTTAGCTTGATCATATTTTTGGAAATTTTTTCTAGCTAATTCAGCCATTTCTGGATTTCGTTCTATCGTGGTTACCTTTGTATCTGGCACTGTTTGTGCCATTAACAAAGCAGAAAATCCGATAGCAGTACCAACTTCCAAAATATGTTTAGGCTGTAAAGCTGCTAGTAAAAATTGAAAGTAAACCACAGTTTCATGTGGAATGATTGGGACATTTTCCTCATGCGCAAATGCTTCTAATTCTCCTAAAAATCCTGATAACACTGCTTGTTCATCTCTCATGAACGACACAATTTCAGGTTTTACAACAGGACGACGCATATTATGATTAGAATATTCATTATAAGATTTAACACTGATTGTATCTTGATCTGCTTTGCTAACTGTTTCCATTTAAATTTATTCACCTTTTTTGACAATTTTTTCTAATTCGCTTAAGCGTTTTTCAAACAACTTAAAGGCCTCTATCAAGTATGTTTTAGACGTCATATCAACACCTGCCTTAGCCATCACAGCTAAAGGATACTCTGAAGAGCCTGCTTTAAGATACGCTAAATATCGTGCTTTATCCTGCTCATTACCATTGACAATTTTTTCTGCTAAAGCAGATGCAGCAGCAAAGCCAGTAGCATATTGAAAGACATAATAATTATAATAAAAATGCGGTATCCTTGCCCATTCATACTGAATTTCTGGATTATTTTTCGCAGAAAGACCATAATACTTTTCATTTAATTCAGCATATAACTGGTTTAAATAATCACTGGTTAAAACTGTACCAGCTGCATCTGCTTCATGAATCGCATGTTCAAACTCAGCGAACTGTGTTTGTCTAAACACTGTGCCTCTAAAACCATCTAAAAAATGGTTGAGAATAGCGAACTTGGTTTTAGCATCTGAACCCTCGTTTAATAAAGTCTCAGTCAAAATATTTTCATTAGTTGTAGACGCAATTTCTGCAAGAAAAATACTATAATCTCCATAAACATAAGGCTGATTGTCACGTGTAAAGCTACTATGCATGCTATGGCCCATCTCATGCACTAAAGTAAAGAGGTTATCTAAGGTGTCTTGCCAGTTCAACAACATGAACGGATTTGTGTCATAAGACCCACCTGAATAAGCACCCGAGCGTTTGCCTCTATTTTCATGGACATCAATCCATTTTTCTTTAAAACTACGCGTCACTCGTTCTAGATAATCTGGTCCAAAAACAGCTAGTGTCTCTTGTGTTTTAACCACTGCTTCATCATAAGTAAACTTATAATCTATTTGTGATAGAGGCGCATAAACATCATACATCCTTACCTCATCTAACCCTAAAATATCTGCGCGTAATTTGATATATCGATGTAAAAGTGGCAAATGTTCATTAACCGTTTCAACCAAAGTATCATAAACAGATTCTGGAATATGGTTATTTGACAGTGCGGCCTCTCTAGCAGACTGATAGTGTCGTGTTTTCGCTGTAAAATTATGCACTTTTACATTAGTTTGTAATGTTTTAGCATAGGTATGCTGATACTGTTCATAGACTTGATACATCGCTTGATAGGCTGACTGTCTTACCTCACGATTAGCTGACTCCATAAACGTCATATAATTCCCATGTGTTAGCGTGGTTACAATGCCTTGATCATCTTTTACTTTTGGAAAAACAATATCTGAATTATCCAAGATTTCAAAAGTCTCTGCACCTGCCCCAAATATTTCTGAAGCCCCTGCTAATAACATTTCCTCAGCATTAGAAAGCACATGTGCTTTTTTTGCAAAAAGTTGTTGAAAAAAATGGCCATAAGCTTGTAATTTTGGTTTATCGATATTGAACTGTGCAAACTTTTCTTGAGATAAACTCATAAATTCTGGTTCATAAAAAGCAAAGGTTTCGCTAAACTTAGCATATAAGGCGGATACTTTTGCTTGATAGGCTTGATAAAGACTCACTGTTGTATCTTGATCATGTTTCATCGATGCATAGACGTATAGTTTTTCAACACGTTGCATCAGCGCTAACTCCAATTCAGTAATATTTAATAAGTTTTCAGCACTATCGACTAATGTACCAGAAAGTCCCTTAGCCTCATCTAGTTCTTCTAGCACCTGACTTAACTCTGTTTCAAACAACTGATCAGTTTCAAAGATAGTCGTCAAATCCCACTGATATTCTTGTGAAAGTTCTTCTCTTTTTTTTACCATTTGTGCCCCCTTTTGCGAGTTATGTCCTATTATTTTAACATAAAACAAAGCTTGAAACAGGCTTTTCGAGTTACTTTCAGTACTTTTTAAGATGATCATAGGAGCTAGGTCCTCTTCAAGTTCCCCTCAAAAACAGTTGCATAGACTAAAGGCGAGTAAAGTGGTGCATCTTGATGCGTGTGTTGATAGCTAATAAACTGCCGATAATAAGACTTGATAGGTCTTATTATCTGACAAAACTCTGGTACTTTCAATCCCTCAAACTGATAAGTTAAATAATTCAACCCGACTGGAAATACCTGATTCATATCTTGTTTGCCAGCTAATATATGTTGTCCATGATGATAATATAGTTCTTGGATTTTTAGCCATTTGGGGTGTTTATAGTGTAGTTGACGTCTGATATAGGCGGCTATGTTCTGTTGTGGTGGCACGCGCAACTGGGCTCCAGTCTTTAGAAAG
Organism: Pseudolactococcus plantarum; assembly: GCA_030454995.1. Classification (GTDB taxonomy): domain Bacteria; phylum Bacillota; class Bacilli; order Lactobacillales; family Streptococcaceae; genus Pseudolactococcus; species Pseudolactococcus plantarum_A. Next base: position 1,819 of record JAKDQI010000008.1, on the reverse strand, counting down.
GGTTGCCTGAGTATCGTTAGTAACTCACCACTACCAAAGGCGAAGTGTTGTACTAAGTAGTGTAGTCTACCTGTGATATCTTCATGTATGAGATAATTCAATCGTAGCTCTTTTTTTGAGTGATCTATCTCCCAGTAGTAAAACCCGACATGCAAAGAGAAATTTAAGAATTGTTGTTTAAGCGCTGTTAACCGTTTCCCAAGCCAGAGTTTTTTCCCCGTTAACCAGATCACCTGATAATGTTTACTTTGATAACCTTTTGTTCGCTCTCGTAATCTAGCCGCAGAAAGCATACTGCATTGTACTTCTACCGCTAGTTTATCATTGACTAATAAATCAGGAATTTGCTGCAATTCAGGTAAAAACTGTTCAACCGTGACATGTGCTGTCTTAGCAAACCAATAAAAGAGGGCTTTTTTTAATGATAAGTGCTGAAAACTTTCATTTTCCGAATTATAAGCACAAGACAGTAACGTCACATGTGCAAAATGAGGCGTTCTTATCTTACCATGTTTCAGATATACCCGCTGCTGACATGCCGGACATAGCAAATGCTGTGTTTTCAAATCAGCTACTTCAGATGTCTTAATACACAATAAATTAATCACTTGTCCACTCTTATCTAATGCAATTAACATGAGTTCCCCCTTCTTAACTTATAATACTAATACGAAAAAAAGAACTATGCTGCTCATAGTTCTTTTTTGATTGGGGCAGCTAAACTGTCTACTGCCAAGATTGATACAAGCCATCCATGACTTTAACGCCTGATACTGTCATCTCCTCAGTCATGATTGGACTCTCTAAAGCACCTGATAAGATCATCTGATTTACGTGTTTGACCTCAGCTACAAAATCACTTTCAAACGATGCATGAATCTCACGTATCACGTTTCCTGACAAATCATATAGCGTTGCTTTTTTTGCCCGCCAAAATTCAGGAATAACTAATTTCCCTTTAGTCCCTTGAATCGTCATAACTTTATCAAGCCCAATCTTAGTCGTTAGAAAAACATTGGCCAATACCCCAGTATCAAATTTCAAAAGTATTTTTGCTTGCATATCAGCTTCTCCTGCTAGCATATCTGATATACCTGAAAATGAGGTGATTTTAGCACCAAAAATATATTGTAAATAACTTAAGGCATAAGGTAGCATAAAGTGGACTGTACCTCCACCCGCATCAAGATCTTTAAACCAACTAATGTGCGCAACACTAGCATAAGCTGTGACACTATCTACTGATAAAATATCCCCAATCTCATCTGACTCTATCACCTCTTTAACCAGTGCTGTCAAAGGTAAGAAAACTGATTTTTGAGCTTCCATTAAAAAAAGATGATGCTGTTTAGCTATAGCGAACAGTTCATTAGCCTCAGCAGCAGTCAGTGTAAAAGGCTTCTCTAGCAAGACATGTTTTCCTGCTAAAAGTGCTTTCTTAGCTTCTGGAAAATGACCTTTATTATAAGTGGCGATATAGATCACATCTACATCATGATCCGCATAAAGTGCTTCGTGGTTACCATAAGCTTTAGGAATCTGATGTTTTTCAGCAAATTTTTGAGCGGCACTTAGTGTACGACTAGACACAGCAATAACCTCTCCCTGATCACTAAGACGTACACCTTCGATAAATCTTGGCACAACTTGGGCAGTAGAAACAACCCCATATTTTATTGTTTTCATAGTCTTATTTTAGCATTAAGCTGTCTTATATTTCAACGATTCAGCCTTCAAAAGCGTGATGAAAAGGCAAAATTAATCAAGCTGTATATTTATAATAATACAATCCCGACGATTAAAAATATGGCTAAATAAA
>JAKDQI010000053.1 GCA_030454995.1 Pseudolactococcus plantarum | reverse complement strand
CGTCCAAAACTGCATAATGAATATTCATTTCTTTTAAAACAGGATTTAACATTTGAGCGCCACTATCATTTCCGCCCAATTGATTGCTAATACCATTAATAATATTTAGGTCGTCTGTATCATCAACAATGTTTTGCGCAATTCGTTTAACAATAGCCTTGTTGCCTGCGTCCATTGTTGTTTCACTGGTTGGTTCTTCCCAGTCTGATAAAATGTACGGATATTCTTCTTCATCAATTTGTTTTTGAGCTACTTTTTCAATGATTTGTGCTACCTGATTAACAGTGAGTGTGACTTCTTTTGCGCTTAATGGCTTACTGTTTGTTAATTCGTCATTTAATTCTACCGTATATAAATATCCGCTATCATTAGCGTATGACTTTGCTCTCTCTATACTATCAGTTAAATAAATGCCATATCCCAAAGTACCACCGTTTGTATGATATTTTGGAATTTCAAACTCATTAAAATTATTTTTGGATCCATGGTAGAGTGTGTTTTCAATATTCATTAGTTACTCCTTTTCTTCTCAATAGAACCCTGTGTTTAGTGTTTCTTTTCTGGTTTTGAAAAGGAACACTAAATGCGGGGTATACCAACTGAAACGTAGTGTAAGGCGGTAGGGGGTTATCCAAAGTCAAAACTAAGTTTGCCCTCTTTGATTGTTAATTTGGCGTCAAACTTTTTCCCTGTTTTTTTACTCTTAAACCCTTTTAGCTTACTAGTTTCGCCTTTTGTAATCAGGTCTTTAATTGCTGTTTTGCCTAGGGCTTTTTCACTCCATTTTTTTGGTAGTGAAAAGGTGCATGGATCAGTTGCTTTGTAGTTTGTGCAACCATAAAACTTGCCTTTATCTACTATCTTACCTGTTTTGCAAATAGGGCAAATACCTATTTGAGCGTCTAATTCTGCTTGTTGTTCAGTATCTTTCTGGCTCGCAACCTGTGATGTCAAACTATCACTTTGCTTCATTTGTGTTGGTACATCATGAATTATTTTTGATACAAACTTTTTAATTTGTTCTAAAAAGTTTTCCTGTGTTCGCTCCTTAGCACTTATCTGTTTTAGTGCTTTTTCCCATTTTGCTGTCATTTCAGGACTTGTAAGCAGTGGTTCAAGTTCTACGGCTTTACATAAGGTAATTCCTTGCTGACTAACATGTAATTTATTTTTTTCAGTAAGCAAGTAACCACGTTTCTTTAATACGTCTAGCACATTGGCTCTGGTGGCTTCTGTGCCAATACCCTCATTATCTTTTAAAATAGATTGGGCTTCTTCGTCATCTAGAGTTTTTCCTGCGGTTTTCATGGCGGTAATGAGTGTACCCTCGGTAAATGGGACAGGGGGCTTCGTCATTTTTTGGTCGGGTGTTAGATTAGCACTAATAGATTGACCCACTTCAACAAGTGGTAGTATTGTTTCTTCTTCTTGCTTTTCTGTTTTGTAGTCGCTGAACAAAACTTTCCAACCTTGATTTTTCGGTACATTACCAGTAGCTTTAAATACTGCGTCTCCTATTGATGTTAAAATGACGGTTTCTTCAAATTCGTATGGATCGGCAAACATTGCTAGGGTAGTTCTCAAAACAAGGTTATATATTCTTTGTTCCAATGCAGGGAACTTTGATAATTTTTCTTGTGTTGGAACTGTTTTTGTCATGATAATGGCGTGGTGTTCTTGTACTTTTTTGCCGTTGACGTAACGCTTATTCGGTTCTTGATGATTTAAAGATACATCTTTAGATAAAAACCCTAGATACCCATTCAGATTTTCAACTAAGTAATTAAATTCCTGCTCCGTAATATAGTTACTATCAGTTCTAGGATAGGTAAGTAATTTTGCTTCATACAAATTTTGAACGGCTTGTAATGTATCACTAGCACTAGCGTGATAACGCTTGTTTATCTCACTTTGTAAGCTAGATAATGAAAATAAGCGTGGACTGCTTGTTTTTTTCGTTTGTTTTTGAACATCTTTGATTAAACCGCTTTGTGAGCCTTTTTCTAGCCTTTTCTCACTCATGAATGCTAGTAGACCTTTTTCATCTTTAAAGCGCTGATAGGGGTCTAATTTTGCGAAAAATTTTTGCTGTTCTGCTAAAATTTCTGCTTTTAGTTCAAAATAAGGTTCTGGGTTAAAATTTTGAATAGCTAAGTCTCTTTGATACACCATATACAGAGTAGGCGTCTGTACTCTACCAATTGAATAGACACCATGCAATCCTGCTTCTTTTAATAACAAAGTGTATAGTGGACTACCATTCATACCAACTAACCAATCACTGATTTGTCTGGTTTGGGCTTCTTGATAAGCAGGGTAGTAATTCCACCCATTTTTTAATTCTTTAAACCCTTTTAAAATAGCTTCTTTTTCTAAAGAATTGATCCATAGCCTTTTAATTTCTTTGCTTTTGAGATTTATTTTGGCTTGGGTCATAATCGACCATGCAATGTTTTCTCCCTCACGATCACTATCCGTGGCAACAATTATCGTATCTGCTTTACTTAATAAGTCCTTTACGATTTTGAACTGTGCTTTCTTATCTGTTGGCACTGTGAACTTGTATTTTTCTGGGAAAATAGGTAAATTAGATAAAGCCCATTGTTTATATTTTGTGTCGTATTGTTCTGGTGTTGCTAATTCTACTAAATGCCCGAAACCATACGTTATAAATGTCTCATTGGGTAAAACAGGGTCACTAACTGCATAGTAACCCTGTTTTTTTGTGCTATTTTTAAATGCTTCAATATATGATCTAGCTTGACTAGGTTTTTCTGCTAATATAACTGTCGTCATGAGTATTCACACCTTTCTTTTATCTACTTCTCAACATCATAGCCATTGCACGCATACCACTTGTGGCGGTTGCCTTTCCTAATCCAGTTGACTGCCACATATCTTGCAAGATTGTTGGTGCTTTAATCACTAGGACACCGAAGCCGATTGTAAAGGCTAAGTACCCCCAACCTTTATCTAGTAAGCCAAAACTTGCTACCATAAGCGCCATTGCCATTGTTTGCGCAATTAACGTGAGATTGAGATATAAAAGTTTTTTCCACCACGTCGACGCATATTCAAAACTTTCAGTGGCTACTGATACGGCTACAATTGGAATTGAAATATTGAAAAAGGCTAGGTCTGCAAAGAAAATACCAATTTTAACAAAGAATACAACCAATACGACTAGGAAGAAACCTAAGATTAATAAGGGTACTCCGTAGCCATATCCAGTACCATTACCAGTAGCGACTTTAACTGCGTGATTAACCGTGTCTTCTGATAGTCCGCCTGCGTCTTTGAAAATATAAGTAACAAGTGGAATGGTAAAGGCTCTGATTAGAAAACCTTGAATAAAGACCATTAGTGGAATTGATATTGCTGATTTTACAGCGTCCATAATGATGTTAGCCCATGTGGCGTCCGTGCTATCATCTGCTTCTTTCATAATTGTCATAATAATTCGAGCTAGGACAACCACAAGCACTAAACTAGTCGCAAAACCTAAGAAAATACCGTAATAGACTGCAATTTCATTCATATTGGTATTAAGTAGTTTGACTGTGCCAGTTAAAATATTAATAATCCATTTTAAAGCGCCTTTGATAATACCCTCTAGGAAGCTATTTATTGCTTTGGAAATCATGTCACCCATTGCTAATCCTCCTTTCTTACTTTGGTATTAGCGTAACGTCTCCTGTGTCTTGTTTAGCAAGACTGTTGGTTGGTGTGAGTTTGTATTCATCTGAACTCTTTTTGATGTTAAATGTCCTCACTTCATTTTTACCTGAATTTTCATCTTGACTAGTAAAAGTAATTTGTTCTTTACCGTTTTTCTTACTAATCTTGTATCGGTACGTGTCGTTTAACCCCGCTTCTGATAAGGTTAGGCTCTTTTCAGAAAACTTAGCGGTCTGTGCCAGTCCGTCTCCTTTACTTGCTTTGAACGTCCATTCTTTAGCTTGTAGGGCTTGTTCCGTTGATTTGTGAACAACTGTAAACCCAATACCACATGCAATTAAGATTACAACTACTAACCCAATTAGATACTTCATTTGCTTTGTCATTTTACTTCCTCCTTAATAAAACACATCATCTTTAGTAAACACATCATCTTTAGTTTTGTTGCTATCTTTTGAACTAGTAGCTTGATCTAATTCATCCTGTAAATCTTCTTCTTCTTCTTCGGACACATCATTTTTTGCATGACTTGCTTTTTTATCAGCTAGTTCTTCCTGCCACTTGTCATTAAGTGCTTCAAATTTAGCTTGTTGGCTTAGCTCCATTTGACCTTGATAATCATTTTGTGCCAATTTTACAAGACTATCAGCGTTTGGAAATAGCTTAAATTGAAAGGCTTTGGTTGCTTTGACTGGACGTTGATTACTAAATATCAATAAGCTCTGTGTGTCTGGCATACGCATAATTTCATCTGCGGTCATCAGTGAACGGCTTGTATAACTATAACTGTCACTTTTACTTGTACTAGTCTCTTTGCTGTGACTGGTACTTTCACTACCTGTTTCAACTTTAACGGTTGATTTCCCTAGTAAATCACTGAAATATTTGGCGGTTACATCATTAGCAGCGTTCAAGCAAATTTTAACGGCATGGTTACCTAGAATACTTTCAGCCTTTTCTTTACCGTACAAGGCTTGTAACTGCGTGAGTGTTTGGCAAATGGTTGTCACACCAATCCCATACCCTCGACACGTTGCTAAAAATTCTTCATATTTCGGAAACTTCCCTAAGTTGACAAATTCATCAAGAATAAAGTCTACTGGATTAGGTAATGTAGCGCCGTTGTCGGAAGCCAACTTATATAATTCATCAAAGAGCTGTGAGAAAAATAAGTTAATAAAGCTCTCGTACGTATCGTCCATGACTGGAATAATCACATAGAGAACAATTTTCTTAGCACCAATGTCTTTTAAATCAAAATCTGAACGACTGGTAAAGTTAGCAACTTCCTCATCTGTGAACTTGCTGACGGTGGCAAGTAAACTTGAAATGATACTAGCTTTCATTTCGCCTTTTGCTTTTTTAAAACCTAGTTCGTATGCTCTCCGTGCGGGGTGGTCGAATTTTAAATCTAAGAATACTTGATCCAGTGGGCTGTTATCTTCGTCCTTTTGGGCTTCTACATCAAACTCTTGTAGTATCTTAGTAACACCTGCCAAATTGCGTTCCGCTGGCTCACGTTCTTTTAAAACAAATAGGATTAATGCTTTTAACAACTGACGTTGGGTACTAAACCAAACGTCTTTTTTACCCTCTTTATTTTCAGATTGTACGATTTTTGTTGCGACATTTTCGGCTTGTATATCACGTTCAATATAATCAAAGGGGTTATAGCGGTCTGAATGGATCATATTTGAAAAATTAACGACATGCACTTGATAACCCTGTGCAAATTTAATACCTGCTGTTTTTTCGTAAAGCTCGCCTTTGGGGTCGGTAACTACGATACTATTTTCTGTTTCATTAAATAGATTAGTAATAACAACGGATTGTGTTTTATAAGACCCCGGACCACCTACAACAAAAATGTTTCGATTGGGCTTGGTACTATTATTTTGGTAAACAATTTGCTTATCAACTACGCCTAGTATGGTGCCATTCATTTTTCTTCCCCCTTTTCTTGTAAGCTCTTGATTGTATCTGCATTTAAACTCTTATTAAAACTGTCACTTAGGTTTTTTGGTGTGATACTAAAATACTGTGAAAGTAAGTCTCTGATATTTCCCCACGTTGCACTACCGTGCGTATCGGTATCTGCTGTTTTCCACTCTTTACCCTTTTTGCTTCGCTTCAATGCAAAGTAAGCAAGGTACAAGATAAAGACAACACTTAGAATAATAGTTAATGGGTTTTTCTGTGAGAGATATAAAGAATAGTAATGTATGGGGTGTGTAGCTAATCCAGTGATAATGCTTGAAAAATGTTGTGGTAAATCAAGCTTATACTGTGATAGTGCCATAAATGATCCAGTGATTAGAACAACTAGATACAACCCTGCAAGTAATGCAATGAGATACGGTATAAGATGTTTTAAAAAATTTAATCCCTTATTTTCCATAATGTTTAATCCCCCAAAACCTGATGAATTTTATCTAGGTTTGTACCTGAATATTGTTTGTCGCCATTAATAAATGTTGGTACTGACGTTAGATTATATTTAGCAATATATTTTCGATTTTTTTGTTGATTCATATTGATAAAGACAACATTATTTTTTAAAGCACTCTTCCAATAAACCTGATGAAAAATTGATTGACAGTCGGAACAGTCGTCTCGGTAGAAAAACAAGGTCTTTTTGTTACTACTTGAAATAGTAACTGGCGTTTGTTTCTTTTCAACGTAGTTCACGTAGTTATGTCCTACAAAGGTTATTACACCAACCGCCACCACGGCTGAAACAATAATTTTAAACCATTTATTATTTAACATCTGAAGCTTTAAAACTGCTTCCTAGATTTTGCACGGCTGTAAGCTGATTGGTGGAAGTATCAAAGGTTAATTGGTACAAATCAGTTTCTTTTTTCCAGTCGTTATCGCCACTCTTGCTTTCAAAACTAACTACTGCTAATCCTTTCATGCTGTTGCCCTGCTTAGCTTGGGTATAGATTGTTGCGTTATCTAGCTTAGAAGTCACACTATTAGCGTCTCCATAGTTGGTATTTTTAGGGAAGTATTGATTGTATAAATCAGTTGAGATTAGCCCTTTAATACTGTCTTTTCGGTTACTATATGTCTCTGGCTCGAACGTAAACATTGTTGTAAGAAACTTATTAGCTACATTGTTGAAATTCAACTCTGATTGGCTCTTATCTTTGTTATTTTGGTAAGTTTTGAAGTTATCAACCTGACTATTCAAAACATCATTTTCACGATTAGCTGTGGCTAGTTTTTTACTAACTTTTTGCTTATCCTTTTTAACTTGTGAAATCGTATTGTTAGCTTTACTAATCTTTGAATGTTGATAGATGTTTCCGTATAAAGAAACAAGTAAAGCGACACCAATAACAGATATAATCACTATTAATCCTCGTTTCATCTTCTCTCCTCCTTATTTTTTGACTGGACGTGCCAATACAACATCTCCACCGTCTAGCAAGGTTGAGAATGATGTACCAAACTTACCCTCGTTTACGTGTCCTGATGTGTCGCCACCCTCTTGAATAATCTTAGTTTCTTTACCCTGCCATTTACCTAATAGAATTGCGGTGTGTCCGTTATTTCCTGCACCCGCACCCTGATTAACTATGACAATATCGCCTGCTTTGGCGTCATTTTCACTAATTTGTTTCAAGTATTGGTGTGATCCTTTAGCGTCACTTGCCATTGATCCAGTAAACCAGCCCATATTTGCGGGAACTTTGTAGCCTGCTTTATTCAATGTAAGCCATATAAAGCCTGAACAATCAGTACCACCTGTTTTGCTAGGGTTTTTCAAATCACTTCCTAAGTCACTGCTAGGGTGGGATTGTACATAATAGAAATAACCTTTCATGCTTTCGGCTGTTTTAACAATGTCGCTTCCTGAATAACTGGTGTCACTTGAACAACCTAATTCATCAATTGAGCCTTGACTGGCATTGGCTAAAGCACTGCTTGAAACTGGGTCTGTGGTTCCAAAGACTGAATACCAGTGGTCGGCATAAGCATATCGTTGGCTTAGATACCATTGTTCTGGGTTTTTAGACATGCCCTCAAAGTCCATAAGCCATGCTTTTGTCGCTTTGCGAACATCTGTATAAGTAAATATTTCCTTGTTTTTTGAGTAGTAGCTTTCATTTAATTCTTGGTCTAAATAATCTAGCTGTACACCCAAATTAGTTGCTTCTTTACCCTCTTTTTTTGCTAGGGTTTCTAATTTATCTTTACGTCCACCTAACCACTGGGCTAATCCTGTGGCTCCTGAACTAGAATTAACTGCACTTGGGTTTAATCTACTTTCTAGTTCTAATACCCCTAAAATTCCCGCACTGGCTTGTGGTGTGGCATTATATTTTTGTTTCCAATGAGCATAAATATTTTTGGCGTTTTGCTCCATATCTTTACTTTCAAGATTAGTGACGGTTGTGGTCGTGTCACAACTATCTGTCTGCAATTTTCCAAATATTGAAGCAAATAAGATAATCATTAGTAGGACTGTACCTAGCGCTGTATAGATTATCCATTTATACTTTTTGGCTTTGTACTTTACTGATAGTACCTGCAATTTAATCACCTACTTTTTTCTGTAATTGATCCACCTTCTTTTGCGCTGTGCTTTGGTCTTTTTTAGCATTTTCTAAATTAGATTTTGCTTCCTTGACTTTATCGCCTTTGCCACTGTCTTTATCATCAATTTTGTTGGCGTCATCTAGCTTCTTTTGGTTGTCGTCTACTGACTTGTTAGCTGACTTCAAGGTCATTAAGGCTTTTAAATAATCGCCCTTATCCTTGTTAATTGCAACTAATTTTGTTTGAGCTGTTGAAGCGTCCTGTGTGTCGTCATGGTCGTTAAATGCCTTACCCATTCTCAATAAAACATCTCCATTTTGTTCAAAGGATAGCTGACCTGTTAAAGTATCAACATCATAGTTGATAATCGCCTTTTCAAGCTTTAACTGGTCGCTTATCTTAGAACTGGCACTACTTGGTGTCTGCCATTCCAAAATATCTTTAGTATCATCATTCTTATAAGCTTTTTTGACAATCTTTAACAATAAACTAGGGTCTGTGTTCAAAGCTTCTTGATATTTGTTTAGATTAAGGTAAGTCATTGCTTTTTTGTTTTTGCTATATCCTGCCTTATCCATAGCTTTACCTGCTTCTTTCCACTCTTTATCATCAAGTGCTGTTTTAACGGCTGTGCTGTATTTTAACTTGGTAATTTGTTCCTGATGTTGATTTTCTAGCGCTACATATTTTTTTTGGTCGTTCTTGTGAATTAATCCCATACCAACTATGGCAACGATAGCAATTGATCCAGCAGTAATCCATAATTTCTTTTTGGACTTTTGCCCTTGATTATCTACGTCTTGCCATTCACGATAAGAAACATAATCATCAATCCCTTTAATCGCAAGCTTCAATTCTTCTGTATCATTAGCATTAACAATTTGTTGCAATAATTCATCTTGGTTTTTGGCTAAGGCTTCTTTAGGTTCACTCAATAATCTTTCATATGGTGTACCTGTCAAGCAATATAAAACTAACGCTTTGTATTTTGACAAACTGTTGAACTTGTCATCAAAGGGCATTAATTCGTTTGCACGGTATGCGTACCAAACATTAGTCATTGGGTAATACCAAATGTTGGCAGGATTAAGTGAGATATGATACTTTCCGTCACGCAACACGTCCTGCGTCATAATCTGCTTAGCTATCGCTGTTCTAATAGCTTTCTTTTCTGTTGGCAAATGCTTTAATGACTTAGCTTCTTTCGATAAACCATAAGTAAGTACCACTTGACTGTCTTGTTCAACAATATTTTGCAAATGTAGAAAATTAGTCTCTTGTGCTTTAACCTCATTTAATTCTGCTAGGCTATCATATCTAAATTGAGATTGGTCGATTTTAAGCGTGAGTTTATCATTCACTCTCTTAAATGTGCCAACTTCAATATTTAGCAATTCAAGGTCTTTTTTACTCACTATCTACACCCCCTTTTTCTTCGGTCGTGGTTAGTAATTCAATTTCACTTGGTGTTAGGACAACTCTTTTTTGATAATCTGGTTGTTCTGGTGTCTCACGATTGTATCTTTCTTGATAGGCTTCTGGGTCGATTAGTCGTAATTCTTCTTCGGTTAATTCAACGTTCATAAAAGCTCGTTGACTACCATAAATCATGAGTGCGTCTCCTTGACGCCTACGTTCAAGTAGTTTCTTTTCTTTTTCTGAAAAGGTCATACGTAATTTTGTAATGACATCATCTACACCCTTACCGTCTAATCCAAAGAACACTTTTGTAAAACTGTTACCAATAATCGCTTCCCCAATATTCTGTCCGCTGTCTGTTGTTCCCTCAATAACATCTTGAATTTGTTGTGTTCCGGCAATTGCACCGGCATTGTATTTTCTAAAACGTTTATATGCTTGGTGGAAAAATGTTGACGCTGCCTTGTGTAGTGTCAAAAAGTGAAATTCATCAACAAACAATTTCTTACGCTTATGACGGTCTTTGGTAATTTCGTCCCATAAATACTGGAATGTTGTTAAGTAAGCCCCTGCCTGTACTTCCTGTTCACTCTGCAATGGCTTTAAATCAAATGAGACAATCTTAGCGTTCAAATTAACGTTGGTATATCCGTCAAACAAAGTATTTGAGCCGTGAGTGTAACTTCCTAGAATGTAGTAAAAGTCTTTTACACGTTCAAACTTATCTGGGTCTTTATCAGCAAGCTTTCCCATTTCGTCATAAACGTTAGTTAGGGTTGGCCATTGATCATTTTTAATCTGGCTAAGCCGTTCATATTTTAAAATGCCACTGTTAATATAAGCTTGTTTAACTACGTTATCCATAACCGCTTTTTCAACTTGGTTCATATCATCTTTCAAGACTTCAAAGAAACCTTTCAGACGTTGAATTTTATCTTTTACCAATTCATCAAGATTTGTCACAGCTTCATCAGCACTTAAAATCTCTTCGGAAAAGATTTGCATTGGATTAATTTTGCTTTTTGCGTTTGATGTTAAGTGAAGCACTGCCCCACCTAATAGCTCAACAATTTTTGTATACTCATTTTCTGGGTCAATAATATAGATTTGATAATCTTGAATGGCATAACGCAATATTTTTTGGATCATATACGTTGTTTTACCAACTCCTGATGTACCAATAACAACCATGTTTTGGTTCAATGTCTTATTTCTATCAAGCATATCAACTGCAATCAGTGAGTTTGTATCTTTATTGACACCCTCAATATCACTACGTGGTTTTAAATCAGTTATTTCTGCGTCATCAAATGGAAACATTGAACTAGCAACTTCTGTATTACTTTCCTTATACGTATAATCGCCTAATAGATTTTCGTTGATTGGCATAGTAGACCAAAAACTTTGAAAAGTAGCTTTTACTGGTACGAGTGGCTTCATTTGAAGCTTAATCAACGTATTTTTTACATTATCTGTTAAATCTTCCAACTCTGTTAAACTGTTAGCTCTTAAATAAACTAGCATGTGTTGGTACACAAACGTGGTAGAATTATCTAAGTATTTATCTAACTGCATATTTGCACTATCAATGTAATTTTTTAGCACTTTTTGCTTATATGGGTCAAACGTATTTAAAAGCTGTGCTTCCTTGTTTTGAATAGTTTTCTTGTAGTAGGTAATCATTGAATTATTACTGGCGCTGTCGATATATTGCACTATATCAATGGCGCCTTTTTTGCGCTTTAATTCTGATAACCAGTTACCATAGACACGCTTAGGATAATCAGCAATAGCGATTACTCGCATAAAGTTTTCGCCTGATTGTACATAAGTGGGGTATTGTTCCCAACTAAACGGAAATAATGAATGTAGACTGTCACGGTCGATTAAGTCCATGAAATTGTCTTTATCCATATTTCGTGGATCAATTACTTCTTCTTTTTTCTCTGTTTTCCCCTTTGCAGGTGGCATAAACAGACTGATTAAATTATCTCCAAAACTCATATATACACCCGCTTATCCTTTAAAGTTAATTAAGTTCTTCAATATTTCTTGTACTTCTTGACTAGATAAGACTTTTGCCGTTAAGTCAAAATCGGTTAAAGCATTTTCTAAATCACGTTTAACCTGATTAATTTTTTCATCAAGGTTATTGACTGCTAAATCTAGACTTTCCATTGTTTTGTCTTTAATTGATACTTTAACAATTAAAAGGTGCTGTTTAGTTGTCATGTTCTTTGAATTTTGTACGGTTGTAAAGTGATCCAAATAACTAGCTATCAGCTGTATTTTAAATTCTTCTTCGGGGTGGTTATTCTTTAAATCAAGATATTTACGCTTCAATCCATTCAACCATTCTGTCATATTGACTGGTATTGTTGGCTCTATGAACTGCAAGCTATCATCTACACCCTCGCCCAACGTACTCATTAGAAACGCCCCATAATCGCTAAACACGTCCTGCTGTTCATTATCATTTAGTAGGTCAAGATTGATACCGCTAACTTCTAAGATACCAACCAAATTACCTGTTTTAGTTACTTCGTAATTCTCATACATTCCTGCAACTAAACTCATATCATCAATTGTTTGTTTACCACCATTTATTTTTGGCGGTTGGTAATTCCACTCTAATTTAGATTTTTTAGCCTTAGTATTTTTCAATTTCATTAGGTTCATCTCTTTTCTTTGGCTTTAAATAGTAGAGCTTTTGACTATGAGTATATTTTTGCTTAAGCCTCAAATTATCACGTACTTTGATATTCTTGCGTGAAGCAATTGGTCTTACTGTTAAAATAGCCATGACCACCGTCATGGCTAATACAACAATTACGATTTTTACTAATACAAGAATAAAACCATA
>JAKDQI010000007.1 GCA_030454995.1 Pseudolactococcus plantarum | reverse complement strand
GATGATTTTGTCGCTATTTTTTAGACATCAGTGACAAAATATGTTACTTTATAATTATGGATTATTTTGAAAAAACAGAACTTGAGGTCACAAAAAAAATTCCTCTGTCACCCCATAAAGCTTCTAAACAAACATGGAAGTCTAGACTAACTATTCTATGGTTACTCATCCTTTGGCAGGTCTCACAAAATGCCATTTTAATTCCCATGAACAAGCATGGCCAGTTTAGCATATGGAAGATTGGGTTATTCTTAATCATCTTCATCATTTGTGTCATACTATCTTATCAATGGGCAAGAAAATATCATTTAATACCAGCTATAAACTGGCGTTACTTTCAACTAGATAAAATCGCTGTAGGATTTGGACTTATGTTTGCAGTTGGACTCATTTCAAGCTTGATCATGCAACTCACTGGTACTAAAAGCACCGCAAATCAGACTGTTGTTGATGCAATTGGAAAAATGCTACCACCCGTCGTCTTCTTTATCATGACAACTTCGGCCGGTTTCTTTGAAGAGTTGATATTTAGAGTATCGTCCTTTGAACTGATATTCAACAAATGGCCTAAAGTAGCAGCTATTTTTGCTTGGGGACTCTTTACACTGGCACATAACCCAACTAATCTTGCTAGTTTTTTGACCTATGGTCTCATGAGTTTGGTACTCACCGGACTCTACATCAAATATAGAAACTTTTATCTCAATATGTCAGTTCATTTTCTATGGAACGCTATTGTTATCATTATATTTTTAATGAATAAATAAATGATACAAATATTGAGTTTAATATAGTAATTAGTAACAAGCAAAAGCACCTTGGCTTTCATAGCCAAAGTGCTTTTTTTATTTATATAATGAAGCGTTGCTTATAAGAAAATAATCTTAAAGAGTGCAACTGCGCAAAGTCCAGCTAAAATAGGTGCTGCAACCGGTACCCATGCATACCACCATTTTGAATCACTTTTAGATTCGCCAAGGATTGATTTAGGTAAAACAGCATGCAACATACGAGGTCCTAAATCACGTGCAGGATTTAGACCTGGACCTGTTGGGCCACCAAGTGCTGCAACAAGTGCTAACACTAAGAAACCAAGTGCAATATGAGCAACTGCAAGGGAACCTGCGTTACCACTTGTTAAACCAGTAATCCCTTGTTGAATTTTTGTTGGCATATCCATATCTGCAACTTTTACAGCTTTACCACCTTGAGCTAATAACTTTTCAATTCCAGGTACAACCTCAGCACCAAAGAAGTTTTTAGTTAAGCCTAATGCAGCAAAGAAAAGGACAAATGAACCAAAGAATTCATTTAAGAACCCATTAATCGTAGCAGAACGACGGCTCTCTTTTGAACCATTATCTAAACTATCAATTGTTGAGAAAGTACCAAGAATATGGTTTGGATTATTTGTATTCAAATAGAACGGGCGATAAACCATCACAATAACTGCTTGACCAACCATTGCACCTAATATTTGCGCAATGATGTATTGTGCCACATGTGCCCAAGGAAATAAACCTGATGCTGCAAGTCCTAATGTGAACGCAGGGTTGATGTGGTTACCTGAAACATTACCAAACATCAAAGCAGGGATCATAACCCCACAACCATATCCCCAAGCGATAGTCATCCAACCTGACGCATATCCTTTAGTCCCTTTAAGGTCAACGTTTGCTACTGCACCATTACCAAGAATAATTAGAATCGCTGTGCCAAGAAACTCAGCGAGGTATTTTGTCATCCATGTTACGTCCATTTTTGTTCGTAATCTCCTTTAGTATAATTGTTGTACCGATTAATTTGAGAAGCAAAATTTACACTCAAAAAAAATTAATAAATTGCTATTGTTAATACTATATAAGTTTATCAGAAAACACATACCATGTAAAGCATAGGAAAGCGTTTACATTATAATTAAGTTTAATTTAAGCTATAAATTAAACCAAGCCTTAACGAAAATTTAGTAAAACGTTATGTCTATTGGTCTCTGATTAAAAACTAACTTGCAGCATTTTTTCAATTTATCAGTCATACATCATTTTTTGAGTAGTATTTACGCGGATACTGTGACTATTTTGTTATAATTTAAACGATTGCTTTTATGATATCATCACAACTCAGCTATTTTTATATAATAAATCTTAGTATTTTAAGGAGGTAACATGCAACTTAATCACTTTTCTATTGTCGACAAATCGCCAGCTCAACAACTAGTAGAGTTGTCTGAACTGGGTTTTAGCTTTAAAGCTGATTTAGCACCTAAGTCACAACTCAAACACTTTATACTATCATCTCCTATTGACTTAACGACTCTAGCTACTAGTAAAACACAGACATTACTTGATTTTTTTAGTGCAGATACCTCTTTAACGTGGGACATTTTCTATGGTATTGGCTTACAGTTACTTGGGTTCGTTGCTAATTTTGACTTTGAATTTACTGATGCCTTATCATTTGCACGACAGATTCAGCTACCATTAGTCGATGTGACAGCTGATATCTCCGACAGTTCAGTGATGGTAAGTGCGATTTATTTACTATTGAATTCTAGACAAAAAAATGGCATGACATTAGTTGAGCATCTGGTATCAGAAGGGCTAATCCCTATTGATAATTGTTATCATTTTTTTAACGATAAATCTCTTGCCACTTTTGATACACAAAACTTAATACGCGAAGTTGTATATATTGAAAGTCCAGTTGATACGCAAGATAAAGGCAGCTATGACCTCATTAAAGTACAGATTATTCGCCCGCATTTTGACGGTAAATTACCTGTTGTGATGACTGCAAGCCCTTATCATTTAGGGATTAACGAGCATGCAAATGACGCACAACTGCATGATATGACACAGTCTTTAACTCAAAAAACACCTCATATTATCGATCTCCCAACTAGTGATCGTAAATTGCCTGACTATGACACATCAGCAGTGCCACCTAGAGATCAAAAACTAGAGTTAGAGCACTTCACACACAGTTGGACTTATTCACTGAATGATTACTTGTTAGCACGGGGATTTACCTCAATCTATGTCGCAGGTGTTGGGACACTTGGGTCTGATGGTTTTCAAACATCTGGTGATTATCAGCAGGTGTTGAGTATCACAGCCGTCATTGACTGGTTAAATGGTCGTACACGTGGATTTACCTCACGCCAAAAAACGTCCACAACAACAGCTGATTGGGCTAACGGTCATGTCGCGATGACTGGGAAATCTTATCTCGGTACACTCGCCTACGGCGCTGCAACAACTGGTATCGACGGTCTTGACGTTATCCTTGCTGAAGCTGGTATTACAAATTGGTATGATTACTATCGTGAAAATGGGTTAGTTCGCAGTCCTGGTGGTTTTCCAGGAGAAGACTTAGATGTCTTAGCAGCGTTAACCTACTCTAAAAATCTAGATGCTGCAGACTTTGCCAAAAATAATCTAACGTATCAACACAATTTAGACGCGATGACCAAACACTTGGAGCGTGACTCAGGGGATTATAACAGTTTTTGGCATGATCGCAACTACTTACCAAATATTCACAAAGTCAAAGCTGATGTGCTGATTGTCCACGGACTTCAAGATTTTAATGTCACTACTTCTCATGCGTTTAATTTTTGGCATAACTTGCCTAAAGATGTCACTAAACATGCTTTTCTACATCAAGGTAGTCATATTTATATGAACAATTGGCAATCAATTGATTTTTCAGAAACGATCAATGCTTATTTTTCTGCAAAATTATTATCACGTGAGCTAACGTTAACACTCCCACCTGTCATCTGGCAACAAAACAATGTCGAGCAGAGTTTTCTATCCTTGCCAGATTTTGGTGCCCAAAATATCGAAACCATCCAACTTGGTTATAAAGGTGATATTGAACACTTTGATAATCACTATCCTGATATATGCTTTAAGGCGTATGCTAATAACTTTAAGCAATTCAAATCTGACCTATTTTTAGGTGAGGCCAATGCGACAATTATTGACATCCATATGCCTGAAAAACTAAGAATCAACGGTCAGATTGTCTTAACCCTTAACATCAAGTTAAACGATAGTAAGGGTATCTTGTCAGCTCAAATTTTAGACTTTGGCAACAAAAAACGATTAACTGACACGAGTCGCCTATTAGCTAGCAAAGTGATTGATCGTGGTCAAAACTTTATGTTAGATGACTTACGTGAGCTCAGTTTAGTAGACTCACCTTATCAAGTTGTCACAAAAGGCTTTATGAATCTTCAAAATCGCCAGAAATTAACAGAAATCAACACGGTTACACCCAATGAATGGATGAGAGTTGAGATGCGTTTACAACCTACTATCTATGATTTTCAAGCAAACGATACATTACGCTTAGTCCTTTACAGTACCGATTTCGAACATACCATACGTGATAATCGTGAGGTCACGTATGACATTAATCTAGAAAAATCACGACTATATATTCCGAAAGAGAGTTAACACATGACAACCATAGGCATTATTGGGTCACAATTTCTCAGTACACCTGAATTCCCCTTCCACGAATTTCCTGTCACATATACACGCACAGCATTTATAGATGTCTTACAAAGCGTTGGTGCGTCTGTAATTATGATACCAATTGATAAAGATCTGAACCATCTGCCTCACTACATCAGTCTAGTAGATAAAGTACTTTTAACTGGAGGAGAAGACGTCTCGCCTCAATTTTACGGACAAGATCCCCATAAACTGTTGGGGAATACAAATCCTGATCGTGACAGGTTTGAATTAGCAGTTATAAAAGAAGTGATCAAACAAGATAAAGCGTTACTAGGGGTGTGTCGTGGTCATCAACTGCTTAATGTGGCATTAGGCGGTACCTTATACCAGGATTTATCTCTGATGCAGACACCAACGATCAAGCATCTACAAGCACCAACAAAATCACACTTCACAACACATACTGTGGAGATTGATCCTGACTCTAGTTTAGATTTTTTACCTGCAACTTATCACGTGAATTCCTATCATCATCAAATGATAGATAGATTAGCAGATGACTTAGTCAGTATCGCTCATGCCAGTGATGGTGTCATTGAAGCTGTAGAGAGCAAGTCACATCGTTTAATGGGTGTCCAGTGGCATCCCGAAGGGACTTGGGCTAATATCAGTGACGAACGTAACATATTTGATTTTTTTGTGAATCAACTTTAAATCAACGCCTATCACGGCGATATATAGCAATAAAAAAGAGAACAAATCTGATTTGTTCTCTTTTTGAGTTCTTTTATTTGGGTAACTATTTAGTCTATAAATTGTGCGAGATGACTAACGGCTTTTGCTTTACCTAATAGGTAAATCGTATCTGGTAACTCTGGTCCATGCATTTCACCTGATACAGCAATTCTAATTGGCATAAATAAGTTTTTGCCCTTGATACCTGTTTCTTTTTGAACAGCTTTGATCAAAGGGAAGATGTTATCTTTTACATAATCAGCTTCAGCCAAGTTTTCTAACTTTTCTTTAAAACTTTTTAAAACAACAGGAGCAGTTTCAGTTGTTAACACGTCTTTCGCTTCATCTGTCAGTTCAGGAAAATCAGCATAGAACAAATCTGTTAGTGGCACAATTTCATCTATTGATTTTAATTGTGGTTGGTATAACGCCACTAAATGTTTCGATTTATCATCAAAGCGATTTGCTGCTTTCAAGAATGGTGCCGCTAATGCAAAAATCGTATCTAGCTCACTATTTTTGATATAGTCGTTATCTAACCAATCTAATTTCTTTTGATCAAAAGCAGCAGGAGATTTTGATAAGCGTTTTTCATCAAATAACTCGATTAATTGTGCTTGTGAGAAGATTTCTTTTTCTCCACCAGGATTCCAACCTAATAGTGAGATAAAGTTAAAGACGGCTTCTGGTAAATAGCCTTTTTTACGATAATCTTCGATAAATTGCAACGTATTTGTATCACGTTTTGATAATTTTTTACCTGTCTCTGAATTAATAATCAACGTCATATGACCAAATTCAGGTACATCCCAGCCTAGTGCTTCATAAATCATTAACTGTTTGGGTGTATTTGCGATGTGATCGTCTCCACGAATAACGTGAGAAATCTGCATATCGTGATCATCTACCACTACCGCAAAATTATAGGTTGGATAGCCATCTCGTTTTTGAATAACCCAATCACCACCAAGATTTTTACCCTCAAATTCGATATCGCCTTTAACGATATCATGCCATTTATAGATTGCATCTTCAGGTACTTTGATACGCACTGTCGGTTCGATACCGGCTGCTTTACGTTCAGCAATATAAGCAGTCACTTCATCTTCAGACATACCTTTATATTCGCTAATGTAAACAGGAGGAAGTCCTTTAGCTTCTTGCGCTTCACGATCAGCTGCAATCTCATCTTCTGTTTTATAAGAATGGTAAGCATGACCTGATGCTAATAGCTCATCGATATATGATTGATATAGTGACAAACGTTCAGACTGACGGTAACGCTCATGCGTTTCTGGTGATTCATCCCAATCCATCCCCAACCAGCGTAAGTTATCTAGTTGAGAGCGCTCGCCATCCTCAACATGGCGTTTACGGTCAGTATCTTCGATACGAATGATAAAGTCTCCGCCATGATGACGCGCATATAAATAATTAAATAGCGCTGTTCTAGCATTACCAATATGTAAAAGTCCTGTAGGTGATGGTGCATAACGCACACGAATTTTATTTGTCATTTCTTCTCCTTAAAATAGTCATTCCTATTCTACCAAAATATCAAAAAAAGCGCCAATATGGTTATTGGCGTCTTTTCGTCTATCGACTCTATACCTACTGGTAAAAATATGACCTTTTTCATCGACTAAAATAGGGCGTTTAATTAACACCCTATCAGATTCAAGCAAGTCTACGGCTACTTCAATTATTAAATCTTCATACCACAGCGGCTCGCCTTCTTCTTACAATTTGTCTAGTACCTTTCTAAACTGTTATTTGAAGCGTTATTGCTACTGATAATGGCAGTAAAGTAAGCAACGATAAAGGCGCTTTTGCTCCTACCTTATCTTCTCGCCAAGTCGGGGCCTATCACTTCAATGTGCCTTACTTTTACCATACTTTTTTCAGTTGACTAATCATAGCTCAAAGTCAAAATATCCTGATGACGAATTTAATTGACTTCTTGATTCAACCACGCTTTTGTGTCATCTTCACTGATTTTACTATTAAGTGCTTTTGCTACCTCAATAGCTGCAATGTAAATAGTATATTTATCAACTGTTAAAAGATTTAAATGTGTTGTAAGGATCTGTAAACACTTACCTTTTTTATTGATAATTGATAGTTTCCTCTTTCTCGAGTGCATTGCTATATTCACATCTTCTAATTGGCCTAATCCTATCTGCTTCGTTCTCTTTATAAAATGTGATACTCAGGTACAAGTCCTCTTGTAACGGCATGTCCCCATTAAAATAACCAACTGTAGTTGCCCATCTTCTGTGCTTTCAGAATACAGATTTTCTACAAATCCCCTTCAAATATAAAGGATTTTTTACTGTAATCACTTTTCATATATAGTCTCATTATTTTACCTCACTTATCTCTTGAACTGTGGATAGTTAAAGTCAATTTAAATCATCTAACAAATCAAAGCTAGGCTTAAACTCATCTTTATTTTCCTCTTCATCATATTTTGACTGTAATAGTTGAAAATGATTATTAATCTTTAAAGAAAGGTTTTCTTGTGGGAAATTTAGCTCCCAATTTAGAGGGTACTCATCTAGTGAATGACCTATATCACAAAAAATTTCCAATTTATATCCGGTATCTAAAGTCAAAGTTAGATCGTAGAACTGCGAAAGAGAAAAATCAATAACTTTCCCTGAATATTTTCCGCTTTCTTTGATAATTAGTCCATTTGGAAATTCAAATGAATCTGATGACGTAACCAAAACTTTCTCATTTTTGCTAATTCGCCACATACATACAATATAAAAATAGATTTCATTTTCCAATCCGATAACCAATATTGAACCTGCTGAACCACCCGAATTACTTTCTTTAACTTCTAATCCGATTAGTTCTTTTAATTTATTTTCCATTTGCAATCTCCTTTGCAATTTCTACAATTTCTTTAAAACCATATCCTTGACCAGTAATTTCGCTATGCAATCTTTTCCTTTGCATTTTAGATAATTTATATTTCTTAACAATATCATCTATTTGTTTATTTTGGGCCTGTGAACTTCGTGGTGCATTCCCTTTTTGACGCCCACTCCTCTGAATTCCTCCGGTATAATTATCATAATCCTTCGCAAAACTAATCTCAATATTTGCATTTGTCACTGCCATTTTTGAAAAAGCATCACTTATGGCAATCGTCCCACCGGTTATAAGTGTACCGGATATGGCAAATCCTGCTGCAGCTGCCATTTCAGCTGGTACAGTCACAGTCCCTCCACTTGGCAACGCTAAGGCAAATCCTCCAGCACCTAAGACTGTACTGCCTAGACCTGTCGCAGTGCCACCTAACACACTCGCAAGTCCTGAAAAGATTTCCAACGCATTATCTCCCAAGCTCGCCCAAAATTGATTGGCACGTTCTTGATTCAATTGAGTCGTATAATCACTGTCTACTTTTCCATTTTTTAAGACTAGCCATATATCGCCTTGGACATATTGAACAGGGCTGACAAAAAGAATGTTCCCGTCATCGTCAAAAAGTAACGAGCCGTTATAAGATTGAATGAGTAAGGGCCAATCCTTAGCATCTGCTCCTGCCAACAACGACTGAAGTTGTTTACGGTAATAGGCTTCTCCTTTTTCCGACAACATCAATTCTTTTGCATTTCGCCTGATTAAAGTCAACATTGGATCATCGCCCATGCCATAAGTGTGAATAGTTGTTTTCGTCATGGACGAAAGCCAACTCATATCCGCTCCGTTACTATAATAATTCCCATTGATGTCAACAGTTAGTTTACTAAGTTCTGTTGCACCTTTTATCGCAAGATTGAGCACTTGCAAGCTGTCGGAAAAGTATTTGGAAACGTCTGATACAAACCACTCTAACTTATTTATGCGTGTTTTAACATCTTCTATTCCTATTTCTAAGTGTTGCTTTAACTGCTCAAGAGCATAATTTTGTGCCCAAACATCACCCAAATTTCCTACAAATAAAGACTGTGTTTGATGAAAGAAATCTTGATTTCGTCTTAATTGTGCCTCTACTTCATCTAGTTGTTGGTACTTAATATTTAGCTGCTTTTTCAGATTGTTCATATCCAGCGTGTCATACTCTGCGACAACTGAATGGGCGTATTCATATGCACTTATTTCAGCTTGAATATCATCTATCGCACTTTGTAACTTTTTGATGGACGGAATGATGACCTCTGAAAAAAGTCCTTTTCCTGCTGTATAAGCAGCCCCTTCTAGTTCTCCAGAATTAAGTGTCTGAATTAAATGGTCACACCCACTGGACAATCTATCTGTAACGGTATTGGCTATCTGAACATTATTTTTCATCGCTTGAATTAACTGTTCAGAATCTTGCGTGCTAAACCTCATTCCCATGGCAGATGATTCCTTTCTCCCAGTAGATCTTCTCTTTCATCGTTCATTGATTGACGAACTTGACGAGCGGCGTGATTTAATGCTTCTAGCTGTGACGCCACATATCTACTCATATGTTGAGTTAGCACTTGATGTTCTTGTAAATCGTTGGCAGTTTTCTGATTGCCTAGAGATACATCTTTTTGAAGTAGCGCTTCATTTTGATAAGATAAACGTTGAAAATTCTGATAAAATTGTTCCAAAGAACGCTCAAACTGATTTTTCATTTGAACAAATTCATCTTCTTTGCGTTCAATCTCACGAATATCTCTTTCAAGCTCAAAACGTCTATCTGAGTTTATATCGCGTACCATCTAATTCCCTCCCCAACGTTTAGCATCTTCTACATCTCGTTTTTCAATTTTCTGGGCAAGTTCAGGAAACTTATTCGCTTGTTTTAAAACTGCTGAGCTAAATTCGCCGACTGCTTGTAACATTTGATTTGCCGTCTGACGTGCATTTTCCATACCGGAAATACCACTTGTATAGCCAAATTCTACTTGGTTATTTTGTAACTTTGTAGCGTCTAAACCAACTAATTCTTGGATCGCCGAAGTCGCTACAACGGTACTTGATTTTATTTGTCCACTTGACATAAATTTCCTCCATTTTTTAACATCTAATCTTAAACCCTAAACTCATACTTTTGATTTAACATTAGTATAACACGTTTTATAATATTAGTTATAAATTAACTTTTATTTTTATATAATATTTATTTTTCTAACAATATATATTATATAAAGTTGACGGGTAAAAAGAAAATAGGACCTATTTTAGTCTAACCTTTAAAATTACTCATATCATGCAGCTTTAAGCAAAGCTACATAGTCTCATTATTGGTTAGCATGCTTGTTATACTTTCTACTTATAGACCATAAAAAAGACGAGCTAAACACATATCGTGTCTAGCTCGTTTTTAATCTTACCAATTAAACTTGCAGCTCATGCGCAACTTTTTTCTTAATCATTTGTTATATCAAAGATTACTGATGGACAAGTAATACAACTGCTTCGCAAGCCATTCCCTCTTGCCTACCGACAAATCCTAACTTTTCTGTTGTCGTCGCTTTTATATTAATATTTGCAACATCTGTATGTAAAATCAAAGTAATATTATGTTTCATTTGCTGTAAGTGAGGGGCCATCTTAGGTGCTTCAGCTAATATTGTCGCATCGATATTACCGATAGCATACCTTTTTTCACGCATCATATCATAGATATCAGCCAAGATTTTTGTAGAGGCAATGCCTTGGGTCTCAGGATTAGTATCTGGAAACGCATGGCCGATATCACCCATACCTAATGCACCAATAATGGCGTCAGTGATAGCATGTAACAACACATCAGCATCAGAATGACCCAACAAGCCTTTATCATAAGGAATTGTTACGCCACCAATAACCAAGGCACGTTCCTCAACAAGTTGATGAACATCATACCCATGTCCAATTTTAAATGAATGCATCTAGTCCCCTTTACCTCGCCTCTAACTTATCACAACTTTCTTGTCTCATCCGATGTGTCAAAATCGCTTCCCCAAAAATAAGGTCTTCTGGTGTTGTGATTTTGATATTCTCATAAGATCCGCTAACAATCGCCACAGCATTAGTAGCATATGCTTCTACCAAGCTAGCATCATCAGTACCTAAAAAATTTTCTAACTTAGCTGTATCATGCATTTTTTTAATCAATGCAGTCTCAAAAAACTGAGGAGTTTGCGCCGCCCAAAGTGCGTCTCTCGGCACTGTTTGATGAATTTGATGATTTTGTGCGACTTGTTTGATCGTGTCCTTGACAGGCACAGCCAAAATAGCATTTTCCTGTCCCTTTAGTAGGTTTAACTGCGACATTGTCACAAACGGTCTTGCACCGTCATGAATCATCACATTCCCACTCGTAACTAACGCTAAAGCATGTCTGACCGAATCTTGTCTTTCAGCACCACCTGGGACAAATAGAACCGTTTCGGACAAAAATCTTGAAAAATAGGCTTTCTCTTCTGGTTTTCCTACAAGTAGGATAGATTGGCAGTCTGGGTCAGATAAAAATAAGTCTAGAGAATACTCAAAAATCGCTTTATCGCCTAATTTCAAAAATATTTTATTTTGATTTGCAGCCATCCGACTACCTGAACCGGCGGCTAAGATGATAGCACTATAATTTTTTTTACTTTCTTGTCTCATCTTACAAGCTCACCAAAGATCATGCGTCCAGCAGATGTTTGCAGTGATTTCGTTACTTCAACAGTTACTGTCTTATCTAACATATCTGCTGTATCTTCGACAACAATCATCGTGCCATCTGGTAAATAACCGATGCCTTGACGTCTTTCAGTTCCTTTCTTAACAATCGTAAGAGCGAGTGTATCTCCTACAATCAACTGCGGTTTGACAGCATTTGCTAAATCGTTAATGTTTAAAACTTTTACACCTTGAATTTCTGCAACCTTGTTAAGATTAAAATCATTTGTGACCAAGGCTGCCCCTGTTTCAGATGCAAAGCGTAAAAGCTTTGTATCTACTTCATGAATATCTTGATAATCCTTAGCAGATACAGTCACTTTCGCAACTTCTTTCATGTCGTTTACTAAGTCCAGACCTCTTCGACCTTTGGCACGTTTAAGATTATCATTACTATCAGATAGTAGCTGTAATTCTAGTAAAACAAAATTAGGGACGATAATATCGCCATCTAGAAATCCTGTTTTGAGGATATCCAATATACGACCATCTATCAATACACTAGTATCCAATAATTTAGCATATCCTTTAATTTTACGTTTATCTCTTCTATCTACTTTTTCTGGTTTAACTGCAAGAGATGATTTCCTTTTGCTAAAGAAATTAAGGATATCAGTTTCTCTTTTTGTAGAAACACTGTAGCCGACATAAACTGCCAACATCATCAGTAAAAAAGGAATAATAGTTGATAAAATTGGGATGCGCAATATCCACAGTGGAATACTTGCAATCGCACCAATAACCAGCCCTAAAACACCCCCCATAAACCCTAAGGTGATCGTTGGGATATTAATCGTTGCAACGATTTTATCAATTTGTTCAACAAAGTTAAGTAATAGTCTAATAAATAAAATAGAAAAAATCAGAAAAATAATTGCGCCGATTAAACTGTTAACTACTACATTGTTTTGAAACTGTCTTTGATCAATTAATGTCCAAAATTCAGGCAAAAATGCATCGCCAATCGTTGCACCAACGATGACCATCAAGACATGAATAATAATACGCTTCATGTGCCTCTCCTTTATTGATTATGACCTAAAAACGGTGGTATCATAATCTATTTTTGTATTACCATCGATACGAGTTAGTCAACATCATACTCACATATGCTGTCGAAATGTTTACACTTTTTAATTTTAACATATTTTACTTAAAATTTCTTGCTTAATCTCTTAAGTGTTAAAAACTTTTTGTAATACGTCAACTAAGGTTGCGACGCCAACGACTTCTATACCGGTTGGCATCGTTACACCTGACACCGAATTTTGCGGGACATAAATTTTTTTGAACCCTAGTTTAGCTGCTTCATTAATACGGCTTTCGATGCGGTTGACGCGTCTAATTTCTCCTGTCAAGCCGATTTCCCCTATAAACGCCACATCTGCTGGTGTTGTTTTTTCTTTATAGCTGGACACGATGGCTACTGCGATCGCTAAATCAATAGCCGGCTCATCTAACTTGACACCACCTGCTGATTTTAGATAGGCATCTTGATTTTGTAAGAGTAGATTTGCACGTTTTTCCAATACTGCTAAAATCAAACTAACACGGTTAAAGTCCAAACCAGATGTCGTTCGTCTTGCATTACCAAAAACTGTAGGGGTAATTAAAGATTGAATTTCAACTAAGATCGGTCTGGTCCCTTCCATCGATACAACGATGGCAGATCCCGTCGCCCCTTCAAGTCGTTCTTCTAAAAATAGTTCACTTGGATTCGTGACTTCTACTAGACCTTGGGACTGCATTTCAAAAATACCGATTTCATTGGTTGATCCGAAACGATTTTTCACAGCTCTTAAAATCCTAAAGGTATGCTGACGTTCACCTTCAAAGTAGAGTACAGTATCTACCATGTGTTCCAACATCCTAGGACCCGCAAGACTACCTTCTTTGGTGACATGTCCGACAATAAAAGTCGCTATATTATTGGTTTTAGCGATTTGAAGTAACTCTGCCGTCACTTCACGTACCTGACTAACCGAGCCTTGTACGCCTGTGATTTCTGGACTCATGACCGTTTGAATCGAATCTATTACCAAAAAGTCAGGTTGTAATTTTTCAATCTCACTTCTGATACGTTCCATATTATTTTCAGCATATAGATAAAAATCCGAGTCCAAATCGCCTAAGCGTTCAGCTCTCATCTTTATTTGCTGGGCAGATTCTTCGCCAGAAACGTAAAGCACTCGGCCTAGATGTGCTAACTGCACTGATACCTGTAATAGAATCGTAGATTTACCGATTCCTGGATCTCCACCAATCAATATCAAGCTACCTGGGACAACACCACCACCTAAGACGCGGTTGAATTCTCCCATATCTGTAAGCACACGAGGTGTATCTAGACTCTCAACCTCACCCAGTTTCACAGGTCTAGCCTTTTCACCAGCCAACGTGACACGCGCATTTTTAACGGTTTTAGCCTCGACCTCTTCGACAAAAGAACTCCAAGCGCCACAGTTTGGACAGCGACCAAGATATTTAGGGGATTGGTACCCACAAGATTGACAAATAAATGTTGATTTGCTTTTAGCCACTGTCTTATCTCTTCCTATTTTTTATATCGTTTATTTTCAAAATCCTTTACAGGTCTGTCTGCTATTTTTTCTGACACGACGGCATCATACTAAAAAAAATTAACTGCCAGTACTCCCAAATCCACCTACACGTACACCTGAGGCATCATCATCATCTGCAATTAAAAACGGCATGAAGACACCTTGGATAATCCGCTCACCTTTAGTAACGGTCACTGTTTTATCTGTGATATTTAAGCATTGACTAAAAATATGACCTTCGTTATTAGGATTATTATAGTAGTCACTATCGATCACCCCTACACTATT
Organism: Pseudolactococcus plantarum; assembly: GCA_030454995.1. Taxonomy (GTDB): domain Bacteria; phylum Bacillota; class Bacilli; order Lactobacillales; family Streptococcaceae; genus Pseudolactococcus; species Pseudolactococcus plantarum_A. The sequence goes on along the minus strand of JAKDQI010000007.1, from coordinate 16,915 downwards.
CGCAAGAACCAACCCTTTTTTTCGAGGTGTTGATGAGCGATCGTAGAGATATAATACCTCTCCAGTTTGCATATAAGCCTTGATACCAGTTGGAATCAGTTTTATCTCACCAGGTGCAATCTCTACAGTTTCCGCTGCAGCAAAATCATATCCAGCAGCATGTGCTGTACCTCTAACTGGTATTTCAATGCCTTTATCTTGGTAAGCTGTGATGACTTCAAATCCACGTGTTTTCATTCTTTTTCTCCAATACTTTAACATATACTATGTTCATTATACGAAAAAATCCGAGAAAAATCTCAGACTTGATCGTTGATAATGATAACAAACTTGTAAGCTAAGATGCAAGTCAGTTAATCTAAACCTGATTGATAGACGATAGTTATCGCTTTACTGTGCAAACTGAGCTTGTTGTAACTTAAAGTAATAGCCTTGTTTTTTCATCAATTCATCATGACTACCAATCTCTACGATTTGACCTTGATTTAAAACAAGAATTTTATCAGCGTTTTTTATCGTTGACAGTCTGTGTGCGATGATAAAGCTTGTATGACCAGTCATCATGCTCATAAATGCTTGTTGAATTTTTTGTTCCGTTAAAGTATCAACCGCGCTCGTCGCCTCATCAAGGATCAGCATACTAGGTTCACTAATCATCGTTCTAGCAATCGTCAATAACTGACGTTGTCCCTCAGAAATCTTCAATGCCTGCGCGCCTATTTGTGTGTCTAGTTTGTCAGGTAAACGATTCACAAAGTCATACATATATACCGCTTTCAAAGCTTTATATATCTCATCATCAGTGGCCGACTGTTTACCATATCTTAGATTTTCTCTTAAAGAGCTGCCAAATAGCCAAGTATCCTGCAAAACCATCCCAAAACTTTGTCTCAAACTATCTCGTGTGATGTGTCTAATATCTGTGCCATCAACTAAGATAGCACCTTTATCCACATCATAGAACCGCATCAATAAATTAATTAAGGTTGATTTTCCTGCGCCAGTTTGGCCCACTATCGCAATCATTTCGCCTGGTGCTACTTTTAGTGAAAAATCAGAAATTAAGGTCTGACCAGGATTATAGCCAAAACTAACATCACGAAACTCGATCTCGCCTCTTGGATGACTCAAGACGCTTGCATCCGCAGAATCCGGTTCCTCGATTGTCTGATTAAGTAATTCTTGTGTTCGTCTTAGCCCAGCAAAAGCTGTTTGAATTTGTACGGTTATCCCTGAAATTTCAATAAAGGGTTTGGTAAATTGACTGGCATATATGGTAAAACTAGAAATGATACCAATGGTCACAGTAGTTGACCCATTTAACACTAGAAGACCACCCACACAGCCTACCGCTAAATAAGCCAAATGATCTACAAAACGTGATAAAGGATTGGTTAAAGCAGAAGAGAATTGCGCTTTTTGTCCTTTTACATAAAGTTCTTGGTTCATCGTCTCAAATTCTGACTGATTAATCTGTTCGCGTTGAAATGCTTTGACCGTTTTTTGATTGCCAATCATTTCTGTGATAAAACCAGACACTTGACCTATGATACGTTGCTGACTGACAAAGTCTTGTTGAGACGCGCGTGCCACAATCCAAGAAACTAGAAAAATAATCGGCGTCGCAATTAACACAACAAGGGTTAACATCGGACTCAAGTAGAGCATGAAGCATAAGGCAATAACTACAATGGTAGCTCCAGAAAATACTTGGTTAAACACTGCAGCACTAGCTGATGAAATATTATCCATATCATTGGTAAAGCGACTAACAATATCACCATGTACTGTCGAATCATAGTATCTTAAAGGTAATTTATTGAGATGGGTAAAAGCATCCTTTCGTAAAACCGCTACAGATCGATAGGCAAGGCGATTACTCAAGCGTTGTAAAATCCACTGACTGATAACTGTGATGATTAAAACGCCAATAAATAAAGTTAAGATATGTCTGATGGCGATAAAATCTACTTGCCCTTCTTGCGTCATTTGGTCAACACTAATCCCAATGTAATAAGTCATCAAAACGACTGTCACACCACTCGCAAGACCACAAACGATAGATAAAATAATCTCGATAGGAAACCCTTTTAGATATGAGAGAAAAAAACGTAGTGAATGATTAGTTTGTTGCTTATTCATGTGTTTCCTCCTGAGAAGTAACGATTGCTTGGTATTCTGGTGAGTGAGCTAATAAGTCATCATGACTTCCTTTACCAACTAAACGACCATTTTCTAGCACAAGAATCTGTTTGGCATGCTGAATCGAGCGAACACGTTGAGAAATGATGATGACCGCGCTATTTAAATCACTGGCAAGTGCTTGTCTTAGCGCTAAATCAGTCTGATAATCTAGAGCAGAAAGTGAGTCATCTAAAATCAACAACCGTGGCTTACGAATTAAGGCACGTGCAATACTCAACCGTTGCTTTTGACCTCCTGAAAAGTTTTTTCCACCTTCCATCACCATCGTATCTAACCCTTCTGATAATTTTTCTACAAATTCACGACACTGAGCTGTCGTAAGTGCTTGCCAGCAATCATCATCTGTCGCACTAGGATTCCCCCACTGTAAATTATCACGAATCGTCCCATGAAACAAAACCGATGTCTGCGGCACAAACCCCATTTGTTGTCGCAAGCGCTGCAAATCCCACTCTCTAACATCTAAACCATTTACCAATACACGACCTGCTGCAACATCATAAAAGCGCGGGATTAGTTGAGTCAGAGTAGTCTTACCACTACCTGTTGCACCTGTAATACCCAAAAATTCACCTGAATTCAATGAAAAGCTGATATCTTGTAGCGCAAGACCTGCTTTTGCTTCATATCGAAAATCAACTTTCTCAAAAGATACAAAGTCATCTTGATCTGGCGCTACTTTAGCATTTTCAGGCTGATGCAAAGCTGTTTCTTGATCTAATACTTCATTTACTCGAGCTGCAGATGCTGCTGCTCGAGTAAAGATGACAACTAAGTTTGACACAACAATTAAGGCCAACAGCATCTGATTCATGTAGTTAATCAAGGCTAATACTTCACCAGGTGTAAGACGTCCAGTATTAACTTTTATGCCACCGATAAGAATCAAGGCCACAATACCCAGATTCATCACAAGTGTTGTGGCTGGAGATAAAAGGGCCGATAAATTCGTCACACGTTGATAGACATTTGCCAAGTCATCAGATGATTCGTTAAATTGCACTACATCTCGTTTACGCCTAGCAAATGCACGAATGACACGAACACCACTTAAATTTTGATTCACTAATTCATTAAGTTCATCTAATTTCTTTTGCACACGTTGATACAAAGGTACACTGTAGCGAACAATAAAATAGAGAATCACACAAAATATTGGCAACAATATCAAATAAATTAATCCAGTCTGCCAATCAATATAAAAAGCCATAATCACAGACCCAACACTTAGAAAAGGTGCTCTCACAACTAAGCGAATTAACATGGCAATAGCCAATTGTAATTGGTTGATATCACTGGTTAACCGCGTAATCAGTGTATCTGTGCCAAAGCGATTTAACTCTTTGTGAGATAACTGATTAATCTGCCTCATCAATTTATTACGAAGGACAGTACCAAATCCTTGTGATGCGATAGAGGCATAATACTGACAGATGAGTGCACAACCCAGACCAATGACTGACATCGCAACCATCCAACCAACTGTTTGCCAGAGTACAACTTTGTTATCAGCACGTATCCCTTTATCAATTAATCTTGCCATTAATAAAGGCAAGACTAACTCAAATACTGCCTCCAAAAATTTGAAAAAAGGTCCTAGGATAATTTGTTTACGATAATCCCGTGCATATTTTAATAAGCGCCTCACGAAAAACCTCCATTTTTATATACTCATAGTACATCCATTGTAGCTCAAATACTAGATGATAGCAAAAATTGACCATGAAAAAAACAATCACATCCTAACATGTGATTGTTTTTTAATGGAAAATATGACTTTTTTGTGCAGCTTCTGATATTTTTTTAGAAGTTGGCTCAATATGTGGAAACAGCCAGATACCACATACTAAAAACACGATACCAACTGAAATCAAAATCAAGATAGCAGACCAGGCATTTGGCCAGTAAATACCACCAGCAGATTCCCTTAATAAGTTAACCGCATGTGTAAATGGCAGAAACGGATTAATAAATTGGAAGAATTTACCAGATACTTGTATGGGATAGTTACCCCCACCACCTGAAATAGACAGAACGAGTATGATGATGGCAATCCCTTTACCGATATTGCCAAATAAACCGGCCAATACATAAACCATAATCATAAAGATAATCGCTATAAGCACCGCAAACAAGACACTATAGACTGGATTATGAACAGATACACCTAATCCAAAGTAATTACCTAAAGTAACGATACATGCTTGAGCAATCCCAACAACAATAAAGGTCAACATCCGTGCAGAGAACTGCTCACGTTTTGAGTAACGCCCCTTATCCTTATCTTTAATATGAACTTCCGTCACGGCTAAACTAGAAAAGAGAACTGCCCCTACCCACAAACATAAAGCTGTATAAAATGGTGTACTTGCTGACCCATTATTTGCTATAGGATAAATCGCATTTTCTTTGATATTCACAGGTTGCGTTAAGAAATCACTTTCTTTTGTCGCATCCAATTTTAAAAGTTTGACAATATTGCCGAGGTCAATTTCTTTTTCCCCTTTTTTAATGGCATCGGCCGCTTTTTGAACACCAGCTTTTATAGTTGGCCAGTCATTCGCAATCAAATCATTGGCTTGATTCAAAGCCGCTTCTAAATCTGGCATTTTTTGATTTACCGTGCCCAATGTATCTGTTAGATCTTTGCGAATACTTGGATAATCATTTTTGACAAAATCAGCAGCTTGGTCTAGTTTTTGTGAGATAACTGGTAGTTCATTTTGGTACAACGATGCGCCTTTATTTATCCCATCCACGATGGCCGTCATATTACCGTTTAACATGGTATTGGCGTCATGAACTTCTTGTTGGATAGCGGGCATCTCTTGTTGATACTTTTCAAGTATGGCTATGGCATTCGTGACCGTTTGACTTGTCGCATTAAGAAGGGAATCAAAATCAATGCTTTGTGCTTGAGTAAGTAGTCCTTTTGCCTCAGTTACAGTTTTTATAAATTGATCTAATACATTCCCAACACTTGTGCTAATAGCTGATACATCAATTTGGTTAATCAAGGCAGATATGTTTTGAGATAGATTATTTATCTCATCCAGTACAGCCTCTACTTGTGCAATGTCGCCACTTTGTATAAAACCATTAACTTGTCCAAGCTTTTCGCTAGCTTGACCAAGTACTGTACTTAACCCCTCTAACCTTGTAATTGCTGGGTCAAGATCATGATTACCAGCATTGGTTTCGACCTGTTTCATAAAGTCAACGAGATGACTGATTGCCGTTTGTTGGGTTTTAATATTAGCCTGAGCAGCTTGGATTAACTGATTAATCTGTGCTTTTTCATCTGGTGTCAGCTCACCATCCACAACAGCCTGTTTGATAGTTGACACAATCGAACTCGTCGAATCAGCAACTGTTTTAAGTGACTGGAGTGTCACTTGAACACTATTTGTGATACTTGGCAGTGCATCTTTAAACTGATTTGCAGCAGAGAGGCTAACATCTGCTAATTGATTAGCTTTATTACCGAGATCTTTTATATTTGGCAAAGCAGTCTGTACCTGATGAATAATCGTTAGGCCTTGCTTCGCTTCTTGAATCCCATTAGTCATCGTTTGTTGTACACCCGCAAAATCTTGATCGATCATAGCAAGTTGCTTACCAGCATTTTGGATCTCTGGTATTTTACCTTGCAGGGTCATGATGACTGAAAGTTGATTTTTTATAGTCGGCATATTATCGTCAAGCTTAACAATTTTATCGCCTAAGTCGTCCACTTGTGGGAGATAATTAACGAATTGATTTGCCTTATCAAGTTTTCCTTTTAATTCAGGGAGTTTTCCGTGAAGCGTGACAACTTGCTGTGTATATTGGTCAATCGTTGCCAAATTATCATTCGTCGATAGAATCATGCTTTTCACTTTTTGGATACTGACCATATTTTTATCCAAATCGTAACCAATCGTATTAAAGGTATTAAATAGTGTCCGACTGGCTGTATTAATAAATTCTTCAGAAATCTGACTCTGTAAAGACGAGGCCCCTTTTGACGTAATTTTAGGCGCAATCGCATTTATTTTTTCATTAATCGAATACACGATTTCTGGTTTTTTGATATCGCCTGTCGTAAAGCTAAGTAGATTCTTAGAAAAATCAGATGGTAGATAAATCCCAGCGTAATACTTTCCTGATTTGACACCTTTATCTAAAGTTGCTTTTGAATCAACAAATTGCCACCCAAGTTGCTTATTTTTTTTGAGATTTTTTAAGACATCATCGCCTATATTAATCGATTTATCTTGAAATTTTTCCGTTTTATCATCACTATAGACAGCGATAGGCAATTGTGAGGTGTTGGCATAGGGATCCCAAAGTGCCTTGATATTAAACCAAGCATATAATGATGGGATAAACATTAATGCGCACATTAAAAAGATAGCAATTGGATTTTTAAAAATCCGTTGCCAATCGATTATAAATAATTTCCAGGTATTTTTGATGTGTTTCACTTACTCTCCTTTATTTAACAACTGACACAGTAACTGTTAATGCTATAGATCACCTTTATTAACCAGTAACATCAATAAGCTTGCGATTTGTTCTGGTGACTCCTTGCGTTTGCGATAAATCCAAGTTTGTGTCAACCCAAAAATAGCATTGGCATAGTAAGTCGTTGCATAAATATCAGCTAAGTCATCCAACTGTTCTAATTTATGTTTCTCATGTAATGCTGAACGATCTAAAATGAGTTTTAACTGGTTTTGCATAAATTGCTGACTTTCCTGGTTGCCATTTTTAGAGAATAAAGCAGCATACAAATCATTTGTATAAAGTAACTCATAAGTTTCTAACATCGTTTGTTTTAGAAACCCTTTGTTTTTTTCAAAAATATACTCAATTTTATTAAATAGCGCTTTTTGATACTCATCTATCATATCTCGCTTATCTTTGTAGTGTGTATAAAATCCACTACGACTAATTTTTGCAACCTTGACCAACTCAGTGGTCGTGATTTGATCAAATGCTTTTTCTTGTAAAAGCTGTGACATGGCATCACGAAGCATGACTTTAGTTTGTTCTTTTCTATCTATCACGATTATCCCTCAGTCTTATCTATACACACTGTCCAAAACTAGGTGGACATATTACCTTTAGAGAATATATGTATATGTTATCTAACTGATGTTTATTATAACTAAATTTAGACACATTGTCTAATTAAAACTCGTTGAATTTTAAACCTATAATCAGCTAATAATCGTTCGTCTCTATGCATCCATTTTCCTTAACTGAACTACGAAAAGAAATAAAAACTCAATTAGATTTAATAGCTATCAACATCCCAAAATAAGACTGATCTACTGGTTACTGCCTGAGCCATTCCTTTTTCAACAAAGCATATTGATACGTGTTTTCATATTTTGGTTGACCATCTATCGTCACGAAAGAAATAAACTCTAAAAATAAGCCTTCTCGTCTCATCCCTAGTTTTTCAGCTAACTTTTGAGACGGATAGTTATCATCTTCGATGTAGGCACTTAACCGTCTAGCCTTTTGAGTTGTAAATAAGTCATGAATCATGGCACTAGCACTTTCCGTTGCATAGCCCTTTCCTTCATAATTCGAATTAAAGTGCCAACCGATAAAATAAGTATCTGGCTCTTTAAACTCACAAAATAATTCACCAATAACCTTTTGACTATCCTTTAATACCACAGCTATTTTTGAATCATCTTTACTTTTCTTCAGTGCATCTTTTTGCGCATCTTCCAAAGATGTCAATGTTTCAGACTTAAAACAGTTGACCTTAGGATCTGCTAAATATCCTAATATATCCTCTGCATCCGATAATTTGAAAGGTCTTAAGCTTAATCTCTTCGTATCTATCTGCATATCTAGACTCCTTTTATTAATTAACAACTACATAACTTCATTCTAACATTAATCAAATTAAATTGTCATTAAAATACTAAAAGCAAGCAGTTGACATTTAAATTAACGTTCACTATAATTGAGAAGACTTCACTACCCTGATAGGAGATATCATGCCATTATCCAGTCGTTTCACTATTGCTTTACATATCTTGTCGCTTCTTGGCACAAAAGATAAGGAAAAAATGACCAGCCAACTGATGGCTGCGTCTATTGGTGTCAATCCAGTTGTCGTGCGTAAAGTACTGGGTCATCTCAAAACAGCTGATATTATCACTGTTAAACGTGGGCAAGGTGGTGCTAATATGGCTAAATCGCCAGAAGCCATTACTTATTTCGATGTCTATCGTGCTGTTGAGATTGTCCCAGAGGCAGGACTTTTTAACTTTCATAATAACCCTAATCCTGCTTGTGCTGTGGGCAAAAATATCCATGCGATTTTAGATGATGACTTAGCACAGGCACAAGAGACCTTCGAGAGCTTTCTAAAAACGAAAACAATCGCACAGCTATTAGACAAAACAAACCAATATATACAGGACTAATCCTTGTCAAACTAGACAACTATTAGTCCTTTTATTATCTCAAGTGTTTAAAATTGACAGTCCCGTTTTTCTTTGTTATGATGTGATTAAGGAGATGTAACTAAAAAAGTTACAACTAAACAATAAAGGAGATTAACAATGACTTATTTACTTACTGGTGTGACAGGTGGCCTTGGTAATGGTATCTTAACAGTATTATCAGAAACAGTCTCGCATAAAGACATCTCAGTTCTCGTACGTTCAAAAGTAAAAGGTGAGCCTTTTGCAGCAGCAGGTTATGATGTGCGTATCGGTGACTATGCTGATGAACAAAGTTTAGTTAAGGCATTCTCAGGTATTGAGACACTCATGTTTGTATCTGGTGCACCAGGACAGACAGTGAGCCGTGACGTACAGCATAAAAATGTGGTTGAGGCTGCAAAACAAGCCGGCATCAAACACCTTGTTTATACCAGTTTAGCTAATGCTGAGCATTCTCACTCTGTGCTTGCACCTGATCATATCGTGACTGAGTCTCTAATCAAATCATCTGGTATTAGCTATAAAATCTTACGCAATAACTGGTACTTAGAAAATGAAACAAACATCTTTAAAGATGCATTGGATGGTAAAGGATTTGTGTACGCTGGGGGTAACGGAAAAGTTGGCTGGGCTGTCAAAAAAGATTATGCCAAAGCAGCTGCTCATGCCCTAATGCAACCCTTTACGACAAATACTACCTATGAACTCTCAGGGCCACTGTTGACTTATGCTGACTTACACCAAGCCTTTGAAACAGCTAGTGGCAAAAGGGTTGATGCCATTTCTATGACAGTTGAGGATTACAAAGCAGCCTTAACTCGTGCTGGTTTACCAGAGGCAGTCGTAGGTATTGTCACTGCCATTCAAGCTGATATAGCAGCGGGAGAACTTGATGTGGCAAGTCATGACTTTGAAACGTTACTAGGTCATACGCCAACACCGATTACCCAAGGTATAGCAGATATAATCTCAGAAATCAAATAACAGGATCTACAAGTATTTGATTCATTAGCGAAAAAAAGAACACCATGACTTGATATGTGTGTTCTTTTTATGTGGGTATCTACTTCATATATTTAGCTAGATGACTTATCCCTTAACCAGCGAAATTCTTATTTCAGTTTCAGCTGCTTTGGAAAATTAGGTAAGAATTTAGGCATTAGAGAGACAAGAATATCTGTCAATTCGTTTGGTGTGATGGCTGATAAATCTACTTTTTTGGTTACAACCAAAGTCATCAGCTCGATATACGTCCGACCAAGGGCACCAGTAATTACCATCCCGACACTACCTGAAATTAACCCCCCACCAATCGTGCCAATACCTGGGACTAGCTTAGCAATGCCTCCTGCTAAACTTTTACCTGCAATCATAGCACCGTAGACACCTAGCATACTTAAAATAATCGTTTCTATCTGTTTCTTACGGACATCTACACCAAAAATATTCGTAATTTTGGCGATCATTGCCGTTTGTGCACCCATCATGAGTGGGGCATCCATACCAGGAAGAGGGGCAAATCCAATACCAAAATTCTTTGCCATGCTAGACGTGACCACTTTTTGTGCTTCACGCTTCTTTAACTCGATACAAGCAGACTGAGAATGTACAAAAGCTGTATTGATCCCATCTGGTAAAACATCAAAGGTTGTTTCTATCAACTCTTCAACACCAAAAGCATCTGTCGTATCAGAAGGTTTAGCTAATGTTCTTATCACAGCTGAAGCTCTAGGTACAACATCAAGCAATTCTTGTTTTAAACGCTTTGATTCTGTTTGATCAAAGCTTTTTGTCAACACAAGAATCACAGGGATCCCTTGATTGATAATCCAATTAATCAAATCAATTTCAACTTTTTCAATCCTCGCACTATTGCCTGAAATCGCATACCAAGCCACATGGATATCGTCATCTGCGCCCTTGGTTTTTTGTTTTTTCTGGATTAATTTTTTGATATCATTTTTCGATATCACTTTCAAAATTGATTTGACATCAAATTTTGTTGCTTTTAATTCTAACCCAACTGTATCATAGATTTGTATCGGGAAGCCTTTTTTGGCAATCAGGTTGATTTTATTCGTCATAGGCTTACCGACGCCCGTATCAGCCAACTCTTCACCAAAGACAGCATTAATCAAGGTTGACTTGCCCACACCACTTTTCCCGCTGACAAGAATATTCATTTTGGTCAAGTTCTTGTTTTCTGAGTCTATTTTTGCTAATGTTTCTGAAAATAATGCCTGGTACTCTTTTTTGTTGTCCATAACTCTCCTTCATCGCATAAGCATGATTATACAAAACCTAGTTTCATATGGCTTATCTCCATTATACACCATGCGAAACTTATTATGTTGCCATGAATCCCTAAGGTTCATATCATTATGCTAACTAAAAAAATAATGCTGTATGCGCATTATTTTTGTTTCGCTTATAAAATAGACCCAAATGTGATTGGCGTAGCAGCCAATCCTTTTCCTAATTCTCTATCAAACCTACCTTTAGTAGATGCTTTCATGTAAAATTTACCAACAGGTTCTGATAATTTGGACTGAATCGCATATGGTCTTAAATCAAATTCCAAATTTGCCATGACCTTTGGAAAATAGCTATTTTTTTCAAGTTCATTCTTTGCTTTTAGTAATGGTTCTCTTTCATAATCATGAATACTAGGATCTAAGACCAAATCATAAAGGTCTTCCAGTACATCACTATATTCTTTTTCTCTTTTGTTCATGCCATCACACTTTCTCATTTTATTTGTGACATCATTGTACCACAAATAAAATGGCTGTGGGTGGTTGAGATGACCGACCATGTACTATCAAAGATAACTAGATTGCGAATAAATCTACTAAATTAATTTGCTGATAACGGTGCTTTACATTAAGTTTTTCCCGTTACTCTGAATTACTTTTTGATACCAGTAGAAGCTATCTTTTTTTACTCTGTCTAATGAACCACCTGCTTCATCACGATCAACATAAACAAAGCCATAACGCTTTTGATAGCCATTTAGCCAACTGAGTAGATCTGTAAACGACCATGTACAGTACGCCCAGACTTCACATCCTTCTGACATTGCTTTCATCATCTCTTGTATATGTGCGCTAAGGTATGTGATGCGGTAATCATCGTGAATAGTTTTTTCATCTTGTAACGTATCAAAGGCACCTAACCCATTTTCAGAAATAATGATTGGTAAATTATAACGGCTAGTAATTTCTTTACAAGCATAGCGTAATCCTAATGGATCAATCGTCCAATCCCAATCTGTTGTTGATAAATAAGGATTACTAGGTGTTTTATAGATACCCGGCAAACCGGAAACAGAGCTTGATCCTTTCTTACCTGTTGTATTCATTTTAATATTAGGACCTACACCATCTAAGGGATTAGCTTCTGTAACAGTTGTTTGATAATAATTAACTCCCATAAAGTCTATTAGGCTAGCAGCCCGTTTTAACATCTCAATTTCATCAGTGGTCACAACAGGTGCGATACCTTTCTTTTCTAAGTAACTAAAAGCTGTTTTCGGGTAACGACCATAAGCATAGACATCCATCCACCAATAATTTCTTAAGTTATCAAAATCCATTTTTGACATGGCGTTTTCTGGATCACAATCCATCGCATAACTTGGGCTATAAGCAAAACTAGCACCTATTTTTACTTCAGGATCTATTTTCTTGAAGGCCATGACAGTTTTAGCATGAGCTAAAAAGATATGATGATTGACTTGATAAAAACTTTTTTGCTCATCTATTTTTCCAGGTGGATGAATACCAGTTAACCAGCCAAGTGAAGTAAAAATATTTTGCTCATTAATCGTTATCCAATACTTAACCTTACTCCTTAAATGCTCAAATATAAATAAGGCATACGCTACAAAATCATCAATAATTTGTGGACTTTCCCAGCCACCATATGCTTTTTCTAATGCTAGAGGTAGATCCCAGTGGTATAAGGTAATCATTGGTTCAATACCATACTTCAGACATTCATCAACTAGGTCTTCATAAAAATGTATACCCAATGGATTAACATCCCCTTTACCGTTTGGAAACACCCTAGACCAAGCAATTGAAAAGCGATAAGTTTTCATCCCTAGTTCAGCCATTAGTGCGATATCTTCTTTAAAGCGATGATAATGATCTACCGCAACTTCGCCTGTGGTACCTTTGAAAGTTTTACCGGGAATTTTAACAAATTCATCCCAAACAGATGCACCTTTACCATCAACATCGTGAGCTCCCTCAATCTGATATGCTGCGGAAGCACTTCCCCACAAAAAATCATCCGGCATATTAAATGATTCCATTTATAAATCTCCTTCGTTAAAAATTATTATGACTGAACTTTTACTAACAGCTACGCAAGCGTTAGCGTATCTTTAGCGTATAGAGCAGCACCAAGCAAATTAGCGTTGCTGTTAAACTTGCATCTCTGAATTTTCGTATGGATTGTCGGCTCTGAAATGGATTGAACTTTATTATAAAAGACATCCTTTATCTTTTTAATAAACCAGTCTTCTTCAGAGATACCACCACCTATACAAATAATTTCAGGATTATACATTACAACAATCATATAAAGCCCCATGACAATATTTTTACACCAGTCATCCAAGACTTCTTTTGCCAATTCTTCCCCCTGTAAATAACGGTCTATTATCACTTTTCCAAGCATGAATTGTGTATTGGCTTTTTGATTGTAACTTTCAACCAATGCCGTCATAGAAGCTATTTTTGATAGACCAATTATTTTTGAAGGCTTATCTTTATAAAATCCGACAGGAAGATTAGAAAATTCTCCAGCTATCCTATCTACGCCTTCAATTAATTGTTCACCAAGGCATAGACAACCACCGATTCCTGTACCAATGATAAAATAGGCAGAGCTTTTACTATCTTTCCCGTTACCTATCTTCATTTCACAATACCCTGCACTCTTACCATCATTGATAGTTTGTACCGGAACATTTAACCGGTTATTGATTTCAACATTCACATTACTTAAATACATAGCCTGTACATTGGTAGCTGCTTTGGATATAACAGTGGCTTTGGCATCAATCACACCAGGTGCACTGACACCAACAAATCTGATATTTTCCATATCAAGGTCTTCACAAACATAATCATAAAACTCATTTTTATCTTTGAGCTTTTTAGTTGGTTTCATCCAATGCTTTAATATAGTTAAGTCGTCATCTAATATCGCGTATTTTATGAAAGTACCGCCTATATCAATGCTTAATAAGTTCATCTTTCTCCTCGTTTTTCTTTCAACTCAAATACAATCAAGATGTACTTCCGTTATTTTTAATACATTTTTGATACCAGTAATAGCTATCCTTAGGAATTCTTTCAAGTTTTTTTGGATCAGAGTCAGTTCTGTCAATATAAACTAACCCATAGCGTTTTTCTATCCCGTTACTACTACTTAAAACATCAATAAAAGACCATGGGCAATAAGCCATTAACTCAACACCATCATCAATTGCCAAGGACATGTTATCAATCATACCACTTAAATACTTGATCCTATAAGTATCATGGACTTCTCCATTTTCTAATGTATCTCGATGACCTAAGCCATTTTCTACGATTAATAACGGTAGATGATATCTTTCCCACATGCCAAGTAAAGCATATCTTAATCCTTCTGGATCTGTATTCCAATTCCACTCATTGTACTCAACATAAGGATTCAAATAGAATTGGGCTACACCAGGCATATTGCGATCTCTTCTTGGCATCAATTCACTTTTGGCATCGTTAATATCCGTACCATCACTATATGCACCTACCACACCTGTTGTGTACCAATTTAAACCGATGAAATCTGGTTTTGCATTTGCCAGCAATGCTTCATCACCAGCTTCCATCGTAAACATTAAGTCTCTCTCAGTTAGATAATTAATGAGGTATTGGGGATGTTTACCATGAAAATGGGTATCCATCAGACAAAAAACTTTTAAATTTTCAACTTGTTTAGCGGTCAGTACATCCTTAGGGTCAACACTAGCAGGGTAGTAGGTAGAGTATGACAGTACAGGCCCAATGCCACCAGTCATACCCATCTCTCTATACTTCTTGACAACTAAAGCATGTGCAATACACATATGGTGATAGGTCTGCCATCCAGCTTTTTCTCGAATACTTTTTTCCTGTGCTTCGATACCCTGAAATGCCGGTAGATTGGAGATAACCATTTGTTCATTGATTGTTAACCAATGTTTGACTCTATCGCCAAAATGGGTAAAACAAATCTCTGCATATTTGACAAATGCGTCAATACATTTTCTAGACTGGAAACCCCCATACTGCTTAACTAGGCCTATCGGCAAGTCGAAATGATATAGTGTCACAATAGGAGTAATCCCATTTGCCACTAATTCATCAAATAAACGATTATAAAAGTCTATCCCTTTTTGGTTGATCTCGCCATCACCATCCGGTAGGACTCTCGCCCAAGATATCGACATGCGATAAGCTGTCATACCTAATTCCTTCATCAATGCGACATCTTCTTTATATTTATGGTAATGATCCATAGCAATTTTAGTGTCCGCTATTGTATCAGAATCTTTAAAAGATCTGATATCCATAGTTGTCAGTCCCTTACCATCCTCATCATAAGCACCCTCGATTTGAAAGGCTGATGTAGACGCACCCCATAAAAATTTTTTTGGAAAAACCATTAATACACTCTCCTTAAAACGTATGTTTATACTTCTTTAGTTAGTTCGTTTTTTAATTCTTGATTGTCTAGTGCTTTAAAAAATGGAAGATAAATAGCTACAGATACGAGAATCCCTATGGCTTGCCACACAGCTGCACGCCAATCACCACCTGTCACAAGGAAACCTGACAAAACAGGAGGTGTAGTCCAAGGAATTGATGTCACTACTTTACCTATTAAATTATACTTCATTAAAAACCAAGTAATAACCTGCAGAAGAATTGGTGTCCCTACAAAAGGGACTAACATTACCGGATTTAACACGATTGGAAAACCAAAAATTAACGGTTCATTAATTGAAAACAAGGCAGGAGTTAGGGTTAACTTCCCTAATGTTTTGTATCTTTTACTTTTAGCAAATAAAGCAATGACCAAAGCTAATCCGATCGTTGCACCAGTCCCACCTAGGCCCATACCAAAATAATAAAATCCTTCAGCATTGATATAGGTAGGGACATGTCCATGTTGCATCGCTTCTGTATTAGCCGTTAAGTAGGTCATCGTCACTGGTAAAGCAAGATTTCCAACCAACGTATTCCCATGAATACCTACAAACCATAATAAGAGGATTAATAGCATCAATAAAAGTGCACCTGGTAAAGTATTCAATGCTACAACAAATGGTGTGAAAATAAACGTGATGAAACTATTAATATCAAAATTCAACAGCACTCTGACAACCCATATAACTAATATACTAGCTGCTGCTGGTAATAATGCTTCAAATGATTTACCAACCGCCGGTGGGACACCATCTGGAAGCTCGATAAGGATACCTTTTTTTACAAACCACGCCATAATTCCTGTAGTTATCATTGCAATGATAATCGCAACAAATAGGCCCGCTGAGCCAAAAGCTGAAATATTGACAGATAAATTTTTATCAAGCGTAGCTAACAAAAATGTAACCAAGGACATGATTGTCCCTGTTATAGGTTCGATTTTATGCATTTTTGAAAAGAAATATCCCAAACTAACACTTGCGATCAAACCAATCGCACCAAATGTAACATTTACAGCAGCATTTAACTTAGGAGCAAAATCTCCGAGTATGTCTGCCCAACCATTAATGGGAAGGTTAGCAATAATTAAGAATACGCTTCCAATTATGGTAAACGGTATCGTGATACTTAATCCATCTCTTATTGCTACTAAGTATTTGTTATTCCCAACTCGATTCATAACAGGAATGACTTTGTCCATAAAAAAAGTGTACATATCTTATCTCCTTTTTAATTTTCGAAACCAACACACTAATATAAAAGTCAGATAAAGGCTTTTTTCTAAAATCTGACTATTAAAGATTGGTGATTGATTTCTTGTGTTAATTTTATTATACTAGAAGCGGTACAAACTTTGGTTTCAATGATATGTAAGCAGTTTCAAAAACAGTGGTGGTGTTTCACATTTATGAAACAAAAATCAATATGAAAGGTCCAGAATGAATCATTTTGACAAAATGGCAAATTGCAAGTCCAAGTTAGCCACCCAGATAAACCTGTATCGGCGTG
>JAKDQI010000006.1 GCA_030454995.1 Pseudolactococcus plantarum | reverse complement strand
CCATTAAAGTATGGTTATAAAAATATTACTTGTACTACTTGGTTTTATATTGATTATCGTCGGAGCAGATTTGCTCGTTGATGGTGCACGCAATATTGCTAAAAAATATCGAATTCCAGATGTCGTGATTGGTCTGACAATCGTCTCTCTTGGCACCTCATTTCCTGAAATTATGATTACCATTACCTCAGCAAAAAACGATTATCATGATCTTATATTCGGTAGCGCTTTAGGATCAAATATCGTTAATCTAGGATTAATTTTAGGAATAATCGCGCTGATTAAACCGGTTTATCTTGATCGAGATACTAAAAATGTTCATTTACCACTTGCCGTTATGGCAACGGCTGTCCTTGCTTTTATGGGCAACGGTATAATTGGTACTGATCATGTCATCTCGAAACTAGAAGGTTGGCTTTTAATTGCTATGAGCGTGATCTACTTTATCGTTCCAGCCTATAAGTCACTGCATCGCATTCAACTTACTAAGCAATATCGTGTAGATCAAACAGCAGATAACATATCATTACCAAAATCACTCCTATTCATTGTCTTAGGATTTATTGCCCTCAAATTTGGTGCCGATTTTGCTGTAGATAATGCAACACTTATCGGACAACAAATCGGTATCCCAGAAAGCGTCATCGGCCTAACGATTGTTGGCATGGGAACTGCGCTACCTGAATTAATTACCTCAATAACAGCTACCCTAAAAGGAACTGAAGGGCTTGCGATCGGTAATTTGATTGGGTCTTGTATCCTTAATCTCTTTCTTATCATCGGCTTAGGCGCTGCAATCAATCCCTTAAATTTCCTACCTATATTTAACTTAGAGCTGATGTTTCTATTTGGCCTTACTTTTCTCGTTTGGGTCTTTTCATATCTTGGTAAACGTAATACCCTATCAAGAGTAGAAGGCAGCATCTTAATTCTTTGTTTCGCAGGGTATATGTTTGTCTTATTTAACTAAGACCTGCACTCAAAATGTAAAAAAAACTTCTGATTATGATATCAGAAGTTTTTTTGATTACTTACGTTTACGGGAAATCAGATGAATAGGAGTACCTTCAAATACAAATGCTTTTCGAATTTGATTTTCTAGCATCCTAGCGTATGAAAAGTGCATTAACTCCTCTTCGTTTACAAAAATAACGAAGGTAGGTGGTTTGATTGCAACCTGTGTCGCATAAAAAATCTTAAGTCTACGGCCTTTATCAGTTGGTGTCGGGTTAATCGCAATCGCATCCATGATCACATCATTCAATACTGCAGACGGAATTCTCATGCTTTGCGCTTGACTCACTGATTTAATTAGCTCAGGTAACCTGTTTAGGCGTTGTTTTGTTTCAGCTGAAACAAAGACAATCGGTGCATAACTTAAATATTGAAATTCATCACGAATTTTTTCTTCCCATTTTTGAAGTGTTTTGTTATCTTTCTCGATTGTATCCCATTTATTGACAACAATGATAATCCCACGCCCTGCTTCATGTGCAAATCCAGCGATTCGCTTGTCATACTCTCGAATACCTTCTTCAGCATTTAAGACCATCAACACGACATCAGAACGATCGATGGCACGCATGGCACGCATCACTGAGTATTTTTCAGTCGATTCATAGACTTTACCGCGTTTACGCATCCCTGCGGTATCAATCATGGTAAATTCTTGACCATCGGCATCTGTAAAGTTCGTATCAATTGCATCTCGTGTAGTCCCTGCAATTGGGCTTGCAATTACACGGTCTTCCCCTAAGATGGCGTTAATCAAACTTGATTTACCAACATTTGGACGACCAATTAATGAAAATTTGATAATATCAGGATTTTCTTCTTCAGTATCTGCTGGTAAGTTCTCAACAATCGCATCTAGTACATCCCCTGTACCAATACCATGAGAAGCAGAAACTGGATATGGATCTCCTAAGCCTAGACTATAAAAGTCAAATATTTCCATCCGACGTTCTGGATTATCAATTTTATTCACGACAAGAATGACCGGTTTTTCAGTTTTATATAACATCTGAGCAACATACTCATCTGCATCTGTCACACCATTTTCACCATCTACGACAAAAACAATCACATCTGCTTCGTCCATAGCGATCTCAGCTTGTGCTTTAATCTGAGACATGAAAGGTGTATCAGCCATTTCGATACCACCAGTATCGATCATGGCAAATTTATTATTTAACCACTCACTTGTTGTATAAATACGGTCACGTGTGACACCAGGTATATCCTCAACAATGGAGATACGCTCTCCAGCAATTCGATTAAATATTGTTGATTTACCGACATTTGGTCGGCCTACTATTGCTACGGTTGGTAATGCCATTATTTTTCTCCTCTATGTTACCGTGCTTGTCCACTTGCTAAGCACTCATTTACTAGTATAACACAAATATACAAGATAAAAGTGCCATCTTTAAGATAGCACTTTTATCTTTGTCATACCATGATGCAATTTTTAAAAACTCAGCATAAGCAACTGTTAACCATTACGACGATTTTCACCTGCGAGTAAATATTCATCAGATAACTTATGAACACGCTCCATAACACGCTTTGCAGGCCATGTTTCGTCGCCTTTTTTAGTCATGGCTAGGTGCTGCTCTAACTCAACCATCGTTAAATTTGATGTAAAGAATGTCGCTAAATTTTCTTGCATGCGATATTGTAAAATGACTTGAAGAATATTATCTCGAATCCAATCATTATTACTTTCTGCACCGATATCGTCTAGGACGAGTACATCGACTTTTTTTACTTCATTCGCTTTAGTTTTCAACTCATCAAAACCAGAACTCTCTGAAATAAAGGATGGATAGTGTATCAAGGTTGTCGAAATACCTTTTTCGGCCAATTCATTTGCCATAGCCGCCATCATATAGCTTTTACCAACGCCAAACTGACCATAGAGATAGACACCTTTCTGATTTGGATAATCAGAAATAAAACTAGCTACTGCCTGATATGCTTTGATCCGATTAGCATCATCCAAAAGTACATCGTCCCAAGAAATATTAATCACATCTTTTGGCATACCGATCAACCTAACACGCCGTTTCTTGCTCAAATCAGCCTCTTTTGCTAACGTTTCGGCAGTTGCTCGATAAGTGACATCTGCAAATCCTTCATTATTAAATAAGATGGGCTCATAGCCTGCTATCTTAGTTTCAATACCTGCCTTAAATTTTGCTTTTTCAGTCACGTATTCATTAAACTTAGACAAAGATTTATTAATTTGCAGTGACTGAAAGTCGTGTTCAGCTATAAAGGCCTGTACATCTTGATTTTCTAAAATTTTTGCTGACAATTGTTGATATTTATCCCAATCAAGTCGAGCACCCATGCCATCTGCTATAGATTCAAAAGCCATTTCAGTCACCTCCATTCATTTTCTTAAGTGTTTCACGTTTAATTTTTTCAAGCTCAGCTTGTTGATCTTCACTCGTCTCATTTTTATAAGCTGGTTCATACCACTCAGGTGTTTGACTTCCTACTGGTGCAGTCGTTTTTTTAGGTTGTCCCTTTTGCTTCGTTTTCTGAGCTTGTTTACTTTGATACGTTGCTAACCATTTGACTGCTAATTCTGCAGATATAATGTTGTCTTTTTTCCAACGATTCGCTTGTTCTTCTATATAATCCGAGATATTAGAATAACCCCGAATCTCCAGAAAATAGATAATAAGCATATTTTGAATTTCATCAGACACACCATCACGGGATAATTTTGCTAAAAATTGTCTCTCTTTTTGTGTTGGATATCCATCAAATCGTCTTTTTTTGATTTGCGCAAGTAACAATTCAGGTTGAGTTGATTTTGCAGTCCGAATCAATGATTGTTCCGCTTTTGAAAAATCAACTAATTTTGGCTGCTTTTGGTTTTGCGTAATGATTCGACGTGACATATTTGCTGTGTTAATTGAATGATCTACATTTTGTGTCACTTCCGCTATCTTAAATAATTGGTACCAATCTAATCCAAATTTTTCAGATAGCGCATAAAGTGCTAATATATCCTTAGTTTCATCGAAATAATGGATACCTTGTTGCTGCATGGCGACTTGAAAAGCAGCCATATCTAACTTCGATTCAACTGTTTTAGTCGACAAACCTGTTTCAGGCTCTTGAAGATCTGATACGCGATAGATATCAGAAAACTTTTTCGATGTTTTCTTTCCTGAAAATTCTGTTGATAGCATCAACTTGTCTACTGCAGTATGACCTATTTTGTCAATTAAGAGTTGTTTATATAACGGATCAGATAAAAAAACTTCTGGTGTTAAGTGGCTATATAAAACAAAATGAATGATGCCATGATCATCATAGATATCTAGTAACTTTAATGCTGATAGTTTATCAATACTAGTTTCTAAATCGTTCATGCCATAATCAAGTTGATTTAGTAGTTCAGATAATCTACCTGTCTGCGAAGGAAATGCACGTAAAAATTGATAAAGAGCAAAGCCGTTTAAGCCTAGCAATGGTTGATAGTAGCGCACAAATATGTCAGCATCAAAGCTGATTTTTTCACTATTATGACAAGTAAATTTATCAATTGGTCTCATCGCAACTCCTCTTATGATAAGGCTTCACATTCATGACTAGTTTATCATCTATTGTTTTGTATAAACTAATGATAGGCGTCGTCGCTTATTTATTTTTTTTTGTAATATTTCTTAGCAACTCTTCAAGATCACTCACATCTTTAAAACTACGATAAACACTAGCAAATCGAACGTAAGTAATCTCATCTAGTTCTGCCAATTCTTCCATCACATACTCACCAACTACGTCCGAACTAACTTCATTTTCAGCAAGCATACGTATTTTTCTCTCAACACGTTCAACTGTCTTTTCGATCGCTTCTGAAGATACCGGACGTTTCTGTGCACTTCGAACAATACCTGTAATGATTTTATCACGATTAAACACTTCTCGTGTGTCATCTTTTTTGATCACTAATAAAGGCATTTCTTCGATACGTTCAAACGTAGTAAAACGGTTATGACAGGCTTCACATTCACGACGCCGTCTGATACTATTCTCAGATTGTCGACTATCAACAACTCTAGATTCTTCAGATTGACATTTTGGACATTTCATCTTGAAATTGTGCCTCCACACGGTAGATCACTTGACCTTTTTCAGAAAATTTAGTTTCATATTCTGTCATCACATTTTGCTCAGCAAACGTTTCATCAGTATGTAAATCTAACCATACCTGATTAAGTCGCATGCCATATTGACTCATGGCACTTAAAGAGTATTCAAATAAACCTCGGTTATCCGTCTTAAAATGTATCTGACCTTCTTTGACAAGGATTGTTTCGTATGTTTTAAGAAAATCTTTGTAAGTTAAACGTCTCTTTTCATGACGGCTTTTAGGCCATGGATCTGAAAAGTTTAGGTACAATTGATCTACTTCACCATCAGCAAAATAATTCGTTAAACTACTACCATCTACATGTAACAACTGAACATTTGGTAATGCTATCTCTAAAACTTTATCTAAGGCATAAGATAGCACAGTTAACTGCATATCGATCGCAATATAATTGATATTTGGATTTTTTTGTGCCATTCCTGTAATAAAAGCACCTTTACCAGATCCTACTTCGATATGGATAGGATTGGGATTACCAAATTTCTCTGACCATTTTCCCTTAAATGCTTCGGGATTTTCAACGACGTATTGGGTATTCTGAGCCATCATCTCTGGTGCACCCTTACGATTTCTAACGCGCATCTTTACTCCTTACTCTATGATTATACAATGCAACAATACTTTACATTAATTCAAAAACGATACAACAACTCCCATTAACAGAAACAAGGAGACACCAGTCTCCTCTTTACTTTATTTAAAAATATTAGCAAAATTTCTTAATCCAATTATTTCTAGATTAGCAGCTTGTAAATTATCTGACCACAAATTTTCATTAATCTGTTTTAAAAATGATAGCATGCCATACCATTTTACTTTCGCATAAGCTTCTTCATCTACACGATAGCCTGAGTAAGACAGCCACTCCCTCCATTTATTTGGCGCGATATAGTGACTTAATAAATGTGCAACATCTACAAAAGGATCTGATAAAGCAACAGTATCCCAATCTACAAGGTAGATTTTACCGCTATGATCATTTTTTAACCAATTATGATGATTTACATCGCCATGCACAACAACTGCTTTTTGAGGATCAAACTTCGGAGTTGCTTCACGTAATTCGGATAACATACCTGATAGATAAGAATTATTTAACAAACTCCTATGTGCATCCTTATATAATTTATCCACTAAGTGCCTTGGTGTTGTGACCTGATTACCAAATTTTTTGAAGGCTTCTATCAACATCTTACTATGGTGTAACGTTGCAAGTGTTTGATTCACTTGCATATCACCCATCTCAGTAGCATCTAAGACAAGTCCGTCTATCCAAGATTGTGCCGTTAACATATCGCCATTACTGTTACGTTTTGTCCAAATAATTTTTGGCGTCAAGCCAACTTGTGAAATTGACACTAGTAGTGGGCTTGCATTGACTTTTACAAAAGCTTTTTGATTACCAAACGTTGCATAAAATACGTTATTGATATTCTGACCAAATGAATTATTTAAGGGCACATAATGCCAATCCACATCATTTCCTTGTATCACGATGATAGAATCCTCCTTCCCAAATCATTTTTCAACACCCAGTTTAGCCTTTGTAGTGGATCAATGTAGACTGCGTTAAAATATCAGCATACATATATGATTCAACAATTTTTTGACCTCTAGGTAAGTATTTTTCTACAACAAAGTGCGTATCAAAAACTTCTGTCAAAGTTACTTTATGTCTATTTTCACGTTTACGACCGTAATGGTCTGTGATTTCAACTTCTTCACCAAGGTGTAATGCTACCTCTTTTTTGATTTCGATTATTTTTCCGACTTCTTGGCTATCCATACTATTCTCATTTCTTTGCATTCTTTTCATTCACCTAGATGAACTTTTACAGTATTTCTATTATAACATGAAAGGGCTCTTAAAATCTACAGTATATTTTAGTAGTATCCCCCTGAGTCATGGTGGGTATCAATACTGGTAAACTTAGTAAATTGACCAATCCACATCAATTCAGCTGTACCCGTTTCACCCGAGCGATTTTTGGCAAAAATAATTTCTGCCTTGTTATCGATTTCTACCTCTGTATCATTTGGATTTTGATAATAGGCTTCCCGATGAATAAAGGCAACGATATCTGCATCTTGCTCAATAGAACCTGACTCACGTAAATCTGATAATTTAGGTCGTTTATCTTCTCGTTGTTCCACACCACGACTGAGCTGACTAAGGGCAATTATCGGCACTTTCAACTCCTTGGCCAATACTTTTAGTTGACGAGAAATTTCAGAGACCTCTTGTTGTCTGTTTTCTTTACCTGTACCAGTGATTAATTGTAAGTAATCGATTAAAATAAGGCCTAAACCATCTTTTTCCTGCGCCAATTTTCTTGCTCTAGCGCGAATCTCAGTAATTTTTATCCCTGGTGAATCATCGACATAGATGCTCCTATCAGCTAGTTGACCTTGTGCAATAATTAGATTACTCCAATCATCATCAGTTAATTTACCTGTTCTCAAGGCAAAAGCATCGATTAAGCCTTCTGAGGAAACCATCCGGTTAACTAAACTTTCAGCACCCATCTCCAAAGAAAATATAGCAACTGTTTGACCCAACTTACCAATATTTGCAGCAATATTTAAGGCAAAAGCAGTTTTCCCCATTGCAGGACGTGCAGCTAAAATAATCAATTCCCCTTCATGAAGTCCCGTTGTTTTCTCATCCAGTGCAGGATATCCCGTCGAAATGCCTGTAACCGTCGATTTTTGTTTTGACAAACGCTCAATTTCATCGTAATTCGCATCGATAATCTCTGAAATTTTTCTAAAACCAGATCGTGTTCTGCCTTCTGTAACGGCCACAATCCCTTTTTCTGCCATCGCAATGATATCATCTGCTGGTTCATCTTGAGAATAAGCACGCTCAACTGAATCAGTCAACTGACGGATGAGTTTACGAAGGAGTGATTTCTCAGATACTATCTTAGCGTAGAAAACAGCATTAGCAGCCGTTGGTGTACTGGCCGCTAATTCTGCTATATATGAAATCCCTCCAATAGTCTCAAGGTCTCCTTGATTATCTAAAAGGGTATGGACAGTCAAGACATCAATCGGGCTACGTTCATCTTGCAAACGCGTCATAATCCGAAAGATGATTTGATGGGATGTTTTATAAAAGTCTTCTGCTACCAAGTACTCAGATACTTCTATTAATCGGTCACTATCAAGGAAAATAGCCCCAAGTACAGCTTGCTCTGCTGCTAAATCTTGTGGTGGTGCTTTCAGCACATCGATATCAGCCATTTATTTCTCCGAAATTTTTACACGTATTGTTGCTGTAACATCCTTATGTAATTTTACTGGTACATCTTTTGATCCAATTGCTTTTAAAGGATATTGTAATTGAATTTTATGCTTATCTAGTTTTAACTTAAACTGATCATTTAAGGCATCTGCAATCTTTTTTGAATTGATTGCACCAAACAAACGACCATCAGCACCAACTTTTTCATGGATTTCAACGATTGTTGAGTCTTTTTCTAACTCAACTTTCAGTGCTTTTGCTTCGGCTAAAATTTCTGCTTCTGCCTTTTCTTCTGCTCTAACTTGCCCAGATAAAGCAGCCATTGCCTGACCTGTTGCTTCTTTAGCCAGATTTTTTTTGATTAAAAAGTTCTGTGCAAATCCTGTGGGTACTTCTTTTACCTCACCACGTTTACCTTTTCCTTTAACATCTTGTAAAAAAATAACTTTCATTTTATCTCCTTTTACACACTAACCTATCTTACTTTTTACTAAAAACTTAACTGTTGATCAGTGTTACTATCTCTTCTTTAACATCATTAGGTGTTTTATCATATACTTGTGCGGCTGCATTGTTAAAATGTCCACCACCACCTAATTTTTCCATAATACGTTGCACATTAAAGTCTCCTGAAGACCTTGCTGACACCGCAACATATCCTTTCTCATGATTCACAATTGTAAATGCGGCGTCTACCCCTACCATATCAAGTAAGGTGTCTGCTGCTTTAGCTGTTGTGACATTATCATACATTTTGCGATAGAGCCCTACTCCAAAAGCAATATGATCGTGAAACTCAGCGTTCAATACTATTTCATTGACTTTTTTATACTTATCAAACTCAGTTGCTAATAGCTTTTTAATCAAGTTATTATCTGCACCTTGGGAGCGTAAGAAAGAAGCGGCCTCAAAAGTTCTCGTTGTTGTGCCTTTAGAGAAATTTTTAGTATCAACGGAAATACCCGCTAAGGCTATAGAAGCTTCTACTTTTGACATTTTCTGTGCTTGATCATTTTGATATTGGAGTACCTCCGTAACCAACTCAGACGCAGATGATGCACCACTTTCGATGTAAGTCAACAAGGCATTCTTTGGAAAATCTTCATCACGTCTATGATGGTCAATCACAACCACTTTAGCAAAGCTTTTATAGAACTCATAATCCATCGTTTGACTTGTTTTTGAATGGTCAACCATAATTAACAACGAATTTGTTTTCTTCAGTTGTCTAGCAGTATCCATTCTGATAATATGTGCAAAACCATCTTTAGACTCATTTAATTTGTCGATAGCACGTTCAACATCTGGCAATAACTGGTTTTCATCGTAAACGACAAATGCTTCTTTGTCGTTCATATTGGCAAAGATTTTTGTCACAACAGCAGCACCTAATGCATCCATATCCGGATACTTGTGTCCCATAACAAAGACATTATCGGATTCTCTAACAATTGTTCTAAGTGCTGTTGCAATCGCTCTAGCTCTTGTTCGCGATTTTTGAATATGACTTGCTGAATTTCCTCCAAAATAAATCGGTTTGGCAGTATTAATATTTTCTTTGATAACGACCTGGTCACCACCACGCACAAGTGCTAATTCTAAGTTGTTTAAAGCTGTTCTGCCGATTTTAGAAAAATTTTCTAAGCCATAAGACATACCAATTGATAATGTCAGAGAAAAATTCTTTTCAGCGGCTTCCTCACGAAAAGTCGTTACAAACTCGAATTTATCATCCATAATCTTTTTCAGTGTTAAATAATTAGTGTACACATAGTAACGACTGGCATTATAACGACTCGTATAAACATTATATTTGCTAGAAATCGCATCAATTTTTGTCGCGATAAAATTATTGATCAGCGTACGACTACTATCTGAAATCAAGTCAGTCGCATCATCGTAGTTATCAACTGATATGATCCCGATAACTGGTCTACTTTCGCTGGTGATCGTTTTTGCTACCACCTCGCTTGTTGCATCAATAAAATACAATAAATGTTTTTGATGATCAATTTTTATAGCATACTTCTTTTTCCCTACAGGCAAATATTGGACGCCTTGATCATCAATATCTTGTACAATTTCTTTAATTTTATCAGCTTGTAATTTTTCTTCATCATTTGCAAAAATAATATCGACATAAGGATTAAACCATTCTGGCGTATAATCCTTATCTGAATAACGAAGGACACCGATAGGCATTGTATCTAGCGTTGCATTTAAAGAGTTTTCAGCGAGGTCATTAAGCGCACGAATATTATCGAGATTTTTTGCACTCGCAGCTCTTGAACTCACTAGAAAAACAATCGTGATTACGACATTCACAATCAGCAATAACACGATTTCCGTTTGTTGAAAATTCGCAAACCGCAGTATTAACAATTCAAACAAATAAACCACGGTCATGAAGATGATAATCGCTAATGGTACAAACATTTCAAAACGTTTCACTTCACACCTACTCCTAAAAACATCTGTTGATACCCAAAATATGGTTATCTATTCCTAATCACTAAACTATACTATAATAGTTCATTTTATCATATTATCAGCTGTTTTCAAAATATGATTATTATCCCAAACCGGTGTCTTATAGCCTTGCGTTGATTTGAGTTAGCGTATCAAAAAGTTCAACTGCACCACTTTGATCTAAGCCAAACTGATGATCCCTTATCCCCCAAACAGTTGCACCTGCTGTAACACCTGCTGCTATACCCTTTGTGC
Organism: Pseudolactococcus plantarum; assembly: GCA_030454995.1. GTDB lineage: Bacteria > Bacillota > Bacilli > Lactobacillales > Streptococcaceae > Pseudolactococcus > Pseudolactococcus plantarum_A. The sequence goes on along the minus strand of JAKDQI010000006.1, from coordinate 20,521 downwards.
TGTCTTCAATAATTAATGTTTCATTAGGTGCAGCACCTAGCTCTTTCATGGCTACTTGATAGATTTCAGGATTCGGTTTTGATTCTTTAAAATCATCTCTAGATAAAACAACATCAAAATACTTATCTAAGTTGGTCATGTGGAGCGCTTTGAATATTTCTATTTTTGCAGTACTAGATGCAAGCCCCAATCGATAGCCCTTTTTTGTAAGGTCTTCCAAAATAGTTGGTGCATCCGAAAAAAGTAATGTATCATACGGGATTGTATGATCACGTTTATATTGCATATACTCTGCTTGCAGGGCTGGAACGTCCCACTTATCATAATCGTCTGCCAATATCATCTGCCAGACTTGCTTCATATTCCCGCCGATAAATACCAAAGGTGATAAATGTTTAATCGAAATACCTTTACTGGTCAAAAACGTTTCACGTCTAGCGTAATAATAGTGCTCTGTATCAACCAAAACACCATCCATATCAAAAATAATAACTTTAAATTCACTCATGATACCTATTTTACCAAAAAATTAAAAATTGCGTATTGAAAACTTTCTGAATTTTCGCTAAAATAGAGTATTAACAGGTCATTTCTAAGTATTTCAGCAGTTAAAACTCTTATTTCAACGGGTTTACTGCTATGAGATAGCACTTAAAGATACAGATATAAACCTAACCTTGTCATTACAAAACTCTAATCAAAGGAAAAGTTATTTTGAAAGTTATCAAATTTGGTGGTTCATCACTTGCAAGTGCTGAACAACTCACAAAAGTCCTTAATATTGTCAAAGCTGACAATAGTCGTAAATTCGTCGTTGTTTCTGCTCCCGGTAAACGCAATAGCGATGATACTAAAGTAACCGATGCATTAATTGCCTACTACGAAGCTTATACATCAGGAAAAGATGTTCAAGCCAACCAAAAATGGATTATTGCTCGCTACCAAAGCATCTGTGATGAACTAGGTATTCCTGGTGTTGTTATGGCAAGTATTTCAGATGATATCAACTCTCTTGCAAGTTTACCAATAGATGATAATCCTTTTTTATATGATGCTTTTCTTGCAGCGGGAGAAAATAATAACGCTAAACTCATTGCCGAATATTTCAGCGAAAATGGGATAAAAGCAAGATACGTTCATCCTAAAGAAGCCGGTATTATCGTGACACCTGAGCCTGGTAATGCACGTTTACTACAGTCAAGTTACAAAAAGATTGCGGCATTAACGAATTATGAGGAAACACTAATTATCCCCGGATTTTTTGGCATTACTGAAGATAATCATATCTGTACTTTTTCTCGTGGTGGCTCTGATATTACAGGGTCTATCATCGCTGCTGGTGTACACGCAGAATTATATGAAAACTTTACAGATGTTGATGGCATCTTCTCAGCTCATCCAGGTATCATCACTAACCCAAGTTCTATCACAGAATTAACTTATAAGGAAATGCGTGAACTTGCTTATGCTGGGTTCTCAGTCCTTCATGATGAAGCCTTATTACCAGCTTATCGTGCCAATATCCCACTTGTTATCAAAAATACGAATAATCCAGATCACCCTGGTACACGTATTATCGCTAACCGAACAACAGCAGGTAGCCCAGTTGTCGGTATTGCTGGTGATGGTAATTTTACATCGCTAAATATTTCAAAATATCTGATGAACCGTGAAGTGGGGTTTGGTCGTAAAGTCTTACAGATTTTGGAAGACTTTAACATTCGCTTCGAACACATGCCCACTGGTATCGATGATATGAGTATTATCATCCGAAATCGCTATTTATCAGAAGAGACCGAGCAACACATCACGCAAAAAGCAACTGATGTACTCCACCCAGATACCCTTTATTTTGAAAAAGATTTATCTATCATTATGATTGTTGGCGAGGACATGAATGAGCATATTGGTGTCACAGCACGTGCTGCCAATGCCTTAGCAGCTGCAGGTATTAACATCGAGATGTTATCTCAAGGTTCCTCAGAAGTATCTGTCATGTTTATCGTCAAAACTGCTCAAGAAACAGCTGCTATCAAAGCTTTATATGCTGAATTTTTCTAACCTATATCAAACAAAAGACACCTTAATCGGTGTCTTTTGTTTTACTGAGTTTACTCATGGCAACCCGAATCTGTCTATCTATCTCTTGCTTTATTTTGTCTTCTGGTGCGAATTCCGCTTCCCAATTTTCTGGTTTTAAAATTTTATGTGTGACTGGATCAAAATGAGCTTTACCATCTGGAAAAATTTTACCCATATTTGCTTTGTGAACTGTATTAAATAATTCATAGGGATCAACACCCATCAACACAAGAGACCCATAGGTAAAATATAATAAATCCAATAAGGCATCTGCTTCATCAACTAACGTATCGCTTTGTTTTGCAATTGGTTTATCTTTCACTTTACTACTTGCTTTGTCTATCGCTATATGTAGTTGGTCAGTCAAGTTATCAAACACAGATAAATCTCTATTTGAGGCTGCAAATAAAAATTCAACAATTTCCTCAACCTTAAAGCTGGCACGATAACCAGCTTCCTCAGGCAGATACACTCGTGGGAGTTCTTGGGTCTGCCCATCCATCACACGGTGAAATTCTTTGACTTGGTTAAACTGTTGGTCTTTACTGATAAAACTAGCCGCATGCTTAAAGTTAATCAGCCCAAAATGTGCCAATGCCTTCGCAATACCATCTGAATTATTATTATCTGTAATATGGTCTGCTATATGTTGAATACCCGTTGTAGCATTCCCCATCGCAACACCTAAACCGACACCTGATAACATATCAAAATCATTATCCGAATCACCAAATGCCATGACTTGTGATAAATCAAAACCAAATTGCTGTCCTACTTTTTCAATTCCCTTTAATTTGGAATTGCCTTTAGTGATCAAATCTGCAGAATAAGGGTTGGAGCGTGTGGCCTGTAAATCTGGAAATCGGGCCATAATCTCATCTGTCTCACTGCTCGTTGCGATCATAATCACTTGATAAATTGGTTGCCTAATATGGCTGGTTAACTGGTGTGATTGGGGTTTGATCTTTCTCACAATATTTTTGAAACTATTTTTAGTCAAACTTGACATATGTTTTGGCAAGATATTTGCGATAACTTGTGCCGTACGTGTTTCCCCAAATTTGAGTAAGCCGCTACCATGTACCCCGTCTGCCATACCGAGAGAAATATCACGACCATGTTTCTTTGAAAAATCAATGACATGACGTAGCGTCTTCTTATCGATTGCAGTTGTGGAGAGCACTTCATCTGGCGTAAAGATGTATTGGCCATTATAAGTGACAGCAAAATCTAGTCCTAAAGTCTCCATCAAAGGCAAAACAAAAGCTGGTCCACGACCAGTCGCGACCCCAACTAAAATTTTATTTTTATGTAGTTCAACGATTGCACGTCTTGTTGTTGCTGCTACATTTCTAGAACTTGTAAAAAGTGTACCATCTAAATCAAAAAAAACTGCCTTTATATTCATCGATAGCCTTCTATTTTTATTATTAATTTGTTATTGATTATCTAGACACGCGACTAATTTTTTAGGTGTTACTTGTTTTTTTATCAGTTTTGTACCTAGTTTTTTTATTAATGATGTTTTGTATCGTTAAGTTCATTATACACTTATCTGCCATAATTGCATCCTACCAAAGTCTGATTTTTTTAACCACCATTTTTGCAAACCCAGTGAAATCAAGGGTTTAGAATCAATACAAGAAAAATGGGGTGATAACCAAATGTTAACTTTTGTTTCAGACTATGCTACAATTGAATGAAAGACACTCCTTAAGTTTATGTTATGGTCACTAAGGAGTTGATAACTATGATTAGCGTATTGATTGAGTGATGCGCTAAAATAATGCTTAGTAGTCATGCATTGTCTGATATATTTTGTACATATCACTAAATGTGATAACACTTGATCTTCATGACAAAAATAGCCAAATGAATTAGTCCCGATCTAAAGATTCAGATAAGAATAGAGGAGTACCATGCTAAAAAGAAATAAGACTCACACTAGTATGAAACGAGATACCAACACTTTTAAACGTATTCAAGCAAGTTATGATGTGGGTTTAACAACTCAACAGGTCAAGGACCGTATCCAAGAAGGACTAACTAATTTACCAGTTGATACGAATTTTAAATCAATTCCACAAATTATAAAAGAAAATACATTTACCTATTTTAACCTAATCTTTTTGGTTTTTACAATTCTTTTGGTTTTAGTTCAATCTTATCATAATCTGACTTTCTTACCAGTCATTATCGGTAACATCTTGATTGGTATCATCCAAGAAATCCGCTCTAAACAGATATTAGATAAACTTACCGTGTTACATGCAACTCATGCGACAGTAGTAAGGGACGGACAGACAAGCAAAGTCGCTACTGATGATTTAGTTTTAGATGATATTGTCCTCTTTAAAGCTGGTGATCAAATCCCTGCAGATGCACAAGTCATCCACGGTTCTGTCCAAGCAAATGAATCACTCTTAACTGGGGAATCTGATGAGGTCCCTAAAATCGAGGGTGACACACTCATGTCTGGTAGTTTCATCGTCTCTGGTGACTGTTATGGTCGCTTAGAAAAAGTAGGTGCTGATTCCTATATCTCCAAACTAACCAATGAAGCTAAGACGATCAATACCGAAGAACAATCCAAGATGATTATTTCTTTAAACAAACTCGTCAAATGGGTGGGAATCTTTATTATTCCGATAGGGATCACACTTTTTTGTCAAAGCTATTTCTTTAATAACAATTCTATCCAAAAAAGTATCGTGACGATGGAAGCCGCGTTACTAGGTATGATTCCTGAGGGACTCTATCTTTTAACAACGGTTGCACTAGCGTTAAGCGCAACACGTTTAGCTAAGGACAAAGTCTTACTCCACAACATGAAGAGTATCGAGACATTAGCACGCGTTAACGTTTTATGTGTCGATAAAACCGGAACTATCACCGAAGATAAGATGTCCGTAGACAAACTCATTTCGGCTAAACCTAACAGTGACAATACACAAAGTGTAGCTAAATTAACTAATGACATCAGTGATTTTGCTGCTGCTATGCCTGAGGACAATGCCACGATGGCAGCAATCAAGTACCACTTTACAGATACAAGCAGCCGAAAACCGTTATCATTTACGACTTTTTCATCAGTCAATAAATTTAGTAGTGTGACGTTTAAAGATGGGACGTATCTTATCGGTGCACCTGAGATGGTATTGCGTGACCAGTATGAGGATTATGCTAACGATATTACGCCTTTTGCTGAAAAAGGCTATCGTGTACTTGTTTTTGGTAAATACGAAGGTACACTAACTGATAAACAATTAAGTGCACCTGTGACACCTCTTGGATTCATTTTACTATCTAATGCGATCCGTGCAAATGCCAAAAAAACCTTCCAATATTTTGGTCAACAAGGTGTCGATGTCAAAGTCATCTCTGGTGACAATCCAGCTACCGTTAGTCATATCGCTAAAGTGGCCGGAGTTAAACACGCTGATGAATACATCGATGCAAGAGAATTAACGACAGTTGAGTCTATCGCACAAGCAGTCAAAACACATACCGTTTTTGGTCGTGTGACACCAGAACAGAAAAAAATGTTTGTTACGGTACTACAAAAAGACGGCAATACTGTTGCGATGACCGGAGATGGTGTCAATGATATTTTAGCCATGAAAGAAGCTGACTGTAGTATTGCTATGGCATCAGGTAGTGATGCAACCGCCCATGCTGCACAAGTTGTCTTGTTAGAATCAGATTTTTCTAAAATGCCACAAGTTGTCATGGAAGGTAGACGCGTTGTGAATAATATCGAACGCTCGTCTAGTCTGTTCCTTGTTAAAAATATCTTTTCATTTCTCATGTCTATCTTTGCAGTCATCTTCTCACTAACTTATCCACTGCAACCTTCACAAATTACTTTAATTAGTCTATTCACGATCGGTTTACCTTCATTTTTCTTAGCTCTCGAACAAAACAAACAAAGAATTCAAGGTAATTTCTTATTAAATGTCTTAGGTAAAGCAATACCAGGTGGCGTCACTGATATGTTAATTGTTGGTGCATTAGTTGTTTGTGGTACTATCTTTAGACTTTCGCCAACTGATATCTCAACTACTGCTACCTTGTTGTTAATCGTTGTTGGCTTTATGGTCCTATTTAAAATCAGTTCACCTATGAACCGTTTTCGTCAGATTATATTTTGTTCTTCGTTAGCAGGTATGTTAATCTTTAGCCTTTTCTTTAGTAAACTATTTTCACTAACAAAAATTTCACCAACATCTATCTTACTGCTAGTCATTTTGTTTTTTACAGCTGAATCTATCTTTAGATTTTTAACTAAATTATCTGAGTTGATTGGTAAATACATACAGAGTGTTGATCATAGTAAGATGAGAAGTGTTAGCTATGTGTTATCTAGTCTGTTTAAATTTATCTTTAAAACAACCCCTAAAAACGTATCCCAAGACAACTAGTAGACAACTTAAACCTTTTCAAATATATCAATAAAAAGCATATTTCTAGTCTGAAATATGCTTTTTATATTGCTATGAATGACGATCATAAGATAAACGCGGGTGTCCATCAACTTTTTAAACTGTTGGAATAAATAAGTTGCCCAAAGTAGCAGCCATGACTGCTTTAATCGAATGTAGACGATTTTCAGCTTCTTGAAAGACTACTGAATTTTTACCATGAAATACATCATCAGTCACTTCTAGATCTGACAACCCCTTTTTGTCATGAATTTCACGCATGGTCTGTGTCTCTAAATCATGAAACGCAGGCAAACAATGCATAAAGATACAATCTGAATTTTCTGTCTTAGCCAATAACTCGGCGTTTACCTGATAAGGGAGTAGTAACTCAATACGTTCATCGTACTTATCTTCTTCTCCCATACTTACCCAAACATCTGTATAGATGATATCAGCGCCTTTTACAGCAGCTTGATCATCTGTAATCATAAGCTTACTACCAGATGATTTTGCTTTTTCAAAAGCGATAGCTTGGATATCAGGTTCTGGTTGTAAGCTTGCTGGTGCTATTACTGTCATATCAACCCCTAAAATTGCTGAGGTTACTAATAAAGAATTCGCCATATTATTTCGACCATCCCCTATATAAACAAGATGTTTACCAGTATAGTCACCCAGTTGTTCTTTGATTGTCATAAAATCAGCTAGCATTTGTGTCGGGTGCCAAGTATCCGTTAAGCCATTCCATACCGGAACACCTGATTTTTCAGCTAAAATTTCAACATCACTTTGTTTAAATCCTCGAAACTGAATACCATCAAACATGCTGCCTAAAACTTGTGCTGTGTCAGCTGTAGACTCTTTTTTACCAAATTGGATATCGTTTGGTCCTAAAAATTCTGGGTGTGCACCCAAATCATTTGCCGCTACAGTAAAAGCTGCGCGTGTTCTAGTTGATGTTTTTTCAAATAATAAGGCAATATTTTTACCTGCTAAATAAGGATGTGGTGTGTGATTTTTTTTAAGTGCTTTTAAATGAATCGCAAAATCAATCAAATACATCAACTCTGCTTTTGTGAAATCAATTTCTTTAAGTAGCGAACGTCCTTGGAACATAAAATAGACCTATCTTTCTATACCTAAGATTATCTACAGGTGTTTTTAGATAATCCAATATGAATAATAAGTCTATTTTATTGTATATTTATTCAATTGTCAAGTGTTACTCACTTAGAAACGCAATTGATTGGTACGGTTGTAAGCTGTTTCCGGTATAATCATCATAATTATTTACTAAAATTTGACCATACTTAAAGTCTGGCATCAAGCTAAAATCTACGACTTGATTCGAGAAATTGTTCACGACTAAAAGTCTTCGTCCTTCATCTTCACGAATAAACGCATAGATATGCTCTGAGTCTTGATAAGCTGCTTTGTAGCTACCTTGAGAGATTAAGGTAGCTGACTTGCGAAGTGCTATCAATTTTTTATAAAACTGAAAGATTTCACCGTCTTTATCCTGTTTAACATTAATCTCTTTGTGATTCCCTACAGATAACCATGGGGTACCTTTTGAAAAACCTGCATTTTCTGTTGTATCCCATTGCATCGGTGTTCTAGCATTATCCCGAGACTTGATTTGAATAATCTCAAAAGCGTCCTCTGGTGTGTAACCTTTTTCCAGTAATGCTTGATAAGCATTTTTAGACTCAATATCTACATAGTCATCTATAGACTGAAAGTCTGGGTCAATCATACCAATTTCTTCTCCCATATAGATATATGGTGTCCCACGACTCAGATGAATACTAGCTGCTAACATGGTCGCACCTTTAATACGGAAATTTTTAAAATCAACAAACCGGTTAATCGCTCGTGGCTGATCGTGGTTATTCCAAAAAAGTGCATTCCAACCATTGCCATCACTCATCTGTTCACCCCAAGTATGGAAAAGTGTTTTTAAGGCTTGAAAGTCAAATGGCGATTTCGTCCACTTTTGAGCATTGGCATAATCCACTTTGAGATGATGAAAATTAAAGGTCATCGATAATTCATGACGACTTGGTTGACTGTATAAAATACAATTGTCTATCGTTGTTGAACTCATCTCACCGACCGTAATTGTATCTGTATCTTGTCCAAAACTCGCTTGATTCATCAGTTGAAGATACTCATGCGTCAGTGGTTTATCTGTATATTCTGCTTTACCTTCATTTTCGGGATTTGATTTCAAAATAGCATCTTTTCCGATCAGATTAATCACATCAAATCTAAAGCCATGAACCCCTTTTTCTCGCCAAAAATTAACAACAGCAAATAATGCTTTGCGCACATTTTCATTTCTCCAGTTGAGATCCGCCTGTGTCACATCAAATAAATGAAGATAGTACTTACCTGTATCACCAAAAGGGGCCCACGCACTGCCACCAAATTTTGATACCCAATCAGTTGGTGTCTCTTGGATAAAGAAGAAATCTTGATAATACTTGTCCCCTGCTAGAGCCTTTTGAAACCAGACATGTTCAGTCGACACATGATTTAAAACCATATCCAACATAAATGAGATGCCACGTTTTTTTCCTTCTGCAATCATCAGTTCGAACTCATCCATCGTCCCAAACATTGGATCTATCGCTGTATAATCAGAAATATCGTAGCCATTATCCCGTTGCGGACTTGGATAAATAGGATTTAGCCAAATCATATCTATGCCTAAGTCTGCTAAATAATCTAGTTTTGAGATGATACCACGAATATCGCCTATACCATTTCCTGTCGTATCTAAGTATGATTTTGGATAAATCTGATAAATTATTTTATTTTTAAATGTCATTTTCTATCAATCCTTTAAGTCACAAAAGGGCATGTCCTATGCGGTAAGCCCTTTTATATCGTCATGTTTAAATTTTTGTAGCTCGCATCACTGCATCTCCACTTGTGATGGCACGTGGCAGTTGACCGATTGTATCTACTTGGAAACTATCTTGATTTGTTATGATTACTGGTGTTTCAACTACAAGTCCTTGTGCTTTAATAAAGTCAATATCAAAGCGCAACAAGTGTTCACCTTGTTTGACTTGTTGACCTTGTTTTACCAAAGCTTCAAATCCTTTACCGTCTAAACTTACGGTATCCATGCCAACGTGCATCAACACTTCTACACCATCATCAGAGACTAGGCCAACCGCGTGTTTAGTAGGGAAGATTGCTGAAACTACACCATCAAACGGTGCTGATAAAATGCCCTCAGATGGGATGATGATGACACCTTGCCCCATGACACCCTCACTAAATACAGGATCAGTAGCATCTGCTAATGGGCGAACTTCTCCTTTTAAAGGACTAACGATAGTTACGTGTGTTCCCACAGCAGTACCAGTTGGTTGCGTCTCTATCACGTCTATATCAGCATCAGCTGCTACACCAGCCCCAACTCTATCTAGTTTGTTAAAAATACCTGCTTGACGGAAGAAGAAGGTTAAGATTACTGGCACCACGATTGCAATCGCCATTGGTAATAGGAATTTCAACATGTCTTGACCACGAATGGCTAAAATACCTGGCAAGCCACCTACACCAATCGCATTAGCACGAACACCCATAAATGTCGATACCATACCTGCGATACCTGAACCAATCATCGCTGCAACAAATGGATAGAGATATTTCAAGTTAATCCCAAACATGGCTGGTTCTGTGACACCTAACCAGGCAGAGATCGTAGATGGTACTGAAATTTCTGCTTCTTTTTTGTTTTTCTTATGTAATAAATAAACAGCAAATACTGATGCACCTTGTGCAATATTTGATAAATCAATTAAAGGCCATAGATTGGTTGACCCATAATCTGCAATGAGTTGTGTGTCGATTGCAAGCGCAGTATGATGCAGCCCTGTAATAACGAGTGGCGCATATAGTATACCAAACACCCCACCAAATAACCAAGAAACAGATGAAGTTAATCCAGCATTCACAACAAATGAAATGCCTTGTCCGATTTTCCAACCGATTGGACCAATAATGGCATGCGCTGCAATAATTGTTGGTAGGAGAGAAAATAATGGCACAAAAATCATAGAAACTGCTTCAGGTATATATTTTCTAAAGAAGCGTTCTAGGTAGGCAAGTAAGAAACCAGCTGCCATAGCAGGAATAACTTGGGCTTGGTAACCGATTTTCTCCATCGTAAAGAACCCAAAGTCCCAAGTCCAGTTTTTCGCAATTTCAGCTGCTGATGTTGAGTTTACAGCGTAAGCATTTAGTAACTGTGGTGATACGAGCGTAATCCCAAGGACGATACCCAAGATCTGTGTCGTACCCATCTTACGCGTAACTGACCATGTAATCCCGACAGGTAGGAAATGGAAAATCGCTTCACCTGGTAACCATAAAAAACTATTGACCCCATTCCAGAATGGAGATACCTGAACGATTGTGTTCCATACAGGCTGTCCACTAGTTGTGAATTTTTTTACACCACCTTCAACAGCTTGGCCTAGTGCTTCTATCTGAACACCTTCTAAAATATTTCTGAGTCCTAAAATCAAACCACCTACGATAATGGCGGGTAGTAAAGGTGTAAATATTTCAGCTAAGACACCAACGATTTTTTGAACGATATTTTGGTTTGTCTTTGCAGCTGATTTCACAGCTTCCTTAGATACGCCTTCAATACCACTAATTGCTGAAAAATCGTTATAAAACTCAGCAACGTCATTTCCGATGATGACTTGAAATTGACCGGCATTTGTAAACATACCTTTTGTAGTCGAAATCGCCTCAATACGTTTTTTATCAGCTTTTTCATCATCATTAAGCACAAATCTCATCCGAGTCGCACAGTGCGTGACTGCTGCAACATTTTCTTTGCCACCAATTGCGTCTAGCAATTCCTCGGCTTGTTTTTCAAATTTTCCCATGAGGGTCTCCTTTAGTTCGATAAAATAAAATTTATAATATAATATCACAAACTTGTACGTACAAGTTCTTTGTAAATTCATTCTAACATAAATACAAAATAATGCAAGCGTTTTCTTTAAAAAATATAAAGAAAGTTGATAGCAATTTTCTGACAAAAAAAACAACCTACTGCTTACTACAATAGGCTGGTTTTTGGATGAAAATTGATGTCTAAGTCATTGTTTTTTTATCTTATTTTGTCTCCTCCACTAATACAAATACGTCGTCAATCAATTGTAACACTTTACGAACTTCCTCATGCTTAATAATCGGTTGGGCATCTTCTCTAACAACCTCATAAAAATTTTGATAAAATGATACAAAATCAGGTGAAACTGGCGTAACATCAGACGTCACTGTTGCTTCCTCTGAAGGTGGTGCCATCGTTTTCGTTAACCCTACTCCCGCTTTAATAGGTGATGGTGCGACCACTCCTTCTTTGTTGGTAGCAACCACTATTTCTCCTGATAAATCCCAATCTTCTATTTTAGCAGCACCATCTAATCCTTTGACATACCAACGCGGTAACTTGCTATAGTTAGAGGTCCCGACTTCGATGATGACTTTTATGCCATTTTCAAAAGTTAGATAAAGGATAAACCCATCATCCACCTCATTACCCAGGATATAAGAAAAGTCTGCTGCCATATGTTTAACTGGACTATCAATTAACCACAGCAACTGATCAATCAAGTGAACACCCCAGTCTAACAACATACCTCCGCCGTGTTTAGCTTGTTCACGCCAATCACCTGGTATCCCGTTTGCACCATGCACACGAGATTCTATTTGAAATAACTCTCCGATTTTACCTGTTTGATATAAGTCTCGAATCACTAGAAAATCGGGATCCCATCTTCTATTTTGATGCACCATGAAGACATTTCCCGTTGCTTTAGCAACCGCTAAAATCTCGTCCAGCTCTAGCACATTCATGGCAACTGGTTTTTCACAGATGACTTGTTTGCCGGCGCGTAATGCGGCAATAGCAATGGCTCTATGAGAATCATTTGGCGTCGCAATTAGCACCGCCTCTACATCATCATCAGATAGTACACGATCTAGACTATCATAAACCTTAAGTCCAGTTTCACGTGCCTTGTCTTGTGCAGTTTGAGAGATGTCATAAACGCCTACGACGTTAACATATTTTTCGGGCATCAACTCTTTTTTATGATAACTTCCCATACCACCGTAGCCGATGATTACAAAATTAATGGCTGTCATTATCCTACCTCTTATTTCATTTACATAATATATTGGTGAACTTAAGGACTAACAAAGTAACTTGCTATCTCTACAGTCTTGTTAGTCATATCGTGTACAGATAAAAGCTCAGCTAGCTATCCCTACAGTATGACTTATAGCCACCACGGACTAGCTGGTTGTTCATGAATCATAACTGAACGTAAGTTTGTGATCGCACGATTTAGTCCTTCATCTATCGACATAATAGGATCTTCATGCTCGATACTCAGCACATAGTCGTACCCGTAGATACGTAATGCTGACACAATATCAGACCAGACTTTCAGATCATGACCACACCCTACAGAGCGAAAAGTCCATGCACGCGTTGCAACATTATCATACGGTTGCATATCCGTTAAGCCATGCATATTAATGTTATCTTGATCTAAATAAGTATCCTTAGCATGAAAATGGTGAATGGCATTTTTAGACCCTAAAATCTTAATGGCTGCGACAGGATCAATCCCTTGCCACCATAAATGACTTGGATCGAGATTACAACCAATCGCATCTCCAGCTGCATCTCGTAGTCTTAACATCGTATAAGGTGTATGTGCTAAGAACCCACCATGAAGCTCAATCCCAATTTTTACACCAGCAGCAGTTGCTTCCGTATTAATACCTTTCCAATATGGAATCAATTTTTTATCCCACTGATAGTGATAAGCGTCATCATATTCTGTAGGCCAAGGTAATACTGGCCAGTTAACATGCGTATCTGTGGCATTCCCTCCTGCTACACCTGAAAAACCATTGACTACCGGTATGTTCATTAAACTAGCTAATTTAATCGTTTTTTGTAAAAGTTCATCTGCCTCTTTAGCAACTTCAGCTTTTGGAGAAATCGGATTATGATGACATGACAAAGCTGAAATTTCAAGATTTTTATCTGATAGTTTTGTCAAGTATTCACGACGTGCATCACTAGATGCTAGTAGTTTATCGATATCTAAGTGAGCATCACCAGGACTACCACCTGTCCCAATCTCTACCGTTTCTAAACCTTTTTTTGCTACGACGTCAATCATGTCTTCAAAAGATAAATTGTTAAATAATGGTGTAAATACGCCTAATTTCATGACTCAATCTCCTTTTTTTCAAAATGACCATAACTAGGATAAGCATTACCGGTTGGTGCACAAAATGTTACAGCATTTTTGATAATTTTTTGCACATGCTTGTTATAGTAGCTCGGGTAAGTTTCATGTCCTGGTTGGAAATAAAATATTTTACCATTTCCACGTTTATAAACACAACCACTTCGAAAAACTTCACCACCAGGATACCAACTTACCAAGACTAACTCATCTGGCGCTGGAATATCAAAATGCTCCCCATACATCTCTTCCATCTCAAGATCGATATAATCACTTATTCCTTGTGTGATGGGATGCCCTGGATTAACGTTCCAAATCCGACAAGGCTGTTCGTCTTCACGCCATTTAAGATCACAAGAGGTCCCCATAAGTTTCTTAAAGATTTTAGAGAAGTGACCAGAATGCAACACGATTAGGCCCATACCAGCAAGCACGCGCTCATGTACACGTGAAACGATAACATCCTCAACATCATCATGAGCGATATGTCCCCACCAAAGTAAGACATCTGTATTCGCTAATACTGACTCAGTTAGGCCATGTTCGGCTTGAGCTAAAGTTGCTGTTGTTACCTCAAACTCATCCTGTAAAAATTCAGCTAACTGTCCGTGTATACCATTTGGATACATCTCACTAACTTTAGGATCAATCAATTCATGTTTATACTCGTTCCAAATTGTCACTTTAATCATTTTTCACGCTCCTATACTTATAAAAATACCGGTTGACCAGTAGCTGCTGACTCATAAATACCTTCTAGTATTTGCGTGACAACTAAGGCTTGTTCTGGTTTAACGAGTGGTTCTGTATTATTTTCAATTGCTTGATAAAAACTTTCAGCTTCATTAAATGCTGGATCATCGCCTGCACCATCATAAAAATCAACACCACCCGTTTCCAACTCTATTTTTTTCTCATAAAGTAAGCCGTGATCTTCACCATTCACAGATAACCCATTGTTCATATCTGCACCAGCCTTTGTACCCATCAAAGTCGTTTTTGCTTCTTTAACATCCAATGAATTGATTGCCCAACTTGATTCTAAATAAATAGTTGCACCGTTTTCCATGACAACAAAACCAATAGCTGAATCTTCAACTGTAAATTTTTCAGGATCCCAAGGTCCCCAAGCATTAGCAGCATTTTTTGTTTTCGATAACTTGTGATAGGCATTACCTACAACATACTTCGGCTTGTAATTATCCATCATCCAAAGCGTCAAATCCAGTGCATGTGTGCCAATATCGATCAATGGGCCACCACCTTGGGCTTCTTCATCAAGAAACACACCCCAAGTTGGTACTGCGCGACGTCTGATAGCATGAGCCTTAGCAGTATAAATTTCACCAAGGTCTCCTGCTTCGCAAACTGTATGTAGATATTGTGAATCAGTTCTGAAACGATTTTGATAGCCGATAGTTAACTTTTTACCTGTTCTATTTGCAGCATCAATCATCGCTTTTGCTTCTTCAGAAGTTTTTGCCATTGGCTTCTCACACATGACATGATTACCAGCTTCTAGCGCTGCAATCGTAAGCGGTGCATGAGATGAATTTGGGGTTAAAACATGTACAACATCCAAGTCTAATTTTAATAACTCTTGGTAATCTGTAAAAGTACTTGCATCTTTTGTACCATAGTCAACTTTTGCTTTTTCAGCACGCTCTATCTCTAAATCGCAAAAGGCAACTAATGCAACCGTATCTAATTTTGAAAGTGCCGGTAAATGTTTACCATTAGCAATACCACCACAACCAATAATTCCTACTTTTAAAACCATCTTATCCTCCAATGCCTATGAAAGCGTTTTATTTTTATATCTTTATTCTAATCAATTTTTTGCAACAATACTTCCCAAATCTTTAACTAAAAATTCCCAGATTTTGCGCTAAATGATATTATGCTTTCAGCTCATATTTTTTAGCTAATTGTTTTTGGTATTGTAGTGGAGAAATCCCTTGAGATTTTTTAAACACATGATGAAAGGTTTTGACACTTGAAAACCCTGATTTTTCAGCAACATCTATCATAGGTAATCTCTCTTGACTTAAAATATATATCGCTTGATCCAATCGGTAATCACTTAAAAATTGTATAAAAGTCTGCCCAATATGCTTTTTAAAAAAGCGTGTAAAGTAATAGGGACTAAAGCCAACTAACTCACTGATCGTCTCAAGCGTGATATCTTCTTGAAAATGTGTTTCGATGTAATCAAATATTTGAGTTAACAAAATCAAGTCCTCTTTATACTTGACTTCTGGATGTGTAACTATTTTTTTCTCAACAAGTTCCTTTGGCAGTTCCTCAATAAATAAGCCAATGAGTTGCATCAGATAACCAATTTGAAAGTAATTCACTGCAAGCGTCTCAGAGTAAGTCGTCTCAAACAGCTTATCGAGTAACGCTCTTGTTTTGATGACCAAATCCTCGGGCCAATATTTGCTACAAATCTGACCTGTATCAAATAAATCAATTAATCTGGCCTGACTAACACCTAATTTATGTTCATCAAAACGAGATAAATCAAACTGATAAACATACCTTGCACTATCTGGTGAAGAGAGAAAAGCATGTGTTGTGCCACTAGGAAAAATGATGATCTCTGATTCAAGCAGTTCAATTATCTCATCTTGATAAACGATATTCACACATCCTTTTTTGACATAAATAATCTCAACTTCTTTGTGAAAATGAGGAAAACTAGCTAACGTATTTTCGTTTTCAAACATTTTCAAATTCACTGGACTATCAAATTCTACTAACTCAATATACTTACTCATCTTCCCTCCTCTTATCAATAATTAAGGCAAATCTTGATGTGTAAAGACTTACTACATTAACTACGGTCTACTATAAAAACCATTGCGTGATTTTTATTTAACTGCACCATCTGCCATTCCTTTTATAATTTGTTTTTGTAAGAAGATAAAGAGAATGATAACCGGAATAACTGTAATCAAAACGGCTGGGAACATCAAGTCCCACGGTACTGAGTACGGACCGTCTTTCATTTTAGCGTAATATAATGCTAAAGTAAGTGTTTTATTTTCTGAATCACCTAAGACGAGAAAAGGTAGTAGATAGTCGTTCCACACCCACATCGCATTCAAAATAATGACAGTCACAGTTGTTGGTTTAACCAGTGGCATCACAATTTTGAAATAAACTTGGAAAACATTGGCACCATCTATAATAGCTGCCTCTTCTAAAGATGCTGGTACACTTTTCATAAACCCATGATATAAGAAAGTTGACATGGCTAATCCAAATCCACCATACATAATAATCAATCCTGATACGTTTTTTAATCCCATATTTTCAAATATTGAAATCAATGGATACATAACAGCTTGGAAAGGAATTAACATTGAAGCTGTAAATACCAACAAAATGACTATGGCAAGTTTACTCTTAACTCTAACCATCATCCAAGCTGCACTAGATGACAATAAAACGATAAAGCTGACAGCCACTACTGTAATCACTACAGTTAACAGAAAAGATGGCAACAAATTAATTTCAGTCATTGCATGAGAAATATATTTGAACGTAATTTCTTTTGGCAAAGCCAAAGGAGAGTCTACAATCTCGGATTGTGATTTAAAGGAGTTCATTAACATGAATGCGACTGGAAAAATAGTGACAAATCCCATGATTAATAGCACAAGAAACATGACCACTTTTCCTACTTTTTGACCTACTGTTTCTACTGAATGGTTCATTGCATCTCCACCTCTTTACCTTTCAAAATGACAGTTTGTGTTATCGAAATTGCAGCAATCACAAGAAAGAATATAACTGCTTCAGCCTGTGCGATACCATAGTTACCATTTGTATCACTTGTAACCTTTAATACCTGAGCCGCTAACATCCTATAGCCTTGAGGGGCATTATTTGTTAAGGCAATATTTTGATCTAATAGCATAAAACACCTAGACAATACTAAGAAGAAAACAATTGTGAAACTGGGCATTAACATAGGTATTGTAATCTTGAAAAATTTCTGAAAAGCATTGGCACCATCTATTGATGCTGCTTCATAGTAGTCATCTGAGATATTGGCGAGTCCTGTAGTATAGATAATCATCATATACCCTGACATTTGCCACACAGCTATAATCAAAATTGCAAATAGTAATTTATTAGGATCTTTATCAGTCATATAAGTCAAAAATTTAATAGGGATTAATCCCTCTTTGCCAAACAAGACTTTTGTGAAGATATTATTGAAAATAAAGAGCCAGATAAAACCAAGTGATAACCCCCCCAATAAATTGGGGAGAAAGAAAGTTGCTCGAAAAATACCTACAGCTTTTCCAATTGCATTGACTAATAGTGCTTGTGCTAGTGCTACGATATTAACAGCTATTACTGCAAGTACTGTAAATTTAACCGAGAAAAAGAATGCTGATCTAAAAGACTCTTGTTTGAAAGCTGCAATGTAGTTTTTCAATCCCAGAAATGCTTCAAAAGGATTGGTCGTACGTCCATTAGGTCCGAGGAAAAATGACCCGCGCCACCCCGTAAAGGAGTAAAAAATACCAATGACAAAAGGGATTAAAACAACTATCAAAAATACTGCGACAGCCGGTAGTACAAATGGAAAAAACCATTTTCTATATAATTTTGACATAACCTTTACCTCATATTTTATCCACACTTATATGTACATGATGATTAGATGTAGCATCAGTCATAACATTTACTCAACATATTTTTAGAATTTAATACCCGTATTGCGATTACAATACGGGTATTAAATGACAGTTAGAGATGTGATTCATAAGACAAATTCAAAAATGGTCTTTATACTTTTTTATTTAGACACTTGTAACTATTGTTAAACAATTTAGTTTGATATCTACTCAACTTCCTAAATTTCAACAATTGACAAAGGTGTGCAATCTAACTAAAATACCTTTTTTGAAAACGTACTTAACTACTGACCACTCTGTTCTTTAAATTCTACCCAAGTCTTAACTGATTTATTGACGTAATTGTCATAATCTTTATCAGTCCAAGTTTCTTTAGTCATATAATTTTTCTTCAAATAATCACCAATCGTATCATTAAATGATCCTGGTGTACCATCAAATGTATTTGCAAGAGTAGGACCAGCCGCTACGTATGAGGCAATGGCATTATTAAGTTTGTTTGGAGATGTTGTATCTTTCAAATCATTATACATAATGAAGCCAGCTTCATCTTTAAGGAATTTTTTACCTCGTTCAGATGTATAAAGCCAAACAATGAAATCAGCTGCAATTTTTTGTTGTTTTTTACTAACTTGTTTATTAATAATAAAGTAGTTAGGTACAAATGCTGGGATTGTGGTATTAAATAGTTTAGCATCACGGCCTGCAACTTTTATATCACCATCTTGTATTGGCCATTTAACTGGTATAAGATCCATAGTATTGATAATACTTTTATCTAATTTCAATAAGTTTGGATAGATCCAATTCCCTTGTTTAAGAAATACCCCTTTATGTGCAACGAAGTTAGCAAGCGACGCATCGTAACTTCCAGTCGCACTATCAATAAAGTCGGGTCCACGTTTTACAGGTCCATTTTTTCCTGCAATATAAGAATATTCAAAATCAAGACCTTTGATCTCTGCTTTAAGCGCTGCTTTAGCATCTTTGATTCCCTCATCTTTTTTAGCATAATACGCTTGAGATACATTTTTAAATACTGCATTTAATGGGAAAGATACCCAGTGGTTTTGATACGTCCAAAGTTCAGCTCCAGACTCTACAAATACACCATTTAACTCTTTAGCTAATCCTTTTTTCTCTGATGAAAATGTGTAAGGGTGGCCATTAACTGTTACAGTTGACACTGTCCCATTTTTGATGTAGGCATCAACCGCTTTAACAAATGCTTGCCATGATTCATAATTTGTTTCTGCTTTAAGATCAGCTACCAAGGCATCTGTATCCCCTTCAAACAAATCTTTTAGCACATTTTTATCAACTTGATAGCCATAACCCTCAATATTATAAGGTATACCAAAGTTTTCACCATTTTTAGCTGTCAATCGCTGCGCTTCAGGAATTTCATCTGCTAATTTTTTCAATTTTGAATTATCAACTTTATTGATATCCTGCATGTAATCACCAGAATCTGGTCCCCAGTTTGTCAAAGTACCTGAAGAGAAAATTGTTGGTGGCGTTTTGGAATTAAACTCAGTTGTTTGTACTTCATTTCCATTAGTTGTCCCTACAGATAGTGTGTAAGTCTTGACCTTGATGTTATGTTCCTTACCATACGCTTCCACAACTTTTTTTAGTGGATCAGCGATTTCACCTTTACCATTAAATACATATAAAAAATCATCCCCACTACCACTACCTTTAGAACTAGCATTGCCACAGCCAGCTAACGTTGCTACAGCTGTAACTGTCACCAAACCTAGACCTAACTTTTGCCACTTCTTCATCCTATACCTCCTAGCATACGTGATACTAGTCATTATGATAATACAACACATAAACATGATAACCGTTTTCATAAAATGTGTTAACTGATGAAATATATTGATCAATAATAAATATATTTGTTTAACATAACGTTTAGTATCAATTCCCTAAAACCTATGTAATAAGCGACTCCTCTCTAAAAAGCAAACGCTTTCATTCGTCTATAGTTGAATTCTACTACACTATTCATAGTATGTCACCCCTTTTCATATTATGATAATCCTGC
>JAKDQI010000052.1 GCA_030454995.1 Pseudolactococcus plantarum | reverse complement strand
AATTTTTTGTATTTTGTTATACTATCTATTTTTTTAATAAATAGAGAATCTTAATATCAATAGACTTATCACTTTAAAATAAAAAAATCAAGCACGCATACTTGATTTTTTTAAAATTTATAGTTGAGATATCAAAAAACCATAATTAGTTTCTGATCATGTAATCAAAAGCACCTAAGGACGCTGTAGCACCACTTCCCATAGCGATGATGATTTGTTTATAAGCTGAGTCTGTACAGTCACCTGCTGCAAAAACACCAGGTACATTTGTCGCACCTTGTTTATCTACGATAATTTCGCCACGTGCTGTACGCTCGACAACGCCATCTAACCATTCAGTATTTGGTACGAGACCGATCAAGATAAAGACACCAGCAAGTTCAAGCGTGACAGCTTCTTGTGTTTCACGGTTAACATAGTCTATACTTTCGACTTTATCTTGTCCATGGATTGCTTTAGTTTCGACATTTGTAAGGACTGTGACATTATCTAATGAGTAAAGCTTATCTTGTAAGACTTTATCTGCCTTTAATTCTGGTAAAAATTCTAAAACAGTGACATGTTCCACAACACCAGCTAAGTCGATCGCAGCTTCAATTCCTGAGTTACCACCACCAACAACAGCTATTTTTTTCCCTGCAAATAATGGGCCATCACAGTGCGGACAGTAAGCAATTCCTTTGTTTTTGAACTCCTCTTCACCTGGAATCCCTAATGAACGCCAGCGTGCACCAGTTGAAAGCACGACAGTTTTAGACTGTAAAACAGCACCATTTTCTAAAGTGACCTCAACGAGTTCATTTTTAGCTAATTTGACTGCTTTTTGTGTTTTCATCACATCAACTGGATAGGTTTTAACATGCTCTTCTAATTGGGCAGCTAATTTTGGACCTTCTGTATATGGTGTACCGATAAAGTTTTCGATTCCTAGCGTTTCTAGTGGCTGTCCACCAAATTTTTCAGCTACGATACCAGTGCGAATCCCTTTTCTTGCTGCATAAATTGCGGCACTAGCACCTGCAGGTCCGCCCCCAACAACAAGAACATCATAAGGATCTTTATCCTCAAATGATTCACTACCGACTTGACCAATTAATTTGTTTAAGATTTCTTCTGGGCTCATACGACCACTTGAAAATTCTTCATCATTAACAAAAACGGTTGGCACAGCCATCACACCACGTGCATTTATCTCATCTTGGAACATACCACCTTCTATCATCGTGTGTGAAATATTGTCATTCAGTACACTCATGATATTTAGGGCTTGCACAACATCTGGACAATTATGACATGTCAAACTGACATATGTTTCAAAATGATAAGGTTTAGTAATCGATTGGATACGTGCTTTTAGGTCAGCTTCTATCTTAGGCTCACGACCACTAACTTGTAATAAGGCTAAAACTAAAGAATTGAATTCATGACCTAGAGGTACTCCAGCAAAAGCAACACCAGATACAGATCCTTTTTGATCAACTGAAAAACCTGGTGCTTTGATGTCTGATGATGACTCGATCGTGATTCTTGGCGACATATCAGCAATTTCAGTTACAAAATCATGTACTTTCTTACCATTAGCATCAGATGTATCCGCATTTAAGCGTAAGACAAGATCATTTTCTAATAAGTCTAAGTACTGTTTAAGTTGTCCTTTAAGATTTTCTTCTAACATTTGACCCTCGCTTTTTCTATTTTGAAAAAGGCGACTCATTTACGTCGCCCAAATCATTTAAATTTTACCAACTAAATCCAAACCTGGTGTTAATGTTTCAGCATCTTCTTTCCATTTTGCTGGACATACTTCACCTGGATTTTTACGAACATATTGTGCTGCACGAACTTTATCAACTAATTGACTTGCATCACGACCAATACCATCTGCAGTAATCTCTACAGCTTGTACAACACCATCTGGGTCAATGATGAATGAGCCACGTTGTGATAAACCAGAATTTTCATCTAATACATCAAAAATACGTGAAATTTTTTGTGATGGGTCAGCGAGCATTGGGTAAGTTACTTTACCAATCGCTTCACTATGCTCATGCCATGCAGCATGTACAAAATGTGTATCAGTTGAACATGAATAAACATCTACACCCAATGATTGTAATACATCATACTGTTCTTGTAAGTCTTCCAACTCTGTTGGACATACAAATGAAAAGTCTGCAGGATAGAAAACAATGACTTGCCATTTTCCCTTAAAATCTTCCGAATTTACAGTTAAAAATTTACCTTCTTGGTAGGCATCAGTAACAAAGTTTTCTATTGTTTTTCCAATTAATGACATTGATTTTCTCCTAATTTCTATTATTTTGATCTTCAAAATCATTATCGCAAAATAGTAATACTTTATCAAAGATTCTGTTTATTATTTTAGTTTTAGTGCTTAATTGCAAAGTTTTATACACGAGGACTGAAGATAAAAAATGAACAATAAAAAACCTATACCCCTTACGGATATAGGTTTATCTGATTTTTCTTATTCCCACTCAACAGTTGCTGGTGGTTTAGCGGTGATATCGTAGACAACGCGATTGACACCTTTGACTTCATTTGTGATACGACGTGAAACCTCAGAAAGCACTTGCCAGTCGATTTCAGCAAAGTCAGCTGTCATGCCATCGATAGATGTGATAGCACGGATAGCAATAACAGTATCATAGCTACGGAAATCACCAGTTACACCGACTGAGCTAACACCTGTATCTACTGTGAAATACTGCCAGATTTTTTCGTTTAGCCCTGCTTTTGCAATCTCTTCACGCAAGATAAGATCAGAATCACGCACTTTTTCAAGGCGTGGTTCTGTAATCTCACCCATAATACGGATAGCTAGTCCTGGACCAGGGAATGGTTGACGCCATACAAGATCATGAGGCATACCAAGTACTTCACCCAACTCACGAACTTCATCTTTAAAGAGTTTGTTAAGTGGCTCGATTAACTCGAACTGCATATCTTCTGGTAAACCACCGACGTTATGATGACTCTTGATGGTTTGAGCTGTATCAGTTCCTGACTCGATAACGTCTGTATAGAGGGTACCTTGTGCAAGGAAGTCTACACCATCTAATTTAGATGCTTCATCATCAAATACTTCGATAAATTCATTACCAATGATTTTACGTTTTTTCTCTGGATCAGCTATACCAGAAAGTTTACCCATAAATCTTTCTTTACAGTCAACTTTAATAATATTAAGGCCAAATTTACCACCTAAATCATTCATCACTTGCTCTGCTTCACCTTTACGAAGTAGACCATGGTCAACAAAGATAGAGGTGAGTTGATCACCAATAGCGCGTTGTAATAACACACCTACGACTGATGAGTCTACACCACCTGATAAGCCAAGTAAGACTTTTTTATCACCGACTTTTTCACGGATTTCTTTGATTTGTTGCTCAACAAATCCTGCCATTGACCAATCACCTGCTGCTTTAGCGATGTTTTTTACAAAATTTTCGATGATTGTATGGCCATATTCACTGAGTGTTGTTTCAGCATGGAACTGTACGCCGTAAAGACCTTTTTCATCATTTGCAATAGCTGCGATAGGTGTTTTATCTGTATGCGCTGCGATAGAAAATCCTTCAGGTAATACTGTCACGTTATCAGAATGACTCATCAACACAGTCTGTTCACTTGGTGTGCCTGCTAATAACCGAGAGCTAGCATCTAAACTAATTTTAGTTGGACCAAATTCACCATTACCTGGATTAGCTTCTACTTTTCCGCCAAGTTTTTGTGTCATCAACTGCATGCCATAACAAATACCTAGGACTGGAATACCCAGCTCAAAGACACCTGGATCAATATCAAAAGCATTATCTTCATATACTGAGTTAGGGCCACCCGAGATGATGATTGCTTTAGGATCATAGGCTTTGATCTCATCTAATGTCATCTTATGGCTTTTTAGCTCAGAAAAAACACCAAATTCACGAATACGTCGTGTGATCAATTGGTTATATTGGCTACCGTAATCCAGTACGATGATTTTTTGCATATCTTGCGTATCAGTAGTTGTCAAAATGAAACTCCTTTATAGTTTTGCGAATCTTATGTCTCTTCTATTTTACCAAAAAAAAGAGGCTTTTTCAGTTTTATTTTAACCTTTGTCAATTATTTTAGCACTGATGTGCTTAAGCATGACAACCAAACACTTAGATAAAATACTGAATCATTTAAGTGTCACTAAAACCCCTCATATCTTATGCCTCATACCACCAAAAAAGCAGCTATCATACTTAATAGCTGCTTTACTTATTTTAATATGTCTTAAGCTAATAATGCCTTAATCTGTGCTAAGTCTTTAACACGATAAGTTGGCTTGTGTTCTTGAGATAACTTGTCATCCTGTGTGCCATGATCTAACCAGACACTATCGATACTTGCTTGATTCGCACCCTGGATATCCGACGTTAAGGTATCGCCTATCATCAAAAAGTTAGCTTTATCATATTTTGGGTATAGCTTAAAAATATGAGCAAAAAATGATGGACTCGGTTTAACATGGCCAATTTCTTGAGAGATGACAACTTCGTCAAAGTAGGCATCAAACCCAGTTAATGCTAATCGATTATACTGTGTTTTCGTTTTACCATTTGTGCCTACGACTAACTGATACCCTTCTTGTTTAAGCGTATCTAACAAGTCTTTTGCACCTGACATGACTGCATCATTCACATCTAAAACTTGTCGATAAGTCGCTTCTGCCTGCTCTCCGTCAATCTCTTGATCAAACTGAGCAAATGTCTTTGAAAATCGCTCATTAAGTAGAGGTTGTGCTGATTTTCCCAACTCGATTTGTTGCCATATATCAGCATTAATTTTTTTATATGCCGATACCCATGTGTCATAGTCTAATGCTGATTTTTGAAAGGTATCAAAAACCGTTTTTAACCCTTTTTTCTCACCTGCTTTAAAATCTAAGAGTGTATCATCTAAATCAAAGATAAGCACCTTGTAGTTCATCTTATACCTCATTTTTTTAGCTAGGATAACAGCCCATTCATCTCTTAAAGATTAGCAGCTCTTAATTTATCCAATGTTGTTTCAAATAACTTAGGAGGCTTAACCTCAAATTCTAACCATTCATGACTTGTCGGATGTTCGAATCCCAAAACTTCAGCATGTAAAAACTGCCCATGATTGGGTTTTAATACTTTTTTAGGTCCGTATAATGGATCTCCGGCAACTGGATGTCCGATATATGCCATATGCACGCGGATTTGATGTGTTCGACCTGTTTCTAATGTCAAAGCGATTAAAGTGAACTCTCCAAACCGCTCTAAAACCTCAAAACGTGTCAAAGCTGGTTTACCACCAGCAATCACTGCTTGTCGTTTGCGATCTTTAGGATTGCGACCAATTGGTGCCTCAATCACGCCACGATCATTTAATAAATTACCATGAACAATCGCTAGATAACGTCGTTTAGAACTATGATCTTTTAACTGGGCAGCTAAAAACTCATGCGCACCATCATTTTTGGCAACCATGAGTAAGCCACTCGTATCTTTGTCGATTCTATGCACAATACCAGGTCTGATGACCCCGTTGATACCAGATAAACTCGTCATATGATACATCAAGGCATTTACCATAGTTCCTGATTGGTGCCCTGCTGATGGGTGTACAACCATCCCTTGGGGTTTATTAATGACGGCAACGTCTTCATCTTCATAGATGATATCAAGTGGGATATCCTCTGCTTCATAAGATAAGACTTCTGGCTCTGGAATTTCAAAGCTGATCACATCATGTTCTGATACTTTATATTTTGCTTTTTTAAGTTGGCCATTTACAAATACGGCATCTGCCTTGATCAGCACATTGGCTTGTGTTCTAGACACGCGCGACATCTCTGAGATGGCTTTATCTAATCGAAAGCCAACTTGTGCTGCTTTAATCTTAATTTCCACTAGTTAACTCCATCTTTTTCTGTCAAAATTGCAATAAACAAGACAACAAACCCAACACTTAGCAATATATCTGCAACATTAAAAATAGGAAAATTAATGAAGTCTAGTTGGAACATATCAACGACATAGCCTTGACGGATACGATCTATAAAATTACCTAAAGCACCTGATATGATCAAGGTTAGACTAAAGGCATACCAATTTTTATTGATATTTTTAATCAAGACCCAAATCGCAACAATTAATACGATGATAGTGATAATCGTAAAAAACCACTGTTGCCCTTCTAATAAAGACCATGCAGCACCATTATTACGTAAATGTGTCAAAGATAGCACACCATTTATAAGCACTTTATGTTGAGATAGTTCAATATCCTTCACGATCGCAAACTTGACTATTTGATCAATGATAATACCTAAACTAATAAGGATAAGTATACTGATTTTTTTTAATTTCATTTATTCATTATACCAAAAAAAGCAAGCTTTCGCTTGCTCATAAATGATGACTCATTTTATAGAGATAAAGTGATAACTACCTTATCTTTTCTTAGCCAATACCCAACCATATCCTGCAATAGAGATAAGGATGAAACCGATTATGCCATATAAACCATTGATCGCTTCATTAGTAGATGGTAATGAAGGAACAGGATGATTTGGTGTTGTCGGTGTAGTTGGTTTGTTTGGTTTAACAGGAGTTCCCGGTGTATGTGTATTCGTAATATCGAACCCTTTTACCGTTGACACATAACCTGGAACAGCATCTTCAACAACTTGATATTCGATTGCTTTACCAGCTTCAAATTTAGGTAAGTTATCAAATGTGTAAGTCCAGTTAGTTGCTACTGAAACAAATTTAGACTGGATAACTTTACCATTAACAACTAAGTTAACTTTGATTTGATCTGGACGGATCTTATCTTGGTTATTGTTATCATTCCAAGTCTTAGTTCCTTTAACAGCTATTGTTTCTGGTGTATGCGTGTTAGTGATAACAATATTAGCTTTATCGTTGTCATCTGTAGTTGCAGTGTAACCAGCTACTGTACCAACTTCTTTAACAGTGTAAACAATTTCTTTACCGTTAGCAAATTTGTCTAACTTAACTAAGTTACCAAAGCTTGCTTTCCAATTATTTAAAGCATTTAATGTTACTGGTGAACCAGTAGCCACACCATTTGCATATAATTGAACGTCGATGCTCATAGGACGGATACCGTCTTGGTTGTTAGCATCGTTCCAAACTTTAGAAACAGAGATGTCTGTTGTTTCAGTTACGTGCGTGTTAGTGATATCGTAACCACTTACAGTTGCATCGTAACCAGCAACTTTATCTTCAGAAACTGTATAGTCGATTGCCTTACCATTTTCAAACTTAGGTAAGTTATCAAATGTGTAAGTCCAGTTAGACTCAGCAGAGACTGATTTAGATTGAACTACTTTACCGTCAGCTAATAAGTTAACAGTGATTTCAGTTGGACGAACGCCATCTTGGTTGTCTTTATCAGACCAAGTCTTAGTTCCTTTAACGGCTGTTAATTCAGGAGTGTGTGTATTAGTGATCACTTGGTTACCTTGATCAGTATCGTTAACAGTTACATCGTAACCTTTAACTGCATCCACTTCTTTAACAGTGTATTTGATGTTTGAACCTTTAGCTTTTAAGTCAAGATGACTGAAAGTAGTTGTCCAGTTGTTATCAGCATTTAAGGTAACTGCGTCACCAACTGCTGTGCCATTTGCATAAAGTTGCACTTTAATGCTATCTGGACGAATACCATCTTGGTTGTTGCTATCGTTCCAAGATTTTGTAACAATCACACTTGTTTCATCAGGTGTACGTGTATTTGTTAAATCATTACCATCCACTTTTGTGCTGTAGCCTGCTACACTATCTTCAGTGATTGTATAGACAATAGCTTTACCATTATTAAATTTAGGTAGATCAACAAATGAGTAGCTCCAGTTATCATCAGCTGTTACAGTTTTGCTGTCAACTGGTGTACCGTCAGCTAAAAGATTAACTTTGATGCTGTCTGGACGGACACCATCTTGGTTATCTTTATCATCCCATGTTTTAGCACCATTAACTTGTGTTAATTCAGGTGTATGTGTATTTGTAATGACCACATTACCTTTGTTGCTATCGTCAATTGTTGTTGTGTAGCCTTTAACGTCATCGACTTCTTTAACAGTGTAGACAATATCTTTTCCATCAGCTTTTAATGGCAGTCCAGTAAAGCTTGTTGTCCACTTGTTATCTGCATTTAATGCTACTGCATCGCCAACAGCTGAACCATTTGCATAAAGTTGAACTTTAATACTGTCTGGACGGATACCATCTTGGTTATTGTTATCGTTCCATGATTTTGTAACCGTCACGCTTGTTTCATCTGTTGTACGTTTGTTAGTTAAGTTATAACCATCTACTGTAGTAGTGTAGCCAGGTACGCTATCTTCTGTAACAGTATAGACGATTGCTTTACCAGCTTTGTATTTAGGTAGATTCTCAAATGAGTAGCTCCAGTTATCTGTAGCTTTGACTGTTTTGTTATCTACTTTAGTACCATCTGCTAGTAAATTAACGTTAATGCTATCTGGGCGAACACCATCTTGGTTGTTGCTGTCGTCCCATGTTTTAGTACCATTAATCGTTGTTACTTCAGGTGCATGCGTATTTGTAATGATGATGTTACCTTTGTTTTCATCATTAACTGTTGCTGTGTAACCTGGTACGTCGCTAGTTTCTTTAACAGTATAGTCGATTGCTTTACCTTCGTGTTCAGCATCTAAATCAGAGAATGACGCTGTCCAGTTGTTAGCATCGTTTAGCACAACTGTTTTACCAGTATCAACACCATCTGCGTATAACGCAACTTCAACACTGTTTGGACGAAGACCATCTTGGTTGTTGACATCATCCCATGCTTTAGTCACGCCAACACTTGTTTTACCAGGTGTATAGCTGTTAGTAATGTCATAACCGTTATAAGTTGGTTGATATTTATCTACACTATCTTCAGTGATTGTGTAAGTAATTTCTTGACCATCTTTATATTTAGCTAGGTTATCAAACTCGTAAGTCCAGTTATCTGTTGCTTTCACAACTTTATTGTCTACTTTAGTACCGTTAGCTAAGAGATTAACTGTGATACTGTCCGGACGAACACCATCTTGGTTATTACTATCATCCCACGTTTTAGTCCCTTTAACTGAAGTTGTTTCAGGTGTGCGAGAATTTGTGATATTAACATTATTTAAATCAGACTGATCAATAGTGCTTGTATATCCTGGAACAGCATCTTCTGATACAGTATAAACAATCGTTGAACCATCTTCATTAAGTTTTGCTAAATTGTCAAAACTAAATGTCCAGTCTGTTGCTGCTGTAACATCTGTGGATTGAACTTCTTTGCCATCTGCTAATAAGTGAACCGTGATAGATGTAGGTCTTAAGCCTTCAGCATTATTATTATCATCCCAAGTTTTCGTTCCTTTAACACTTGTCACTTCTGCTTTAGTTTTAGCATTTGTTTCAGTGATTTGAACATTCTTATCAGCATCAGCTTGAGTGCCATCTACTGTGATTTTTTTACCTGCAGCTAAATCTGCTGGGATATCATAACCTGATGCTGCAGCAGTTTCAACAAGGATATAATCACCACTCTTTAGGTTACCCCATTTGATTTGTCCATTTGCATCAGTCGTACCAGATCTTAAGAGACCACCTTTGGCACCATTTGTGATCGCATAAAGTTCAAAGCTAACACCTGCAAGAACTTTTGAGTTGTCATCTTGATCAACTTTATTGATGATCAAGTTAACATTTGTTGCATTTGATGAACCGCCATTGTTGACAACTTGTGTTGAACTTTGGACGTTTTGTTTAACTTCTTTTTCACCCGTACCTGTCACAGTAACTGCATTTGACAAGGTATCATTTACTAATGGTGAGTTAATAAATGAGCGGTACTGGATAGAATAAGCAGTATTAATCTGTTTCAAGAATTTAACAACTAGTGTTTGATTACCAGTTGCTGAATCAGTTTCAAGATCAACACTGTAATCTGTACCTTCAACTAATACTTTAGATGTATCAACATTTACAGATCCATCACTACCAATTGTACTACCAAATACTTTAATTGATTCAGGTAAGACCACTTGGTTATTTGAAGGCACATCAGTAACAGTTACATCTTTCAAAGTAGACTGTGCTTTATTTACCCAAACATTCCAAAGGGCATATGCTGAATCAGTCGGATCTTGTTGACCAGATTTCTCAGCAAGATTACCACCGTTACTTACAGAAACTGAACCATCTAATCCATATGATTTACCATCATTTGTATAGGTTGCAGTATTGTTGTAAGTATCTTTGTCGATTACTTTACCATTTAATGATGTTTCAATAACTAAGACATAAGCAGAATTTGTACCTTCAGGGATATTAGCACTTACCGTTTTTGTTGCTGCATCATAAGTTGCTGTCGCACCTGAAGGTCTATAATTAACAACATCACCACTTTTGTTGATATCAGCAGCATATAATACTGCACTACCATCAACATAGTCTTGATCATCTGGGATTGGATCTGTGATAGAACCATTCACGATTGTTCTTTGGTTCAAGTTAACATATACTCTCCAAGTGATCGTTTTAGTGACAGGGTTGTATGAGCCACCTTTACTACCATCGTTTGGATAGTCATGTCTTGGTTCAAAGTCAGCTTGTCCTTTATTAGTATGACTAGTACCAGACTTATCAGTCCAGTTCATCACGGCATTATTCGTCCATTTATTTGATCCATCAGGTAATTGTTGGACTTCAAACGCTGTTTTAAAAGTAAAGGCAAACTGATCACTTGTTGCCGTTTGATAGGCACCTAAGAAAGTGATTTTAAATCCATCAGCTGTGTCGTTTACTTCATAATCAGTACCAGCAGTTAATGTTTGACCCGTTGTAACATCAGTAAAGTTATAAGAACTTTTATCAACAGTCAAACCAGTTGGAATGAGTTCATTTAAAGACCAGTTAGACATTTCTTGGCGGCCTTTATTGATATCTAATTTCCAAGTTACTGTACGATCTCTATAATCAACATCACTTACAGATTTTACAAGACCTTGTGACTCTACAGTACCTGCGTCAGAAGTAGATGATTGTTCATCACTTGTTACAGTATTGGTAAAACCTGATTGTCCTTCATCATTGATTGGACCAGTGATTTGAGATTTATAAGCGACTTTAATTTGTTTATCCAACCCATTAGGGAAAGTGACAGTCATTTTTTTGTTGTCACCAGAATATGAAATCGTATATAAGCTACTATCGATAGGATTACCATCTACATCTGTGAATACTGGTGTGCCAGTAAATACTTGCTCACCGTTTAGGGTATCTACAAAAGTAGTTCCAGCTGGTAAGTTTTTCTCACCGGCATTATAGTCGATATGCCAGTTCAAGATTTGTGAACCACCACCGTCTACGCCATCAAACGCTTTGTTTAAAAGTTTACCATAGTTAGCAGTAACTTCTGCAGTAGCATCAAGATCTTTACCACCATTATGCAAAGTAGCAGTATTTTTAAAATCTACAGTACCACCATCTGGTAATTTTTTATCATCAGCAATAGTTGTTGTATAAGATAATTTAAATGCTTGATATGTATCTGCATAAGTTCCGATAAAAGTAACTTTTCCGTTACTATCTACAGTGTAGTCAGTCCCTTGTACTAGAGGAGTTCCTTGACCTGTAACATTACCTTTTGTATCTATTGTTAACGGATAAACGATAACGCTGTTGTAGGTATTTCCATCAGGGAAAGCATCAGTAACCGATGCATCCTTTAGGTTATCGCCACTGGTATTGACAGTAACATCCCATAAGATTTGATTTGGATTGTTAACTTTATCAAAATGTCCTTCTTTAGCAATATCGCTACCACCAGTAGGTTTAACGATGATATCGGCATGATTAGGACCATCTTTAGTAGGGATATCTATAGTTGTTTCACCAGGCGTATTTGTTTCTATAGTTGCTTGGTTATAGAAGAACGTTCCGCTAATATTTTCTACATTTGATACATTTTTAAAGGTAAATTTAACTGTACCATCTGCATTGATAACATAATCGCCATATTGACCAAGTGAACCTGTCCCTGGTCTATAAGAGATATTATCAGGGAGTTTGAAGGTATAGTAATCACCGTCTTTTAACTCATAGCCATTTTCTAGTTTATTTGGGATAGACCAAGTATATTGGAAATCGATTTTTCCATCAGCAGGGAAATTTGATGGATCAACAGAATTACCATTTTTATCTTTATAAACTAGATTAATACTATCAAAGATAGACCCTTGATTAAATGAAGCTGGTAAATACGGACCGATGTCAGTAGGGCCAGCAGGTGCATCTCGTAGTTGTTTTTTAGTTGTTGTATCAGCAGGCGCTTTTGATTCTTTTGTTGAATCAGAAGGTGCTTTACTACTCGTACTTTCTGATTGCTTGCTTGTCTCAGAAGTGGGTGTAGTCGGTACTGGTGCTTCAGATGATTTCTCTTCTTTAGCAGGTACTTGTTTAACACCGCTTAGATCCAAGTCAGTTTTGCTATTACCACTTAATACTTGTAATGTGCTAATATCTTTTAAGCTAGCTTTATCAAGTTTCACTTGGATATCATTAGCTTCTTGATTAACAGTTGCGGCAATTGTTGCTGCGATTACATTTTTAGTAAGTTTGTAGCTGTTTTGCGAAGTTGTTGTTTTATTCACAACTTCTTTAATGACAGCTGCAGGATTATCTAATGTGATATTCCCCTTTTGTGCTGCAGCTGTGGCATTATTAGCCGTCGCTTTTAAATCAACCGTGACAGTTTGATCATCTTGATCTACTACCTTAGCTGAGTTAAGAGCGATAAGATCTGTATTTTCTGTTGTATTAGCAATTGCTACAAGCGGGGAGATGTATTGGATTAATACAATCACCGTCATGAACAGAAAAATACCGCGCTTCGATATTTTTTTCATAAATTCACCCATTCCATTTCATTAGAACTAAAGGGTTAAATTTTATTTTTCCATTTAGTTAAAACTCAATGGTTGATGTTATCCTTAAATCTTAGAGTCACTATTGTATAATTTAGACAAAGGACA
>JAKDQI010000051.1 GCA_030454995.1 Pseudolactococcus plantarum | reverse complement strand
TAAGTATAAATTAATCATAATCATCTCACTTCACTAATTAATAAGTTAGTAGTCTCTTCATTATACCAAAATTTTGATATAATGTAATTATGAATTTTGAACAGATATTACCACTTCTTAAAAAAGGTGGAAAAGCAGTCCGGACACAAGGTTGGGGTGGCGCAGAAAATTTTGTGAAACTCTACCACACGATAACCTTGGAAACAGGAGAAACATTAGACGTCACCCCTTATTTCTTAATCAATGTCTCAGGAGAAGGCGAGGGGTACTCTATGTGGAGCCCAACGCCTTGTGATATCCTTGCAAACGACTGGGAAGTTGTCCAATAATGGTCTTTTATGTATGAAAAATACACTAACAAACAGACAGGTATTAGTCACTGGCTGTGCCTCAGGAATTGGACGCGCGCAAACTGAATTATTTTTAAATAACGGATGTCATGTATTTGGGGTTGATAAACAAGCGCCAAGTTCGCTAACTCACCCTCAGTTTTTCTTTATCCAAGCAGATTTAACAACTGATTTGACCTCAGTTTTTTCAGCACTCCCGCAAACATTTGATATCATTTGCAATACTGCTGGTATTTTAGATGATTATAAACCCTTACTGGACATATCAGATATAGAGTTTAATACCGTTTTTCAAACCAATCTATTTGCTGTCATCAACATCACACGACAGTTTTTACCTCAGATGATCGACAAACAATCAGGGATCATCATCAATATGTGCTCTATCGCTAGTTTTGTTGCAGGAGGCGGCGGTGCTGCCTATACCACTGCTAAACACGCATTAGCCGGATTCACCAAACAACTTGCCCTAGACTATGCTAGATGTGGCATACAGATTTTCGGTATCGCTCCAGGTGCTGTAAAAACTGGTATGACACAAGCAGATTTTAATGAAAATGACGGAAAAATGGCTGATTGGGTTGCAAACGAAACCCCTGTAGGCCGTTGGGCTGATCCTGTAGAAATAGCCGAGCTTACTTTATTTTTAGCTTCTGGAAAAGCCAGCTACATGCATGGTGAAATTCTAAAAATTGACGGAGGCTGGACCCTTAGATAACGAAGATAAAAATTCACATTAAGCAAAGTGCTTAGTGTGAATTTTTTAATAGTTCAACAAAACTTGTCATCTCTCTAGCTGATTTAACATCGTGAACACGCAGTATTTTAGCCCCTCTACGATACATTTCTGTTGCAGCAACAAGTGATAAATTACCACGTGACTCTTTAGGTAAATCAAATAGCTGTTTGGCCCAGCCTTTATTTGAAATAGCAGTCATGATTGGTCTACCAAAAAAGGTTAGGTTCCCTACTGTATTCATCATTGCTAGATCCTGGTGTACATCTGAATCTTTTGAATAGCCAATCCCTGGATCAAGTGCGATACGCTCACGTTTGATACCCGCTTCTTCCAGACAAGACAGATTTTCAGAAAACCACGCCAACATATCTGCTGAAATATCTCTGGATATTGGTTTATGACGAGGGTTAAACATACTAAGTAAACCAACTGTTGTTTTGGATAATAAGACTAATTTACGTGCGTCATCTGTAAACCCATTGATATCATTTATAATATCTGCACCAGCCTCAATCACTGCCACCATGACATCATATTTATACGTATCTACAGCAATAATTGCATAGGGGTGTAAGGCTTTAATCCCTTGGATTACCGGTACAACACGCGCAATTTCTTCTGCTGCTGTGATTTCTGAAAATCCTGGTCTTGTAGACTGCCCGCCAACTTCTATGATATCTGCGCCATCAGCTAGTTGTTGCGTGGCCTGTGACACAGATTGCGCTACAGTCCCAACAGCTTCTCCGTTGTAAAAAGAATCCGGACTAACATTTAATACACCATAGATGATACCAGTTTCTTGCCCTAACTCATGTCCATTTGCCTGCCAAACAACACGATCTCCTTGTAAGTTAGCAATGATGCTCTTGGTTGCACGACCACGATGTTGATAATTGAGTTGTGCTAAAGTCGTCAATTCAGCGATGGTCTTACCTGTTTCTGTCAAAAAAATAGTATCTAAGCCAAGACCAAACTCGCCTCGTGCTTCTGTAGAAACTGCAACACCACCACGCCCTTGGGAAATTAGCATTTGACATTCAGGCGTTATCAAAATAAAAATTGCCGATAAATAGCCACTACGATCATCAACAGCTTGGTATAAGTCTAATATATATTGATTTTCTGCCTGAACTGACGCAAAATTAAGGTTTTTAAATTCACGACCAGTTACCAAACCAAATCTGTTAGGAAATGCAGATAAAAACATCCCTGAATCGTCACCTAACACGTATTCATCCGGTAATAAACCATGTATAAACTTGGCTTTACTTTTGGCATTGCCTATTTGATCATCTGTCGTTTCTTTTGGAAATACCTGCTCATCAATCAACTCTCGGTAATTAATCAAGGCAATCCCATACAACTCGAAAAATTTAGCAACATCAGCTGTCTTAGCAGAATTATTAGAAGCAAAAACAATTCGCTTTGGTAATCCCATTAATCACGCACCTTCATCATAAATTCTTGTCTCAACAATGTATCTGTCTTTAAAAGTCCTTTATAAAGACTCGTTGTCGTATAAGTTCCCGGTCTATTGATACCACGCATTTCCATACACATATGTCTAGAATTAACATAGACCGCTACACCTTTAGGATGCGTAATACGTTGCATCTCAGAGCAAATCAAGGCGGTCAAATTTTCCTGAACACTAGGTCTGCGTGCTGCCCAATCTACTAATCTAGGAATCTTACTCAACCCAATGATTTCCCCATCAGGAACGTAACCCACGCTTACTGTCCCAAAAAAGGGCAGCAAGTGGTGTTCACACATGGCATAAAAAGGGATATCTGCAACAATTACCATATCTGTTTCTTGATCTGTCGGAAACAACTTATAATTATTAAATTGTGTTTCACCAGTCGCAGCAAATATTTCTGAATATGCTTTGAATACACGTTCTGGTGTCTCAAGTAATCCATCACGATTTGGGTTATCACCAATTGCCTGTAACAGATTTCTTGTACCTGTTTCAATTTGTTCTTTATGTTCATGAGAAATTTTTGTCATAATTTTCTTTCTAATGATGTCGCTATATCATCTGATACCTATGCATTACAAAATGTTAAAAGGGATTATTTTCTTGTCATCCATTAGTTAGACAACCAAGTTGTACTTTGCGTAAAAATCAACCTTATTATCAATAACTAATACTAAGCTGAATAGCTCTAACCCAATTTTGATCACGAGTTTCAGCTAGTAACTGAGTAGTTGCGTTAATAACTTGTTGGTCGTCAATAGCTTGTGCAACTTCAAGTAATGGCTGTAAAACAAAAAGGCGATTGGCCATCTCCGGATGAGGAATTATCAAAGTGTCTGTCACGAGTTTCACATTATCAAATAATAAGACATCTAAATCGATCGTTCTCGGTCCCCAGTGAACCGTCTTAACACGTTTCATTGCTTTTTCGATAGCTTGAGTCTGAGTCAGTAAATCGGCTGGAGTAACAGTTTCCGGGAGTCGCAAGGCAACAACCAGATTATAAAAATCATCCTGAACAACTTCACCAACTGGCTGTGTTTCATATACTTTTGAGACAGCTAATATACTGTAGCACTCTTTCAAATGAGTAATCGCCGTTTGCAAATTCGCTAATCTATCACCAATATTTGTGCCTATACTCACATAAACCTTAGGCATGACTTCCCTCCACCGTAATAATCACATCATCAAAGATACCAGCAATGGGCACCGAATACTTCTTAACTGATAACTCAATTCTTTCAGCCTGAGGTAACTTCTCTAATAATACAGCGAGGGTGCCATTAGCGACTGACTCCATTAAATTAAATTGATGGTGGGTAACAAACTCTTGAATAATATCGTAAACATCAGCATAAGAAATGGTTGTCGTTAAATCATCGTCTTTCACTTTGCCTTCAATATCATAATGAACTGTCACATCTATTGAAATTTGTTGACCAAGTGTTTTTTCTTCAGAAAATACGCCATTATACGTATAAAAGCGCATATTTGTAATTTGGATTTTACCCATCGTTGCTCCTAAATTCTTGATTTCTTGTTTTTAAAAATACAACTAATACTAGTTTATCATATTTTGATAGCAAATTTATACCTTGCGTATTAGCCAATGCACTAAAAATAGACCAACAAGGATGATACAAAAAAACGCATGGAAAGTAAATTTCCATACATTTTTCAGTGTCTTAACAGATTAACGACGAAGACCAAGTGAAGAAATTAATTCACGGTAACGTGGAATATCTTTTTGACGTAAGTAAGCAAGTAAATTACGACGGTGTCCAATTTTTTTCATCAAACCACGGTAAGTTGCGTGGTCTTTTTTATGATTTTGGATATGATCGTTAAGGTGGTTAATTTCCCAAGTCAATACAGCGATTTGTACTTCTGGTGAACCAGTATCACCCTCAGTACGTGCGTATTGCTTGATGATTTCAGTTTTTTTCTCTTTTGAGATTGCCATGTGTTTCTCCTTTTAATGATCGAGTTTAGCTCAACCTTTTTTTATTACTGTCTCCGTGCCAAACGTTTGGCTTTCGCAAAGCTCAGACACAGTTGGTACTTTATCTATTATACAGATTTTTTTATCAGTGTCAACTGATTATGGCTTAGAAGATGTTGATTCCGTCGTGCTTGAGGTGCTAGGTATCGATGAACTAGCAGAACTAGATGCACTTGACTTACTCGCTTCTTCCTCACTCTTAGATTTAGATGCGGATTCACTTGCAGATTTTGATGCGGATTCACTTGCTGATTCAGATGCAGCTTTATCTGCTGCATTCGCATCAAACTGAAGGACAGACAGCACTATCTTATCTCCAACATTAAAGGTAGTGCCTTGAGCAGGAGTAGACCTAATGACATAACCATCTGCGTTTTGATCTGTCGTTGGGATATATTCAACTGTAATATCAGATGCATCTACACCTAGATTTTGTAGCTCTGCTTTCAAGTTCGCAACCGTCTTAATACTCAAGCCATTTTGCAGATAAGTAGGCATTGTGACTTGATTACCCTCAGATACCTCAAATACAATGTCACCTGAGCCATCTAAGTCAACTAATTCTCCTTTACCAGGCGTTTGTTTCACGATTTTACCTGCACTGATAGCATCTGACTTGACAAGTTTTTTCTTAATTCTACTTTCGGCTACATTATATTTTAGCACTAAATCATCAGTAGCCTCTGAAATATTCCAGCCGACATAATTTTTTAATCTGACAACATTACCACCTTTTGACACATACAAATCAATACTAGATCCTTCTTTTTTGACTGTATTTGCTTCTGGGTTTGTGCGAATTACTCGATCCTTGTCAATTTCACTGATTTCTGTAATTTCTTTACCGACTTTCAGTTTTTTACTTTCCAGTTTTGCTTTAGCTTCAGATACTGTCATCTTGCTAACATCTGGTACTTTAACTTCTGTAGGTGTTGTCAAAACTAAGGCAGCAACCGCAGCTGCTAGAAGCACACCAATCACACCAACTATGATAAGCCCTTTAGTTAATCGTCTTTTTTTAGGGGTTGTCCCTAAGGGTTCAAGCCCAGACGTTTTTCCAGCAGCATCTGGTGTTTTAGTTACTTTATGCACGAGTTTATCTGTATTACCGTTGTCAGGAATAGCCATCGTAGGTAAAACTTTTGTCGCATCTAAATCTTCAGCAAATAAAAGTTTTGGATCATGTGCATGTGCTTCACTCAAAGCTTCATCTAGATCTCTTCGCATATCTGCAGCGGTTGCATAGCGATCAGATAATTTTTTAGCTGTTGCTTTTATCACAACATTTTCCAATGATTGTGGGACATTTTTATTTTGATGAATAATACTAGGTAAATCTTCTTGAAAATGTTTCAAGGCGATTGTCACCGCACTATCCCCATCAAAAGGAATCTTCCCTGTCAACATCTCATACACAATAATACCAATCGCATAGATATCACTCTGAGGTGTTGCATTACTACCACGCGCCTGTTCAGGGCTAAGATAGTGAACAGAGCCAAACATCGAATTTGTTTGCGTTAGAGATGTCTCTGACACAGCTTTAGCAATACCAAAGTCAGTGACTTTAGCAGTACCATCCTTCGTTATCAGAATATTTTGCGGTTTCAAATCTCGGTGAATAATGCCACTTCTATGCGCTAAATCCATGGCAACTAAAATTTCATCACCAATTCGAATCGCTTCTTCATTAGATAGAGGAGCATGTTCATTGATATACTGTTTAAGTGTTAAACCATCCACATATTCCATCACAATATATTGTTGATCATCTGCATCACCTACATCTGAAATGCTTACGACATTAGGGTGATTCAATTCTGACATCGCATATGCTTCGCGTTGGAATCGTGCAATAGCCAAACTATCATTTTCAAAATTTGAACGCAGAATTTTAATTGCTATTTGACGATTATCTAGATAAGTGTCTTCTGCTAAATAAACATTGGCCATGCCCCCACGACCAATTTCTTTTATCACTCGATAGCGATCTGCATAGATTTTTCCGATTTGTATCATCTTACAGGTCCCCTTTATCAAATTTCACCAAAATCACCGTAATATTATCCAACCCACCATGCGCGTTAGCTAACTCTACGAGTGCTTCTGTTTGGCTAGACAACTCAATATCTTTTTGAACGATATCGATAATGTCATGTGGCGCAACCATGTTAGTTAGCCCGTCTGAACTCATAATGATCACATCATCTGCATCAATCTCTACTGATAAGATATCAATCTCAACTTCTGTCGGTTGTCCTAGAGAACGCGTGATAATATTTTTATTGGGATGTTTTTCAGCTTCATCTGGTGTGATTTCACCTGCATCCACCAATTCTTGAACCAATGAATGATCACGTGTAATACGAATTAATTCACCATTTTTGATAATCTGAGTTCTAGAATCACCAACATGTGCACAAATGATTTGATGTTTTTGAATCACAACAGCTTCTAGTGTTGTACCCATCCCTTTATAATCATCTAGTTTGCCAAGGTTGGAAATATTTTCATTTTCAGCACGAATTTGTGTCCGTAACCAGGACTGAATCTCATCAGAAGAGGTCTGATTTGTAAAAGTCGTCTCTTCCCACAATTTCCCTAAATCTTCGACAGCAAGCTTACTTGCAACATTTCCTGCTTTATGCCCACCCATACCATCAGCGAGCAAAAAAATCCGCTCACCCTGCTGATTTTCATAAGTGTCGGCATGATCTTGATTGTTGGTCCGTTTTTGCCCAACATCTGACAAAATACTGTACTTCATGTAAGTCCTCATCCAAGCTATGAAGCTAACAACTCGTGTTACCTTCATACAATTTCTTTTGATAGTTAAGTGCGTCTTTAGTTGACCGTCGGCTACATTACATACCATACTGTCAAAAAAACTAACCCTTATTTTTTACGTAATTTTGCAATAAAGAAACCATCTGTTTGATAAGCATCTGGTGTTATAAAAATACAACCATTTTTGACTAAATCTGACCGCTCATGTGTCAGAGGAATTTGTTCAAATTCAGGATGTTTTGCCAAAAATTTCTCTATTACTTGGTAATTTTCTTCATCAAAGATAGTGCATGTACTATACACCATGATACCACTACTTAAAAGCGTTTTGCAAGTATTATCTAAAATCTCAAGCTGGATTTTCTGCAGTGCATCAAAGTCTGTTATTTCTTTTCGATATCTAATATCAGGTTTACGGCGGATTAATCCAATCCCTGAACAAGGTGCGTCAACCAATATCTTATCGAAATAATCTGGACCAAACGTTTCAAATGCTTTTCTTGCATCCAATTTTGTTAAGCTGATTTTTTCTATTTGATGCAAACGCTCAGCGTTTTGTTGAATCAAGCGTAGTTTATGATCATATAAGTCTAAAGCTTCTATATGCCCTTTTTCTGACAAGTATTCTGCAATATGAACAGTCTTGCCTCCAGGAGCTGCACAGGCATCCAAAATCTTATCTGACGGTTGCGCATCTAAAACAGTCGCAACTAGCTGACTTGATTCATCTTGAATTGTAATTAACCCATCATTAAAGTCGAGTAAATCCGAAAAATGACCGGATGGTGCAACAATACCAGTAGGTGAAATTTCTGATAAGCTAACCTCAAACTCTTTAGCGAGCTTATTAAACTCAGTTGTCACATCTGTCAAGCTTGTGTTAACTCTCAAACTTGCT
Organism: Pseudolactococcus plantarum; assembly: GCA_030454995.1. Taxonomy (GTDB): domain Bacteria; phylum Bacillota; class Bacilli; order Lactobacillales; family Streptococcaceae; genus Pseudolactococcus; species Pseudolactococcus plantarum_A. The sequence continues at coordinate 4,858 of JAKDQI010000051.1, read as the reverse complement.
TTGCTTGGTTCTTCAATACTTTTAAATATCTTAACTGTTTTTTCAAATCCAAAATTTTGAATAAATTTTTTAGTTAACTCAATTGGCATGGAATATTGGATAGATAATTTTTGTGTTGAATCTGAAATTTCATCAAATGAAGGTAAATCCGAACGTGTAAAATTGCGTAAGACACCGTTGACAAATCCAGATAACCTCTGATCCCCTTGCTTTTTAGCAATTTTAACCGCCTCATCAACTGCTGCTGATGTCGGAATTCGATCCATGTAGACGATTTGATATACCGTCATAGCAAGTAAATTTTTTACCCATTTTTTTGTTTTTTTAACATAAGGTTTCGTATACCAATCTAGCGTCAATTTCTTTGAAATAGTACCATATACAAGCGTCGTTACCAGATTTTTATCTAATTCTGTCAGATTTTCAGACTTAATTTTTTCGTTAAGCGCAATATTTGCATAAGCATTATTGTTTAACACGTCATTTATAATTGAAAGTGCTACGCGTCGTGGATTATTACTCAAATTGATCTCCGATATTTATCATTTTACCTAAGCCATTTAAAAAATCTTGGATAGGCATTTTTGGTTTCCCTGCGGGTTGAACGGTAATTAAGCTAACTGCTCCGTCACGAGTTGCGATCACTAAACTTTTTTTAGTTTTGTCAATGACTTGGCCCGGTTTTCCTGATCCTTCAGCCACCCTAACAGCATGTAACTTAAACCTAGCACCTAGCCAAGTAGTATGTGCAACCGGCCAAGGAGTCATACCACGTACTTGGTTAAAGACATCACGTGCTGAGCCAGACCAATCAATCTTCTCTTCTTCAGATGTGATATTTGGAGAAAAAGTCACTAGCTTTTCATCTTGAGGTGTTGGATGCAACTTCCCTAATAAATAATCTGGTAAAGTTGCTAATAAAAGATCCCGACCAACGATGCTCAATTTTTCAAACATAGTACCAACATCATCTGTATCTGTGATTGGTATGGCTTTTTGAGAGATCATATCACCTGCATCCATTTGTTTAACCATCTCCATAATCGTGACACCTGCTTGCTTGTCACCATTTATGATGGCATAATGAACGGGTGCGCCACCTCTATACTTTGGTAACAAACTAGCGTGTACATTAACTGCATGCGCAACTGAATTAAGCAGTTTCTCTGGTAAAAATTGACCAAAAGCAGCCGTTACGATGACGTCTGCACCAAGTTGCATTAAATCTGCCATTTCATCAGATCCTGAAATTTTTTCTGGCTGATAAACTGGCAAGCTATGTTTTTGTGCTGCTGCTTTGACAGGTGTCATTTTTATTTCTTTTTTTCTGCCAACTGCACGATCGGGTTGCGTGACTACTGCAACAACCTCATAACCAGCTGCTATAAGTCCATCTAAAACTGGCACTGAAAATGCTGGTGTTCCCATAAATATTATTTTTGTCATAATTTAACTCTCTCTAACGTTCATAAAAAAGCTTATAGCCCTATTATACCATAAACTAGTTGTCTACTATTGAAAGCCTCGCTAAATGGCGCATACAATTTACTTCTCACTCTTGTACAAAAAGATAGCTGATATAGAAAATAAAGCCTAAACTCGTTAGACTTTATTTTCTCTTCTCAATTTTTTAAACGCTGCATATAGGTTTGATAATCCTCAGTATGTAGTAGTTCCTTTGCATTAGCCACTCGAACAGCACTAGGTGGTTGAACTCCTGCTAAAGGATAGTCCCACCCAAGTTCTCGCCACTTGAACTCGCCCATCGTATGATAAGGTAACACCTCAAATTTCTGAACGTTTGATAATGTCTTGACATATTCTCCTAGCGCAACCAAATCTTCATCAAAATCAGTTTCACCTGGTACTAATACATGTCTAATCCAAACTGGGACTTGTCTATCTGACAGATATTTTGAAAACGCCACGATTGTACTATTTTTATGCCCCGTTAACTCACGATGGCGCACATCATTAATTTCTTTGATATCTAATAGCACCAAATCAGTCACAGCAAGTAAACGATCAATCTCTGCAAGTTTCTCTTGCTCAGTTGAGTAGGGGAGACCACATGTATCTAAGGTACAATGAATCCCTAGCGCCTTAGCTTTCGTGAACAAAGCCGTCACAAACGGCATTTGTAGCATTGCCTCTCCACCAGAAACCGTAATGCCACCACGTGTTCCCCAAAATGACTTGAATTTCAAAGCTTCTGATAACACATCATCTACCGTTCGTTCTTTTGCTTTTTCATTGCTCATCGCCCAAGTATCTGGATTATGACAAAATTTACAACGCATTTTACAGCCTTGCATAAAAATGACAAATCTTACGCCTGGTCCATCGACACTTCCAAAACTTTCAGTTGAATGGACAAAACCGGTCACATCTCCTATATTCTCCATACTTAACACTACTTTCTAGTCGTAAACTTTAAAGTACTACGTCACTTAATTGATATGCTAGCGCTAGTTAGGCTCTTCAAATAGACCAATACCTGTGCATATCAATTTATCTCTAATTCTATTTTACGTTATTTTGAAAGCGTTGACAACTATTTGTGAAACATATCACGTCATACCTAATTCATCCATCAATTTAAATCCAGATCTTGACACCGGAATTTTAGTATCATCATCCAGTAAAATCACTTTTTCTTTTTTGTAAATCCGTTTAATACAATCTCTGTTCACCAAATATGATCGATGTACTCTGACTAATCGCTCAGACATTTCCGATATGTCGTTCATATTACCATACATAGTCAAAGTCTCCCCATCCATTTGTAGCAAAAGTTTATGTGGAATACCAGTCGTCTCAAAGTAAAAAATATCTGAATAAACTGCTTCTATTACCTTTCCTGTTCGAGAAGTATAGGAAAAAATAGCTTCTAATGGTTTTAGTTTATTAATATCAATGAAGTGATCAATGTTTTCTTGTATTTTTTGGTCAAATTGAGCTTGAGGCATCATTTTGTTAATAAAGTCATGTGCATTGACTTTGTATTCATAAGTAATAGGCGCAAATTCAAGGTGAGTTGTCACAAAACTAATTTGCCCTATCGCATCTTTTTGTCTTATTTTTTCAGCAATAGTCAAACCAGCATTCTTGATACCTTTGATTGCAATATCTAAAAAGTAAATATTATTTTGCGTTAGATGTGTGATACTCTCTAAAAAATCTCTTGTTTTATCATATGTTATCACTTCTGTAATCGGGTACTTCTTTGTTTTCAAATACTGTTTTATCAAATTTTCCAGTCTAAATTGCTGAACAATATCATCTTCTAAAATATAGATTTTCAACTTCGCCTCATCTCTAATTCAATTCTGTATTTATAATTTTTAGCTTGAATATGGTAACTAACCCATGGATATGATGCGACGATTTTTTCAAGATTAGCCAATCCATATCCCCTTGTGCAACCTTTAGTCGAATAGCCTCTTTCGAAAATTAAATGCGTTGGTAATTTTTCTTGTCGCATCTCATTTTCAACGACAAAATATCTAGAGTTGTCTTTATCGAAGATAGCTAATCGAACAACAGGTTGTGCACTACCTAATGCTTGTACTTCGTCAATCGCATTATCTAACATAATGCCGAGCAATCTGACAACATCCACGTTATCAACTTGTAAATGTGTTATCACCTGTGGAATCTCTAGTTCAATACTGATACGATGCCTTTCTGCCCTTAATATTTTGGCAGCAATAACACTTTTAACTTCTAAAACTTTGATGTGACTTAATTTCCCTACCTCTTGTCTACGTGCCATGAAACCAATATGACACTTTTTTAAAATTTCAGCATACATTTTTCTGATTTCACCAACTTCCTTAGTAGAGATGGTTTCTTGCATTGATAATAAAATATTTGTAAAATCATGATAGAAAGCTCTAGCAGATTCGGACGCACCTTCCACTTCTTTTGTATAGATTGCTAATCCTGATACCAAATCATTTTTGTAGTTCATCAGTTCTTGCACTTCCCACTCTCTATACTTGACACACATCATGAAAATAGTCAAAATAAATAGCAGTATACAAATTATAAGCGTGCAGCCAAAATGGACGTTACGCTCCTCTAACATAAAGCCGATGTAATTGCTATAACTATAGCAACATAACATCACGATGTTACATATAATAATCAGACGATATTGCACTTTTACCATATCACACTCTTGTGTTTGAACCCTATCAGCTAAAACTGCTTCAGTCTGATATTTCTCAACAAGCTGTTCACAAATGATGTAATATCCTGGTATTATTTTCTTGTATTTAACAATCAAGTAATAAATAGGAATGACACTTATATAACCGATCATGGTATTTATCGACGTTTTCTGAGAAGAGAGTATGCCATTTAATATAAAGCTACTAACAAACTCTTTTACATAGAAAGTCAAACTCAAAGTAAACACCACATAAAATAGACTAACACCTATATGTTTATCAACTATAGTCCACCAAAACAGCATATAGCACATTAACTCGCATAGTATCAGTAATATATTTGGTGTTTTGAGTAGAAAAACAGCATGCATCACAAAAAAAGGATGTCCTAATATAAAAAACAACAGACAATAGTGCTTAATTTTCAGACACATCATTTTTTTTAAAATATAAAGAGATACAACACTCTGTAATAAGATAGGAAAAATAAATAAATAAATATCCCTATTTAATATGATCACCTTCCTACCCCCCTAATAGTTAACACTGTATTAGTAGTCAGTTAGTCATTATTTTACTTTTTAAATTAAATATCATAGATTAATATTCTGTTATTTTAATTATACTATAAATAATTAGATTTTTCTTGAATTAATTTGAATTTTATCTTACCAATCCCATAC
>JAKDQI010000050.1 GCA_030454995.1 Pseudolactococcus plantarum | reverse complement strand
TAAAGTAAGACAAGAAAATGAAGGCAGATAGCCAATTTCCTTGCAAATTTCAGAAAATATGTTATACTTATAAAGTTGAAAATAGAATAAAGGTCATCTCTAAAAAGTGCTCAAGTGATATTGCGTTAAGTTTCGCAACTCTGCGTTTTTTAGATTTGGTCTCAAATTATGAGGTAAAATCTTGACTAAATTACGCGAAGACATTCGTAATGTCGCAATCATAGCCCACGTTGACCATGGTAAAACAACGCTTGTCGATGAACTGTTAAAACAATCTGATACTTTGAATGCTAGAGCGCATCTTGACGATCGTGCTATGGATTCAAACGATCTTGAAAAAGAACGTGGTATCACGATTCTTGCTAAAAATACAGCAGTTAAATATAAAGATAAACATATCAACATTTTAGACACACCAGGTCACGCGGACTTCGGTGGTGAAGTTGAACGTATCATGAAAATGGTTGATGGTGTTGTATTAGTTGTCGATGCTTATGAAGGTACAATGCCACAAACGCGTTTTGTATTGAAAAAAGCTTTAGATCAAGGCTTAACACCAATCGTTGTTGTTAATAAAATTGATAAACCATCTGCACGTCCGGAAGAAGTTGTAGATGAAGTATTAGAACTCTTGATTGAACTTGGTGCTGATGAAGACCAACTTGAATTCCCAGTTGTTTACGCATCTGCAATCAACGGAACATCAAGTTTATCTGATGAATTGAGCACGCAAGAACACACAATGGCACCATTGTTTGAAACAATTATTGATCATATTCCTGCACCAGTTGATAACTCTGATGAACCTTTACAATTCCAAGTATCATTGTTAGATTATAATGATTTCGTTGGTCGTATCGGTATCGGACGTGTTTTCCGTGGGACAATCAAAGTTGGTGACAGTGTTACCTTGTCTAAACTTGATGGATCTAAACAGAATTTTCGTGTCACTAAATTGTTTGGTTTCTTTGGATTAGATCGTATCGAAATTCAAGAAGCTAAAGCTGGTGATTTGATCGCTGTTTCTGGTATGGACGATATCTTTGTTGGTGAAACAGTGACACCATCTGATCATGTTGATCCATTACCAATTCTTCACATTGATGAACCAACGCTACAAATGACTTTCCTTGTGAATAATTCACCTTTTGCAGGTCGCGAAGGTAAATGGGTAACATCACGTAAAGTTGAAGAGCGTCTACAATCAGAATTACAAACAGACGTTTCACTTCGTATCGACCCAACTGATTCACCAGATCGTTGGATCGTTTCTGGTCGTGGTGAGTTGCATTTGTCAATTCTAATCGAAACAATGCGTCGTGAAGGATATGAGCTTCAAGTATCACGTCCTGAGGTTATTGAACGTGAGATTGACGGCGTACGTTCTGAGCCGTTTGAACGTGTTCAAATTGATACACCAGAAGAATACCAAGGATCAATCATTCAAGCACTTTCTGAACGTAAAGGAAATATGCAAGACATGATTAACACTGGTAACGGACAAGTTCGTTTAATCTTCCTTGTACCAGCTCGTGGCTTAATCGGATTCTCAACTGAATTCTTATCTATGACACGTGGTTATGGTATCATGAACCACACATTTGAACAATATATGCCTATGATTCACGAACAAATCGGTGGTCGTAGTCGTGGTGCACTTGTATCTATCGATACAGGTAAAACAACAACATACGCAATCATGGGTGTAGAAGAACGTGGTACAATTTTCGTTAATCCAGGTACTGAAGTCTATGAAGGTATGATTATCGGAGAACATTCTCGTGAGAATGATTTAACTGTAAACGTGACTAAAGCTAAACAAATGACAAACGTCCGTTCAGCTAATAAAGACCAAACTAATGTTATCAAAACACCACGTATTCTTACTTTGGAAGAATCAATTGAGTTTATGGGAGATGATGAATTCCTAGAAGTAACACCTGAATCAATTCGTCTTCGTAAACAAATCTTAAACAAAGCAGAACGCGAAAAAGCAAATAAAAAGAAAAAAGGATAAGCCTAAATTAATAGAGAGGATAGATGATGTTTTATTTAATTGTACTTGTACTATTTATCTTATGTTATCTTTTCCTCATTCCAGATGAAATAAAAAAAAGTCTCAATCTTTTTGTGATCATTATTGGTTCAGTTTTAGCTGTAACTATTGTCCTTGGGTTAATTATTCAAAATAAAACATCTATCTTGCAAGGCTTGATTATTTTGTCAGGACTAGCATTGATGTTCATCGCATTACGCGAAATTAATCAATAAGAAAAAACAGGTGAACCCCTGTTTTTTTGTTATAATAAAACTATGATTATGAATGAAATAGATATGAAAAAGTTTGCGCAAAAATTGGGTGAACAGTTACAAGCAGGAGATGTGATTGTCTTGACTGGTGAGTTAGGATCGGGGAAAACGACGTTTACCAAAGGTATTGGCTTAGGATTAGGCATTAAGCAGATGATTAAAAGTCCTACTTATACGATTGTCAGAGAGTATGAAGGGCGACTACCTTTATATCACATGGATGTGTATCGCATTGGAGATGATCCTGATTCGATAGATTTAGATGATTATCTGTTTAATACTGGTGTGACGGTGATTGAATGGGGGAATTTGCTAGCTCAAGATCTACCAGATACTTATTTGGAGATTATATTTGATTATACAGCAGAGGGTCGTAATCTTACCCTAAAGCCTCATGGAGAGCATTATTATCAGTATCTATAAGAGACATATAGAGGGTAGTATATAATCTTTAATTGGATTATGTAAGCGTTATAATGGAAAGGACTAGGATGACAGAAATTATCATAAGAGAAGCGCAAAGTAGAGATGCGCAGCAGTTAATTGACTTTTTGAATACCGTCGGTAAAGAATCACATTTTTTGACACTTGATGACGCGGGGATCTTGATGTCAGTTGATCAAATGGCAGAATATCTTAACCAGATCCAGGAAAAAGATAATAACTTATATTTACTGGCATTTCTAGATGATGAGATCGTGGGTGTGAGCAGTGTGACTGCAGATTTCCATGACCGGATCAAGCATATTGGTGAATTATTTATTGTAGTGGGGAAAAAATATCAGGGATATGGTATCGGCCAACTGTTAATAACTGACTTATTAGCTGATATTCAAGAAGCAGGCGTCATTAAACGCTTGGAACTGCAAGTTCAAAAACGTAATACAAAAGCTGTTTTGATGTATGAAAAATTTGGCTTTCAGTTAGAATCAACTAGAAAATTTGGTGCTAGAGATGAACATGGTCAATTAATCGATGTACTTGAAATGGTTAGATTCTATGACTGAGATTACAAGTTCATAACAAATTGTTATTTCAAAGTAAAAACGGTCTTTTTTTGCTAAAATAGATATATGAAAAGAAGTCTGAAAAATAAACATAGTAGAACGTATAAAACGTCTCGTCGTCAGTTAAAAAAAAATGGCAAACCCAAAATGCGTCTATGGAAAAAGCTATTAATTAGTTTCATCATTGCCATGTTGCTATTTCTGGGTGCTGTTTTCGCTTATAGTGCTATCGTTTTAAATACAACAGAAAATGTCATGAAATCTACATTCTCTGATTTGGGCTTGACATCGAAGAAGAAGACAGATGATGCGATTAAAGCGACTGAGCCCTTGACGATCTTGCTGATGGGTGTAGATACAGGTGATGCTGATCGTAGTGATCCATGGTCTGGTCAATCAGATACGATGATTGTGATGACAGTGAATCCAAAGACTAATACTACAACGATGGTGTCATTGGAAAGAGATATGTTGACAAACATCATCGATAAAGATGGCACAACAATCGATACAAAAAAATTAAATGCTGCTTACGCCCAAGGTGGTGCAGTTGATGCTGTATCGACAATTCAGCAACAAATTGGGTTAACTATCGATAAGTATGCTTTGATCAATATGAATGGTCTTAAAGAATTAGTTGACGCTGTAGGTGGAGTTGATGTGAATAATACTCTGGGAGACACGATTTCAATAGCTGAAACAGAGCCAGAGTATACCGCATCAGTTGCACCTGGTAAGCAACATATAGATGGGGATCAAGCTCTTGTGTATACAAGAATGCGTCATCAAGATCCCGAAGGAGATATTGGTAGACAAGCACGTCAACGTGAGGTCATCGAACAATTAGTTGGCAAAATTTTAAACTTAAATTCTGTTACCAAATATCAAAAAATATTAAAAGCTATTTCTGGCAACATGAAAACAGACTTTGCAGTCAGTGGTAGTTCATTAACAAGTTTATTAGGCTATAAAGATGCCTTCAAGACTATCAAATCAATAAAACTACAAGGTGTCGGAGAGATGATTTCAGATATTTCTTATCAAGTCATGCCAGCAGATAACCTTTTAGCTGCTCAAAATGCACTGCGTTTATCTCTAGGTAAAGAGACGATCTCAAGTCTATCTCCTAATATAGTTACGTTTGAAAATTATTATGGTGGATCAGCAGACAGCTCTGTTACACCAACAGTTACGACAACTGTAGATGGCAAATCGACTGAAAAAGTCCTCAAAACTGATGGCTCTGAAGCAGCAATCTCAGATAGTACTAATTCAGATAGTACTAATTCGGATAGTTCTCAGTAGATTGGCTTAACAGATGTGTTGCAACTAGTCACGCTTTTTGTCGAAACTGAAGGGACGACAAGTAAGTGTTGACAGAACTACTAGTTTTTGATAAAATTTAGTAGTTGTGTTTGGTCTCATAGCTCAGCTGGATAGAGCATTCGCCTTCTAAGCGAACGGTCGCAGGTTCGAATCCTGCTGGGATCATTCAAAGAAGCTCTAAATCCTATATATAAAAGGGTTTAGAGCTTTTCTTGTGCCAAATTTTAAAACAATAATCTTGATATGTAGTAGCTACTGTGACGACTATTAGTATGACTTGTAGCTTATATAGTCTCAACTGTCGGAGGATAAGGATGACAACGCGAAAGATAGCGACAATCGCATTATTAACGGCGCTTGCTAGTGTGTTTAGAATTAGTATGGGTGCTTTCCCAAATATTAAACCAATTACAGCATTATTTTTTGTATTAATCCTATATATTGGATTAGGTGATGCCATTCTAGTTAGTGCAATAACGATGGTGGTAACAGGTATAGTGATGGGTTTTTCAATCATTATTATCGGGCAAATACTATCATATGCCATTATTTTAATATTGGGAAGTTTTATGTTAAAGCACGTCAAACATATGATTATCAAAACATGTTTTATTTTTATACTGACACTATGCTATGGTTTTTTTATTTCTTTGTATTCAGCATATTTGTTTGGTAGTCCATTCTTGATATATTGGTTAAATGGCTTGAGTTTTGATCTTGTTCATGCTATCTCAACAGCTATCTTTTTCCCAATACTATTGACTATTTTTGATCGTTTTTGGCAACATGATAAACTATAAATCCATACCGTTTCACTGCTTTAGCTGGCTCAATATTTGTGCCTCAAAATGTGACCTTACTCTAGGCAAATGACTGTAAAAAAGACACAAGAGTAGACGCTTGTGTCTTTTTAGTCTTCTTAATATAAATATACAGATGCATTATGAGATTGTGAACACGTCATCTAATACTGTGATGTATTGCGTATTTGAAATTGGTTGTAGGTTTATTTTATCAGCATAGTTATCAATAATTTGTTGTGCCTCAGATTCAAAAGGTGCGTTAGTATAATGTGGTAATGTATAAAACTCAACCAATTTTAGTCCTTGTGTATCAACTAATAATGGTGCCTTTTTCATACTATCCATAGCTGATAAATAGGCTATGTCCGGCGATGTAATGACAGAACCAGCTGATTCCCCAATATAGAGTTTGCCTTTATTAACCTGCTCTATGATAAGTGTGTCAGCGCCACTTAGTCTTAACTCTTGTAACAAAAAGAAGGTATTGCCTCCTGAGACGTATATATAGTCATTATCTGACAGTTTACGCTGTATATCAAATGCCGAAGCACTAGATACATCAAGCACATCAACGATTAAGCCAAGTTCTGTAAAATCATTTTTAGCTGCTTCAACATAGCTGTGGTTCGATTGTGGTACATTAGCTGTTGGGATAAAAGTGATACGCTTGCCTGCTAAGGGTTCATCAGCAAATTCTGGCAGGTACTTTGATACTTGACTGAATGAAGCTGTTAAAAATAGTTTTTTCATTATAGATATCCTTTTTTGAATAAATCTTTTTGATGTTGTGAGATAATCGTAAATTAGCCTCATTATATCATAGTCTATGTTAAAGAGCTAATGATCGTTAAGTATTTTAATACAGGTCCTGGATAAACAAGTATTAATACACAATGAAGTTTAGCTCGTTTATTCATAGTATGATATTTACAAAGTTTATGCATCATTCATGTAAGAATTAAAAAATATTAAATAAATATGTTAAAATGATTATATAATAGTAAATAAGGATGTAGGGATTTAAGGAGAAAAAATGAAAAGAAAATTATTATCGATTGCCGTTATCAGTGGTGCAGGAATTATAGCATTATCAGGGTGTGCCAAAGACAATAAAACAGAGTTTTTTAAGTACGGTCAAGAACTATCAAAAGCATCATATCAAAAATTTGATATGAATTTGAATCATGTAGAAGTGAAAGGAGATAGCAAATATCAACTTTATGCACCAATGATTAATGGCTATTTATCTGGAGTAAAATTATCTGGAGATAGTAGTACGGATGGAAAAAATAAAGCGGTTAATACAACTGTTACATTGTTAGGTCAAGAGTTCCCATTAGAATTTGTGATCAAAGGTGAAACACCTTATTTGAAGCTTGATAATATAGGGCCAATTTTAAACTTTTATTTAAATATGGCAAGTCAAAGCACAGGTAGTGCAGCTCAAACTGTTGACACGACTAGTCTAAAAAATAAATATGTTGATGTGATTGCTATCGCAGAAGAAAAAAATAAAAATGCAACAGAAGTTAAGTCAGCTACGTCTGAGGATAGCCAAAAAGCAGTGGAAAAAACATTGAAATCAATGGATAAAGCTAATTTCAAGAAAGATGGTTCGGCGATTACTTTGACATTATCAGGTAAAGAGTTAGCAAAATTGGTTGAGACTTATATGGATGAACTACCAAAATCATCTCAAGATTCACTCAAGTCAGCTACAAAGGATAAAAATCTAGAAACTGAGATTACTAAAGCAGTAAAATCAACGACAATTACTTTAGATAACAAAAAGAAAACAGCAAAAACTAAAATTAACTTTACAGGTGAGCAAACAAACGGAATCGGGTTAGCTGGTTATGTGACTTATGATGTGAGTTATGACAACAAAAAAGTCACAGTATCACTTCCAAAAGATGATGATATTATAAAGAGCAGCAATGAATTATCTAGTTTGATCTCAAAATTAATGCCTACAGGTATTGCACAATAATCAATCAAGTTATTGGATTAATTAGCCTGTAATATATAAAAAGTGAGGATAAGAGTGTTTACCTTTTCGTTATTGCTAGAATAGCCTGGATTATTTAAAAATAAAAAAAAACAACTCTGAGACTTAAGCAGAGTTGTTTTTTACAGCTACCTGTAGAATTAAAAACAAATAGCTAAACTTATGAGGAGTATTAACCAATCACTTATGGTATACAATTAGTATATGATACACTTCTTAACCTAAACTAAAGTAAAATATGTTAAACTAACAATATAAAGTTTTGACAAAGGAGAAATTCACTATGAAATTAACAGCACTAGGTGTCTTGGGGGGATATCCGCATCAAGACAGTGGTACGACCTCTTATCTACTCTCTAGTAATTCAGGTTTTAATCTCTTGATAGATGCTGGAAGTCGTGCAGTAACTGAACTTGAGCATGAAGTATCTCCATTATTAATAGATGCAGCCATTATCAGCCATTATCACGAAGATCATATTGCAGATTTAGGTGTGTTACGCCAATATCGACAACTTTGGCCTAAAACAGATCCAGCGTGGGATGGTGCGATTTTAGACATTTATGGTCATGATCAAGATGTCCATGAATTTGAAAAATTGACGCTTGAAGGCGTGTCTAAAGGAATTGCTTATCAAGTTGATGGTGTCCAAAAAATAGGACCATTTGATATTACATTTAAACGTACTGTTCATCCAGTTATCTGCTATGCGATGCGAATTACAGAAAGAAAAACGGGTCAAACCTTAATATTTACAGCTGATACCGGCTGGTTTGATGAGCTGATAGACTTTTCAAAGGATGCTGATATGTTATTAGCAGATGTTTACTTTTTTGCTGATAAATCAAATATGCCCAACCATTTATCAAGTGTAGAAGCAGGGCGTATTGCGCGTGAGGCTGATGTGAAAAAATTAGTATTGACACATCTACCTCAGTTTGGTGATTTGGAACAGTTACGTCGTGAAGCACAAGACGTAGCAGGAGATATAACAACTGAATTAGCCGAACCACATAAAACTTGGGATTTTAATACATTTTGATTGAGTATACACAAGCTGAAAAAGAACAGTACATGCGTGAAGCATTAGTTGAAGCGCAAAAAGCAGCTGATTATGGTGAGGTGCCTATCGGGGCTGTCATCGTTAAAGATAAGAAAATTATCGCACGCTCTTTTAATGCTAGAGAACGTCATCAAAAAGCAACACATCATGCGGAGATCCGTGTTATTGATGAAGCCAATGATGTGGTGGAGAATTGGCGACTGTTAGATTGTGCATTATTTGTAACGATAGAACCATGTGTCATGTGTTCAGGTGCTATTTCTCTATCTCGTTTACCAGAGGTCTATTTTGGAGCAACAAATCCAAAGTTTGGTGGCGCTGTATCTTTGTACCAAATACTTGAAGATGAACGTCTAAACCATCGTTTACACGTCGAATCGGGTATTCTAGCAGATGAGTGTGCAGGTATCATGCAATTTTTTTTTAAAAATAGACGAAAAAAATAATTATTTATGATATACTATAAGTGAGGCAATAGTAATCTTATGAAGTGGGTCAGGTGCGGAAGCAAGCAGCTCTAAGTATGATTCCTATGTGCCTTTTTTGTTTGATCAAATATAACATATAGCAATATATAGGTCTATGAACAACTTACTCATTAAAAAAAGTGTACACTAGTACACTTTTTTAATTGGTCATGATTTAAAAATCTGATCGTTTAAAGAGTAGCACCCCATTTATGACAGGAGAGTAGTGGGGACGACTCGATATTTTGTTAAGATATTTACGTGTCGAACCAGGTTGATCTGTAATATAGCCTTGTACACCGTAAGCATAGGATGTTGCGATATCTCTATTTTCATCAACTGTCCAAGCATAAATTAATTTGTTATCATCAAGTGCACGTGTGACAGTATCTTGATTTAAACTAGAATACTCAATCGCATAAAACTGATTTAATTTAGAAGCATTGATTTTGTTTTGAATTGGAGATAAGAGACCAAGATCATTTTTAACAAATTTATGCAGTCGAACAAGAGAGTTTTGATTTAAGGATTGCAACTGTGCTTTATTTTCGGATAATAGTGTACCATATTGATCAGCAAATTCTTTTAACTCACTATCAGTAACTGTATCATTGAACTTAAGCTCAACTAATACTTTTTGTTTTAATTGATTAGCTAATACCAAATAATCGTTAAAATTTGTTAATGTTGTGGTATGTTTATCCTCAGTAAATGAAATATCTTTCAATTGGTCCCAACTATATTTACCGATTTCATAGGTTTTATCTTGTTTGCTTTTTATTGATGTGTTATGACTCAAGACATACTGACCATCTTTTGTTTTTTGGATATCTATTTCTACATAATCTGGTCTTGCAGCATTAGCTTTTTTCAAGCTGTCTATTGAATTTGGAATATCTTGTTTAGATGAGATACCCATGTGCGCAATGACGAGATAATTAGGATGATTGATGTTTAATCGTTTTCCTGAAAAATAAATAGACGTAAACCCAATGATAGTGATGAGGCATGCTGTACCAAGTTTACTTAACAAGGGCAGACCTTGTTGTTGTTTGATATTTTCTGTAGGCGTTGCTAGGAACATCAAGATGAGTTTTGCTGTATAAAAGTACAGGATGCCACCTAATATGGCGATAAAGATATTTGCTGAGAAAACACTCCAGTTTCTATGATTGAGTTGATCTATGCCCAGTTGAATAATTGAGAAAAAAACAAAAAACGCAATGAATTTAATAGAAATCGTGACTAATTGATGAAAATGTTTAAGCGTTTTATTTTTGGTTGCATGAAAACTTTTAACAATTAAGCTTTCATGTCTTATATCATCGATAATGATATAATAGGGCATATAACGCAATCGCAACACAAGTAAGAGGATAACGACATAACTAACAGCAAATATACTTAATATCAGTGGATTAGCACTCATGACTAGAAATGTCTTGGGAATTGTCATATAAGTTGCAATTGGTATTTTTAAACCGATTTCATTTAGTGGCAATAACACGATAATCAATAATAGTGAAAATAACGACAACTTTGGTCGTTTGCTTGCACGTAGAAAGTTATGCCATGTTAACTTATCATGTATGAGTAAAACAATGAATGCAATTGACATGACAAATATAAAAAATATAAGCAAATAAGCTGCTATAGTTAAGAGATAAATGATTACATGACCAGATAAGAAGTCGATGAGACTTTTTATGCTTGAGGTATCTATTTTATAGGCATCTGGGCTGAATGATAGCACATAGTGAATAAATTTTGCACTGAGAAAATTGAATACAAAAATAATCATCATGAGATAGGTGTTGTTGCTTAATTTTTTAGTCTGCATCGTCTTACTCCTATGATAAAATGATTGAATAATTAATATAAAATTAATTATTTCTAACTTTAGTATAGCACAAGCTATATAGAAAAAAGGGTTTCACGTCATGAAACCTAGCAGAATTGTAAACGTTTAAAAACAGATGAAGGAGGATTTTGATGGTTGACAGGTTAACAAGTTACCAGTCTCCTATTGGAGAATTGACTTTAGCTAGTAATGGTGAACAACTGATAGGTTTGTGGATAGCAGACCAAAAGTATTTTGCTTCAACTTTAGAACAAAATACGATAGAAACGAACGATCTGCCGATATTTGAGAAAACTAAAACTTGGTTAGATCAATACTTTAGTGGACAAAGACCAGATGTAGCTAATCTAGAGTTAGCACCTCGCGGGAGTGAATTTCGACAAATCGTTTGGCAATTACTAGCTGAAATCCCCTATGGCGAGGTGGTCACTTATGGTCATATCGCACAAAAAGTAGCCACGCAGATGGGGAAATCAAGTATGTCTAGCCAAGCAGTTGGCGCTGCAATTGCTCACAATCCAATCTCTATCATTATTGCCTGTCATCGGGTTGTTGCCTCAACTGGTGACTTAACTGGTTATGCAGGGGGGATAGCAAATAAAGCTTACTTATTAACTTTAGAGGGTGTAGATATGAAGCAGTTATATATCCCTTAAAGCAACTTAAAACGCCCTACTTTATCTGTTTAAGTAGGGCGTTAGGTTATCCAAATAGTTTATCAAAAAAACTTTTCTTTTTAGGTTGCTCAGGTTGCTCAGATTGGTCTGATAAATTAATATCTGGAAAACAGTCTGTCAGACTAATTTTTTCTTGATTTACAGCATGATCGGTATGTATGACAATCCCAAAACAATCCGTATCAGCTTCAGCTAAAATCTGTCCCTCAAAGTGATGATCTGCCGCAAGTTTCAGATAATACCCTGAAAGCTCATCTGGTAACTTGCCACATACTTTAACAAAAACAGTCTCATCCTGGTTATCAAATCGACTCAAAATAGCATCAAAATGCGGTTTGAGTAGTAAATTTTGTGCATCAGCTAAGTTAATTGCTAACAGGACACGTTCTCTATAAGTGTTTAGATAGTGTTTTTGTTCATCAGGGTTTAGTCGATATTCGCCGCTTGAGGCACGCTCAAGCCTATTTTCTAAATCATTCATACTTCTAGTTTAACATAAATAGGAAGCGCTTTAACTGAAATTAGTTTGCTAGATATATCACGTCTTAAAAAGTATCGCAATTTAGGTGTAATGTTATTTGGCTCTCGCAAGTGTTAGCGTCTTTTTATCTACCATACGTAGTTGACCATCCTCGAGTTGTACAACATAGCTGTTAGCTAGATATGATTCGTCTCCTCTAATGATCGTTGCTTTTTGACCATTTGATAAGGTAATAATGTCATCTTTTTTCATGGTAGTACTTCCATTTCTAGGTAAAAGGATGTGGCATTGCATTGCCACAAGGGTTTGAGTTACTGATAGCAGATGCTATAAGCAGTTGGGCAAGCGTGCGGTTTTAAGTCGTAAGATAAAAAGGCATAGATTGCTTAATCACAACAAGCTAGTTAGATCAGTCATTAAGACTAGTCATCTATTAGCCAGGTATGATGACAGTTGATCAGTTAGCTACAAAAGCTAATTCTAAAAAAGTCATACCATTATTATAGCATAAAAAGCTTAACCTAGCAGTTTGCAGCTAGGTTAAGCTTTTTATCTATTAATTGGTGTCGAGTAATCAAGTAGATCATTGCGTATGTGATTAAGTAGCGATAGCAAACTTATTTTTTATTTTGTGTGACAACAACTGATATGATGGCACCGTTGATATAACCCATTGTGGCAACACCTATAATCATGAGAAACATCGACAGTATTTTGGTTGTTGGATGAGTGGGTGAGACATCACCATAGCCTACCGTTGTAATAGTTGTCATCACCCAATAAATCACATTTAAAAAAGAAGTGTGTTTAATCTCTTCAAAAATATATGCATTACCGATTAGATAAATAGCGAAATAGATAAAAAGTTCTTTAAAAGTATCAAATTTGAAAAGATTGGTTAATGTTGGTTTGATTGAAAAGCTAGACGTTCGGTTTAATCTTAATAGTCGTGTCGTTCGGACTAGCCTAACAAAACGAAAAAGTTTACCAATATTTAAAAACTGTAAAGGAATACACGAAATGATATCAAAAGCATGGAGTTTAAAGTAAGCTTTGACACTCTTCTTTTTAGCGTACTTCACAAAAAGAAAAGTTGATAAGATTAAGTCTGCGATGAATATGGCATCTATACAGAGGTCTTGGGTATTTGTAAGTGGAAAAAAATTGAAAATAGTGCCAAAATAACAATCGAAATGGTATATATGTCAC
>JAKDQI010000049.1 GCA_030454995.1 Pseudolactococcus plantarum | reverse complement strand
AATAGTATTGCATGAAATATTTTAATACCTATTTTTCTTTATAAGAATGTGTGTCATGTTTGTTTTTGTTAAAAATAAATTGTTTAATGGTAGATATTTGATAGAGTAATATTGAAAATATCAATAATAAGCTCAAATCGACTACAAAAGTCCAGTAACTAAGCCGCAAAAATAAAAAATAAACACAAACTATTGTCCATATGACCAAAAGTAAATAGGTAAGTGTGGCCCTCATTAAATCCCCAATCTAAATATACAACACATATCAAAATATATGCCTATTATTAACTCTGCCAAAATGTATACTTGATGAATTAGCTATGATAAAAATCAGTTTGCCTCATCCATAATTATCATCTAGCTGATTGAGTCTAATCACCAGTTTCTTATCTTCAGTTTTAGTTTATAGGCTAATGATAATTCCCGTTAATCGTTAAACAGCTTTAAATTACATTATTCCATCTTTCAGAACTCTTTTTTCAATATTATAAACTATTTTATATATCACTTGTTCACCCCATTCATGTTTATTATAAATAACAGCTAAGTCATTTCAATACCAAAAAACGACTCAGAGTTAGGTCTCTAAGTCGTTTTTTATATTATATTATTGATGATTTCACACCTTATTTGTTATCCATAACAAACTCATCTTTCAGTGCTGCACGTTGTTGCGGTGTCATAAAACTCGCTTCATAGGCATACTGTGCGATTTGACGGAACTCTGATTCGTTAAGCGCATACCACTCAGAAATCTTAATATACTCGTCTGTCAGTGTTGTACCTGAGACAGTTCGATTATCGGTATTGAGTGTCACGCTAACACCTGCATCGAGCAACATTTTGAACGGATAATTCTCTACTTTATCTACTGCTTTAGTTTGGATATTGGATGTTGGTGCCATCTCTAGGGTGATTTTTCTATCGATCAACTCAGCCCATTTTTCAGGCATATCTTTAATGGCTACACCATGTCCAATACGTGTTGCGCCTTGCTTGATCGCATCCATCACATTTTGTGCACACCCACATTCTCCTGCATGAAGCGTCAGTGGAATATCATGTGCTGTCACCTTTTCAAGCACTGAAGTGAATTCCCCTACAAACCCGTCTGCTTCACCACCTGCCAGATCAAACCCTGCAACATGTGTTAACTCTCCAGTTAAAAATAAGTCGACAACTTGCATAACACTGGTTACAGATTCATGGCGCATCCCGCATAATAAAGCATTTGCTTTCACATCAAACTCTGCTTCGCCTTCAGCTAAACCTTTTGTTACAGCCTGAACAACCTCTAATAATGTCAAGCCTTTTTCTGTGTGGAGTGTCGGTGCAAAACGCACTTCTATATACCGAATATTATCTGCTTTAGCTTGTTTGAGCACATCATACGCAGCTAGAGAAAGTGCTTCTTTTGTTTGTAACATCGGTAATACAAAATCAAATGGTGCCAAGTAGTCAAGCAAACTTTCTGCATTTTCTGGCGCTGTAATTTTTTCACGTAAAGCTACATCTGAATCAGGCAAACTAATCCCTGCTTTTTCAGCCAATACACGAATCATCGCCATCGAAATCGACCCATCCAAATGACAGTGTAATTCTATTTTTGGTAACTGATTTAACTCAGTATGCGATAAGTTCATTCTTTTACCTCACTTATTTTTTTGTACCAACACCAGTTGTATAATCAATCGTATAGTTGGGCTGGACATTAAACACGTAAACATTTATATCACAAGCCTTCCCATCATCTTCCACTGATTTCGCCATCATATGTATGCCACGTGGGAGAAGTTCACTATCTTGGTATATTGGCGTCACCTGATAGCGAACATGTAGTTTATCACGATATAAAACATCAGAGATCTTGGTCTCAAAATCTTGCATACCAGGTGAATTCATTGCTCTAGTTCCTGTAACCAAGTTCTTAGGACTTCCTGCATCACCTGAAAACATCCAGGCTACCAAGTGACTTCGATTATAAAGCGTCACAGGCATATTATTAAAGATGATGTCTTGATTATTTGACCGATGATTGTAATACCACCCAACTGGATTATAAGGTATTCTTGGACGCTTCATTTTTTTTACTTTCATATATTGGGTATAACTCAACCGTGCATTTGCTTGATTAGCTCTATTCAGCTGATCTTGTTTTGAAAAGTTCACCCAATAATCAGTCTTGTCATTCTGCGTCAGCTCTGATGTAGAAAAAGTCGATTTACCACCATTTATCTTAACATAATAGGTATTAGAGCCATCCCAAGTCAGATTAAGAAACTCAGCTGCGTTTGTTGCTGTGACAACTTTTTCTTGTTGTTGTACTTGTTGCTGTGTTTGATGATGGTTTGTTCTAGACACGACATAATAAGTCCCAAATCCCACCGCAACCACAAGCAATGCAATGATCTGCTGCGTTCTCGTTAATCGTTTAAAGAGGTGTTGTGCTGCCTTAATAAGTTGTTTTTCTTCTGATTTTTTCACAGATTAGTTACCTTTTCCTTGACAAGTTGTAGCTGCTCGCCACACTTGCCACATCTATACTTGCTCAAAGCTATTTTTCTTCGTCGCTGATACCTTTGCCCACATGATAGGCATTGATATACTAAGTAGTTGACACCTGGTAGAGATGGTGCATATCTAAGTCCACCTACTTGTGATAGTAAGCTTTTAAAATCAGCATCACCATGTTTATAGCCTCTACCAGCTCTATACAGATGATAATGAACCAGCTCATGCTGTACAATCTGGCGGAAAACATCCTCAGAAAAGAGATCATACATCTGCTCATTAAAATCTAGATGTAAATCTTTTGGAAAAAACCTACCCCCCGTTGATTTTAACCGTCGATTAAATCTCGCCTCATGTTCAAAAGCTTTACCAAAATCAACTTGAGAAACCCATCTGACAAACGCTAATAACTCATCGTTCTTAGTCTTCATCTTTTTTTGGTAATGCTTTTAATTCCACCATAGATAGGCCAACCTTACCACCACGTTTTTGATCTATTTGATAAACCCAGACTGTCACGATTTGACCGACTGCAACAATAGTTGATGGATCCTTAATAAATTTCTTAGACATACGAGAGACATGCACTAATCCATCTTCTTTAATGCCGATATCCACAAAAGCACCAAAGTCCACGACATTTCTAACAACGCCTTCTAATTTTTGACCCACTCGCAAGTCTTTAACCGATAGCACGTCTGATCTTAACAGTGGTGCATCGAATTCATCTCGCAAGTCTCGACCAGGTTTAAGTAGATCTGATATAATATCTTTTAAAGTTGCTTGTCCCACGGTTAATTGATCTGCCAACTGTTTGAGATCAACTTGTTTTAATTTTTCACGCGCTACATCGTCTAACGCCTTGATCCCAAGCTCAGCAAACAACTGTGATACTACCTTGTAAGACTCTGGATGGACACCCGTATTATCAAGGATATTATCACTCGTTGGAATACGTAAGAATCCGGCTGCTTGTTCAAAAGCTTTCGCACCTAAACGCGGTACTTTGTTAATTTCTTTACGGGAGCTGATCATGCCGTTTGCTTCACGGTAAGCCACGATATTTTTAGCAATCGTTGCATTTAGCCCTGCGACATGTGATAGCAGACTGGCACTTGCTGTATTAACATTTACACCAACTTGGTTAACTACCGTTTCAACAACGAAATCTAAGTTATCCGTCAGTTTCTTCTCAGACACATCATGCTGATATTGTCCGACACCAATCGCTTTTGGCTCGATTTTTACAAGTTCTGCTAATGGATCTTGTAGGCGTCGCGCAATCGATATCGCCGACCGTTTTTCCACCGTCAACTCTGGAAACTCTTCACGCGCGATAGGACTTGCTGAATAAACTGATGCACCACTTTCTGATACGATAACATATTTCACAGTGAGATGATTATCTTTGATGACATCTGAAACAAATTGTTCACTCTCACGAGAAGCTGTCCCATTACCAATCGCGATCATCTCAACACCATAAGTCGTGATTAAGTGATGTAGCTCAACTTTGGCCTGTTCAATTTGTTTAGCAGATGCAGGTTTGACAGGATAGATAACTGTCGTCAATAACATTTTTCCTGTTTTATCGACGATTGCAAGTTTTGCACCAGTTCTAAAAGCTGGATCAAACCCTAATACGATTTTTCCTTTTAAAGGTGCAACAAGTAGCAAGTTACGTAAATTTTTACCAAACGTCTCTATCGCGCCATCTTCTGCACGCTCTTTTAACTCAGCACGTACAATACGTTCCATAGTAGGAACAATTTTTGATTTAAGGGCATCGTGAATTGCCGTTTTTAAATATGCATTCTGTTTAGCATTGTACCGACTCTCAAACATAGCCACTAATTTATCCCAGTTATGTTCAAATTTTACAGTTAATATCCCAAGTTTTTCTCCTCGGTTTACTGCTAATACACGATAATTTGGAATTTCTGTGAGCTTATCTGAAAAGGCGTAATACATCTCAAACACATTTTTTTCATCTAAACCAGCATCTTTTTCACTGGTTGCGATCCGAGAATGTTGTTTGATTTCATTTAATACCCATGCACGCATCTTCACATCTTCAGCAATTGCCTCGCTCAAGATATCAAGTGCACCAGATATCGCTGCATCATTACTTTCAACATCATCAGTTAAAAATGATGCGACATTACCTGACACATCACCATTTTGCATGATAATTTTTGCCAAACCAAAAAGTCCACGCTCTTTAGCGATCGTTGCCTTAGTCCGTCGTTTTGTTTTATATGGTAGATAATACTCCTCCACCTCAGATAGTTTATCTGCTTGTAAAATATTGTGACGTAACTCATCAGACAATTTGCCAAGCGTTTCAATTTTTTCAAGTACTGTGGCTTTACGCTCGTCTAATTTAACCCGTCGATCATGTTCGTCAACAATTGACTTGATCTGAACCTCATCCAAATCCCCCGTCACTTCTTTACGATAACGTGCAATAAAAGGAATGGTATTGCCTTCTGCAGTCAAGTCCAAAACTTGAGAAATTTGCTTGGGTGAGACGGCTATTAAATCAGCAATTTGCTTGATATGTTCTTTATTTTCCATTTCTTAATTATACCATATTTTAGGGATTAACTATGCTAGATTATCAGCAAAAAAGCGTGTAAACATCACGATTATAGCTCAGTATGTCGTATCAGAATTAACTTAAATTTCATAGAAAACACGTATAACTCCCTAAGGAGTCATACGTGTTTTCTGATTAAAGTAACCCTACTGATTACTTATAGTTATCTGCTGATGGTGCATAATCTCCACCATAATATTCTTTAGATAACTTAGCTAAAGTGCCATCTTCATAAAGAGCTTTCAATTCTTTATCAATAGCTTTTTTTAGTTTTTCTTGAGAATTATCTAAAATAAAGTACTCATATGTTTTAAAAGTTGGGTAATCTTTCAGATCAGGGATATTACTTGCAACAGTAATATTATGTTGTTTAGCAAAGTTTTCAGCAGCTAATTTTGATGCAAATAGAAAATCAATTTGGCCTGATTCAACTGCAGCCAATCTATCTGTTAAAGAACGTTCAGAATAAGTCACGTTTATTTTTTTATCAGGATTTGCTTTATTCCATGCTTCAAAGATTGCACCATAGTTTGTCCCTGCAGGGATTTCAGTTTTCTTACCAATCAAATCTTTAATTGATGTATAGTTATTTTTTGTACTTGAAAAGATAGCATTTACATTTTCTGAAATAGGTGATGAGAATAGATATTTTTTCTCACGTTCAGGTGTTTTACCAAAATTGTTAGCACCGATCTGGCTTCGGCCTGCATCAATATCAGTTAGAATCGCTTCGTCAGTTACTGTTTTATAATCAAATTTATACTCTGGTAACTTTTTATCAACTGCTTTTAAAACTTCGATATCGAATCCTGTTAATTTATCGCCATCTTTATAAGAATATGGTTTTGAATCTGCAGTTTGTGCAATCGTAACCGTCGTCACCTTATCTGAAGCTTTTGAGCCAGATTTAGATGAATTACCACATGCTGCTAAAAAAGCAATACTAAGTAAGCCTACTGTTGTAAGTGCAACAATTTTTTTAATTTTCATAACCGATTTACCTCTTCTAATAGTTTATTCATAATTCAAACATAAACTTAGTTTATCATATTATAGAAAATTTAGGTCTTTTAAAAAATGTATGGCGACCTAAAAAAATAAAATAGGACAGCTAACACTATCCTATTCTTCCGTTTTGTACATCGTATCTTAGCTTGCCAGTTATCAAGCGTAAAAACATACTTATTTTTATAGCATAATCTACAAATTAAGAGTTAACGTTGATGAAACTCTTGGTAGAGGTCTTGTCGAACGAGTTGACGTGCTTTGGCTACTTTTTTGATAGCCACATTTGTTTTTTCACCAGCATCAATCAAGGCTTGCACAGCATCAATATTAGACAACTCTGATAATAACTCGCTAGCTTGTTCTGGTGCACCACTAACGATAATCAAACACTCACCTTTTATAGGATGTTCGGTAATCGATGACACTATCTCAGATATGCTGCCCCTTCTGTACTCTTCATAAATCTTAGTTAATTCACGGACAAAAGTAATCTCTCGATCACCATATACAGACAGCATATTTGTTAGTGTCGTCGTTACACGATGTGGGGATTCATAAAATATTTGACTCTCAGGGTAACTTTGTTTATCCGTTAAAAAAGCGAGTTGCTCTTGTTTTTTACGTGGTAAAAATCCATAAAAAATATGTGGTTGTGGTGCAATACCAGATGCGATCAAGGCAGTAATCCCTGCACTAGCACCTGGCAAGGCAACCACATCGATATCCTCAGTAATACAAGCTTTTACCAGGTCATGCCCAGGATCAGATATTGAAGGTAAACCAGCATCTGATACTTGTGCAATCGATTTCCCAGACTTAAGGTTCTCAATCATTTTAGCTAGTTTTAAGCCACTGTTATGGTCGTGAAAACTCTCTTGAGGTGTTGAAATTTCAAAATGATTTAATAATTTTTGCGTGTTTCTAGTATCTTCTGAGGCAATTAAGTCCACTGCTTTTAACGTGCTGACTGCACGAAACGTCATATCCTCGAGATTTCCGATAGGCGTAGGGACTAAAAATAGTTGGCCGAAAGCCTTCGACCCTTTAAAACTTTGCTGAAAATTCATCATCTATATAAAATCTCCGCACAATACAAGCATGTCTCTCCTGGTTCTAAACGCTGTCCATAAAAATCACGACAGACGTGAAAACCGTCCTCATAGATTTCTTGAAGATTTGACATCGGGACTTTCTTACTTGATTTTTCATTTTTACTCTCAGTGATATGCGGTTCAGAGAATTCAGCTAAACGATCTCGTAAACGGGCATTTTCTAAGCGCAGACTTGTATTCTCTGATAATATTTTTTGGTAATTACTTTTGATATCACTCACTTGTGTTAGTGTTGCAACTAATCTTTCTTCAAGTTCTGATAGATTCTCAAAAAAAGGTAATTTACTCGTCATCAAACCACCTCAATTTCTGACACATCGTAATCTCGTACTAGGCTATCCATCCGAACTTTGACAGTATTTCCTAAAATGTTTAAGCCAATTACTCTAGCCTCACCATCCGCAGTCTTGATGGTATCACCAAAATCTGGGAAGTTTTTCCTAGCCTGACGATAAAAATCATCTTCGTACGTTAAGCAACACATCAAACGACCACAAAGTCCATTTAATTTATTTTGGTTGAGTGATAGGGCCTGATTTTTTGCCATTTTAATGCTGACGTTAGGAAATTCACCCATAAACTCAGAACAACATAAAGGTCTACCACAAGGACCTATGCCTCCATATATCTTGGCAACATCTCGTGAGCCAATCTGACGTAACTCAATTCTGGTTTTAAATGTACTAGCTAAGTCTTTTAATAATTTTCTAAAATCAACACGGTGATCAGCGGTAAAACTGATATAAAGTCGTTTATAATCTAGCGTATATTGGACTTCGATAACTTTCATGTCAAGTTTATGTTGATTAACCAAGGCCTTAATGCTGACTTTGGCATTTTCACTGTCTTGCGCAACTTTTGCCGCAGTATCCAAATCAAGTTGAGTTGCAGCTGCTATAATCACGCCATCACACGTTAAAGGTTTTGTGAGTTCACGCGTGATTTGCCCCATCATCCGACATTTATCAACTTTAACGACTACTTGATCCGCGATACTATATTGATTGTCGCTTGTGACAAAAATATTATCTTCGCCATGAGCGAACTTGATTTCGTAATTCATTGGTCTCTTTCTCTATATTTCAAACATATCTTTTATGCTAAACAAATTTTCTCGATACATGATTGAAAATTTACGTTAGCATGCCAATATATTTGTGCTGTAAATACTTGTTCCACTAATTGTGGTTGACGCGCCTTAGTTAAAAAGATAGTTAACAGTTTAAATGCTAGTCCTTGGGACTTCTTATCTTTAAAATAAAGTGCTAAATTTGTTGCTTGTAAAAAAGCATCTGATCGACTATCTATCAATAAATTTGAAAATTTCTTGACAGTCTTAATCCCATCCAAAAACT
Organism: Pseudolactococcus plantarum; assembly: GCA_030454995.1. Lineage (GTDB taxonomy): Bacteria > Bacillota > Bacilli > Lactobacillales > Streptococcaceae > Pseudolactococcus > Pseudolactococcus plantarum_A. The sequence continues at coordinate 4,646 of JAKDQI010000049.1, read as the reverse complement.
GACTATCTTTTGCTAATGTTCGGGCATCTTCAATATCAGAAACGATATTTGAAATAATCATAGCATCCGTTTTCAAAGAGCCTTTTTGCTCTAAAACGTTTTGTATGATTAAAGATTGACTAGGAAAATTGATCACCTGTGTCCGTGACTTAATCGTATCTAGAACCATATTTTCTGATGCTGTTAATAAAAAGATATAGATTTCAGATTCTGGTTCTTCTATTGATTTCAGCAAAGCATTCGCCGCATTAACATGGAGCTTTTCAGCACCATCAATAATTACCACTTGCCGACTTCCCTCAAAACCAGACTGAGAAAAAGTGACTAACAACTCTCGAATTTGTTGTGTTTTGATTGTCTGTCCGTCTGGGCTGATAATATGCAAATCTGTAAAATCGTTTTCTAAAACTAAACGGCATTCACGACAGTTTCCACACGGCAATCCAGCTTGTAAATCACGACAAAACCTAGATTGTGCTAACCACAAAGCCATCTCCATTGCTCCGAAGCCTCCTGAGAACAAAAACGCATGGTGCAATTTATCGGCTTGTAAGACATGTGAGAACCGTTTAAAGAGTATTGGTTGAAGCTCAGAAACTTTCATTAGCAAATCTCCGGAAATCGCCGACTTATGACACTTAAAGTATCTGCCACAACCGCTTCAACGGGTTGTGATGCATCAATCATTGTTATTCTATCCGAGTTTTGCTCAGCAATTTTTTTATAGCCAGCGCGCACTTTCTCATGCATTTCTTTTGCTTCTAAGTCAAGACGGTTAATCTCACGATTACCAGACATCACACGTGACAAACCAATGTCAGTATCCACATCAAAATACAAGGTCAAATCTGGCATAAGACCATCTGTCGCAAACTGATTAATCATCTCTACATCTGATACTGCGATACCTCGGGCGTAGCCTTGATAAGCAACTGATGAATCAATAAATCGATCAATGATAACGAGTTTATTTTCTGATAATGCAGGTAGTACCTTTTCATTAAGATGCTGTCTACGAGCTGCCGCAAAAAGCAGCAATTCCGTCTTACCATCGATTGCTGTATTTTCAGGTGCAAGAATGATTTCTCTAATAGCTTCTGCTATTCTAATCCCACCAGGTTCTCGTGTTGCTACAATATCAACACCATTTTCCTGTAACTTAGGTAGTATATGTTGTAAGATGGTAGTTTTACCAGCACCCTCAGGACCTTCAAACGTGATCAAAATTCCCTTATTCATTCTTAAATTATATCATTTTTTTGTCTATATTTGGCAGTAAATAACGAATATTGCTTGACACACTGAAAACGAGCCTGATATCCCTACCAAACTAACACCGTCACAAACACCTAGTAAGCGTGTAAACTCCATTTTTCATGCTATTTGCTAAATCATTTTATGATAACGAATATGTTACTATAGTTGGAGTTGTACCACAGTATTTATCAACAAAAAAAGAGCCATCTAGCTCTTTTTTCTACTCTAATGAATTTGCCCAAGATTTTTGTAGTCTGCGAGAAAACTGTGATAAGGCAAAATTAATCACAAAGTAAATCAAAGCGACAAATCCATATAACATGAACACTTGACCTGCTTGGAAATATTGGCCCATCAAAATCTGTGAGTTACCAAATAATTCTTGTAAGGCGATTACTGAATACAAAAACGATGTATCTTTAATGACCGTTACAAACTGTGAAATAATCGCTGGTAACATCTTACGAATCGCTTGGGGTAATACGATATTTGTTAAAATTTGAAAATCAGTAAATCCTTGTGATTTACCAGCCTCAGTTTGACCACCTGGTACACCATTTAGACCACCACGTATAATTTCTGCTAATGCTGCAGTAGTGAAAACAGTAAATGAAATGATACCCGCTGGAACTGATTTTACTTGGAAAACCAAGAAGATAACGAAGATCCATAATAAGTTAGGGACATTTCTGACCACTTCAACATAAATACTAGCAATCAACTTAAAAAATGGATTCTTGCCATTACGCATAACGGCTAGTATTGTGCCAAAAATTGTCGATAAGACAATGGAAATGAATGCGATAAAAATTGTCAATCCCAAACCTTGGAATAGAAAACGGATATTAGTCGCTGTAAATAATTGTGACGCTTCTTGCGCTAAACTCATCAATACTGTCCTTTCTACCCAACACTATAGGCATTTTTATTTTTTTCTTCCATGCGTCTTGCTAGGGTAGCTAATGGGAAACATAGTATAAAATAAAGCACTCCTACACCAACAAAGGCTGGTATGTAACTAACGTTCATTGATGACCAAGATTTGGCTGTAAACATCAAATCTGCACCTGAGATAATCGCAACTGTTGACGTATTTTTAATCAAATTGACAACTTGGTTAGTCAGCGGTGGATAAATCATTCTAAGTGCTTGCGGTAAAATAATCAGACGCATCGTATCCCCATAGGTAAACCCTTGAGACTCAGCAGCCTCAGTTTGTCCCTTTGGTACACCTTCTATACCAGAACGGATAACCTCAGCGATATATGCACCATGATAGACACCCACACAGATAATAGCCGTCCAAAACGCAGAGATAGTTAGATGTTTATTGAGTAGTGGAAACCCATAGTATACGACAACAAATTGGATCAATAGCGGTGTATTTTGGTACACTTCAACATAAATTCTACTGAACCCTCTTAACCATTTATTTCTTGTAGCCGAGAGTGATCCAAAAACCAATCCTAAAAACATTGCAAGGATTAAAGCGCCAATAGAAATTTCTAACGTGAATAGAAACCCCTTAGCGAATTGGCCAAAATCAGCAAAGAATGCCTGCCAACGTTCTAAAGCAAAAGGACTCATATATAACCTTTCTTAAATTTTAAATGATTTACGAAACTAGATGTTCCCTGATGAATTAGACTTATAGCATAAGCATATACTGAAAACATCGTTCGAAATCGCAAGTTAACCATTACTTAGCAGATGCATCTTTCAAGTCATATTTATCAGTTAATTTTTTCAATTCACCACTTGATTTAAGAGATTTAATTTCTTTATCCAAGTAGTCAGCTAACTCAGTATTTGTCTTTTTAGTTGCAATACCGTATTCTTGTTTAGCAAACCCTTCGCCAAGAATTTTAGTTTTCGAATCTACATAACCTGATAAGATTGATTTGTCAACTGAAAATGCGTCGATACGACCTGAAGTTAAGGCTGTTTTTAGTGTTGGATAATCTGCCAATTCAGAATACTCAAATTTAATGCCTTTATCTTTAGCAAGTGCTTCAAGACCAGTTTTTGTAGAAGATGATTGTGCGACACCAATTGTTTTACCATTTAAATCTGTCACGCTATCGATACCTGAATCTTTTTTAACTAAGAAACCTGCTTCATCAGTGAAATAAGGTGTTGTGAAGTTATATGTTTTTTTACGTTCATCAGTAATTGTAAATGTCGCAATGACTGCATCCACCTGATTATTATCCAACAAAGGACCACGTGTTTGCGCAGTAACTGGTACAAAGTCTGCTTTAACACCTAATTTTTTAGCAATTTTGTTGGCGATATCAATCTCGACACCTTTGTATTCATTTGTCTTAGGATCTTTATAGCCAAAGTTTGGTACATCTTGCTTGATCCCAAATACAATTTTTCCGTTTGATTTAATTTTATCCGTTGCAGATTTACTCGCATCATCTTTTGATGATGATCCACAAGCTGCAAGTGTTGTAGCTGCTAAAATAGTTGTGATACCTGCTAAAACTTTAATTGATTTTTTCATAATAAATATACTCCCTTATTTTGTAATTATACTAAGTTGTTTACTTGTAACAATCGATTGGTTTATTGATAATTAATGATTAATAATTTTACTTAAAAATTGTTTGGCACGTGGTTCTTGAGGATTATCAAAGAATCCTGCAACATCTGTTGTGTCCTCTAAAATTTCACCTGCATCCATAAAGATGATACGGTCAGCAACGGATCTAGCAAATCCCATCTCATGAGTTACAACTACCATGTTCATACCATCTTTTGCTAACCCTTGCATAACAGATAGTACATCACCAATCGTTTCAGGATCTAGTGCAGAGGTTGGTTCATCAAATAATAATAGCTTTGGATTCATTGCAAGACCTCTGGCAATTGCCACACGTTGCTTTTGACCTCCAGAAAGTTGACCAGGATATGCATCTTTTTTATCCCACATGTTTACAAATTTTAAAAATTTTTCTGCAACAACTGTTGCTTCTCTTAATTCTTTCTTCAATACTTTAACCGGCGCTAATGTTACGTTTTCTAACACTGTTTTATGAGGGTAAAGATTGAAATGTTGAAACACCATCCCAACCTCTTTTCGAAGTTCGACTAGGTCTTTTTTTGATGCATGATCTACATGATGACCATTAACTGTCAATTGTCCAGCTTCAATACCTTCTAGTGCATTAATCGTTCTAATTAAAGTAGATTTTCCAGATCCAGACGGCCCCAATAAAACGACTACCTGGCCTTCTTCAATCTCTAAATTAATGTTTTTCAATGCGTGATAATCACCATAATACTTTTCAGCATTTTTAAATTCTATAAGTGGCATGTAAAACTCCTAATCTATTCTCTTTTCATTTGTCACAACTTATAACATGAACCTATTCTACCATTAA
>JAKDQI010000048.1 GCA_030454995.1 Pseudolactococcus plantarum | reverse complement strand
GCAGAGAGACTTAAAGATTATAATGAGCTTGAGGTTGGTGATTTTGTCGTCCATCAGACACATGGTATAGGTAAATATCTTGGATTAGAGACGATTGAAATTGCAAATATGCACAGAGATTACCTAACGATTCAATATCAAAATAATGATACAATCTCTATACCGGTAGAGCAGGTCGATTTACTTACAAAATATGCTGCAGGTGAAGGCAAAGCACCTAAAATTAATAAACTGAATGATGGCAGATGGAAACGCACTGTCAAAACGGTCAGTAAACAAATTGAAGATATATCTGAGGATTTGATTAAATTATATGCGATGAGAGAAAGTCAAAAAGGCTATGCGTTTTTACCTGATGATCAAAGTCAACAAGAGTTTGATGAAGCATTTGCCTATACTGAAACTGACGATCAATTACGCTCCGTAAAAGAAATTAAAAAAGATATGGAAAGTGTCCGGCCGATGGATAGATTATTGGTCGGAGATGTTGGTTTTGGAAAAACAGAAGTAGCAATGCGTGCTGCTTTTAAAGCGATAAATAATCATAAACAAGTTGCTATCTTAGTGCCAACTACAGTTTTAGCAGAACAACATTATAATAATTTTAAAGAACGGTTTAATGAATTTGGTGTTAATATTGCTGTTATGTCTAGATTTCAAACAAAAAAAGAACAAACTGATATTCTAGAAAAACTCAAAAAGGATAGAATTGATTTAATCATTGGGACACACCGTTTGCTTTCCAAAGATGTTGTCTTTTTTGATTTGGGGTTAATGATAATTGACGAAGAACAGCGATTTGGTGTCAAGCATAAAGAAAGACTTAAGGAGCTCAAAACTCAGGTTGATGTATTGACACTAACAGCAACTCCGATCCCTAGAACTTTACATATGTCAATGATGGGTATTAGAGATTTATCAGTTATAGAAACACCTCCAACTAATCGTTATCCAGTCCAAACATATGTGATGGAGACAAACCCAAGTGTGCTTAGAGATGCTGTTCTAAGAGAAATTTCTCGTGGTGGACAAGTGTTTTATATTTACAATCGTGTTGACACTATAGAACAAAAAGTGTCACAAATTTCTGAGTTAATACCAGAAGCAAGAGTTAGTTATATACATGGACAAATGAGTGAAATACAGCTAGAAAATACCTTGCTTGATTTTATAAATGGAGAATATGATCTACTTGTTGCTACAACGATTATCGAAACTGGTGTTGATATTCCAAATGCTAACACACTATTTGTAGAGGATGCTGATAAGATGGGGCTTTCTCAACTTTATCAATTACGTGGGCGTGTTGGACGTTCTAACAGAGTAGCATATGCTTATTTCATGTATCAACCTGAAAAGGCATTATCTGATGTTTCTGAAAAAAGACTAGAAGCGATTAAAGGATTTACCGAACTAGGATTAGGTTTTAAAATTGCCATGCGAGATTTATCAATTCGTGGCTCAGGTAATATCCTTGGTGCTGAACAATCAGGTTTTATTGATTCAATTGGATTTGATTTATATACACAACTTTTAGAAGAAGCAGTTAATAAACGATTAGGTAAAACTGGAAAAGCTAAAAAATCTAATACAGAAATTAACTTGGATATTGATGCTTTCTTGCCATCAACTTATATTAGTGATCAACGACAAAAAATAGAAGTTTACAAGCGTATCAGAGAGATTGAAAGTCGTGAATACTATCAAGATTTACAAGATGAATTAATTGACAGATTTGGAGAGTACCCTGATACTGTCGCCTATTTATTAGAAATTGGTTTATTGAAATACTTTGCTGATCATTCACTAGTTGACAAGATAGATCTTAAACTTAACACCATAGTGTATAGTATGAGTAAACAAGCTAACAACTATTTTATGCCACAAGATTACTTTGATGCTTTATCCAAAACAAATTTAAAAGCTAAAATTGGTGAAGAGAGGGGACAGATGATTTTAAGATTTGATGTTAGAAATATATCACAAGCTGCGTACTTATCTCAACTCATGTCCTTTACAGAACGTTTAAGTAATATAAGAGATGAGAAATCAAATGAAAAGACTGCTAGCTAACACGTTTAAAGGTGCAGGTATCCTTGCTATAGCAGGATTCATATCCAAGATTTTAGCTGCACTATACCGTTTTCCTTATCAAAATCTAGTTGGCGATCAAGGCTTCTATGCTTTCCAACAAGTTTACCCTTTTTATTCAATCATTACAACACTATCATTAGTTGCCTTACCCAATTTTCTATCTAGTTTAATACACAGATCAGATGAACCAGAGCTAGAGACACAACAATTTTTTCAGCTCTCTTTACTCCTATCTTTTGCTAGTTTTGTCATCTTGACAATTTTTAGTCAGCCCATTGCTAAATTAATGGGACAAGAAAAACTAGCCGCACCTTTGGTCATGGCGATATCTCCTTTGTTACTGGTCCCTTTTTTATCTTTATACAGAGGTCTTTTACAAGGTCGTCATCAAATGGGGAAAACTGCTGTCTCTCAAATCATAGAGCAATTGTTTAGAGTGGTTTTGATTATCTTGGCAGCTGCATCTTTTCTTAAATTTTCTCCTAATATTTACACAGTTTCTTTCCTTGCGATGTTAGGATCCTTTGTGGGTGGACTATGTTCATTAGTTTACTTGATCATTACAACTCCTTTACAGTTGAAAGAGTTATTTACTAACTTCTTTTTATTAACGGCAAAACTCAATATTATTAAAAAATTTGGGATATCTTCACTAATTTTTACTTTTTTCATGATTTACATGTTGTTGTTACAAATGATCGATGTCTTTTTTGTCAAGCATGCGCTGATGAATATGTCACAACCTATGACCTCAAATGCAGCTGAAAAACTAAAAGGCGTTTATGATAGAGGTCAACCTTTTTTACAATTAGGGCTTGTGATTACGACGTCTATTTTAACTGATGCCTTACCCAGGCTATCAAAAAAAGGGCATATCCCTAAAAAAATTTGGCCTGTTGTTATACTGTTATCGGTTACAATCACAACAGGCTTGTTTATATTATTACCAACAATGAATGATATCTTATTTCAAAATCATAGTCATGCGTTAAGCTTACAAATTTTTATCCTTCAAATCCCGCTTATTTCTATGATTCAACTATATCATCATGCTTTATTTTTAAAACATAAAAATAAAGCATCGGGTTGCATATTACTGGTTGGCCTATGTCTTAAATTGCTAACTGTTTATCCACTAACTGTTGCTTATGGCATTCTTGGTGCGTCACTATCTAGTCTATTTAGCTTGTTAGTTGTTGCCTTACTTTATATGTGTTACAGTAAAATACACCCGCTTGCTTTATTGACTAAAAGATTTTATGTAGCACTTTTAGCAATGAGCCTAGTTTTAATAATTGGTGACAATAGCATAGTTGTCGAAAATCGATTATTACAGCTACTAAAAGTCATATTGCTTAGCGCAATAGCTGCAGCTGTATTTCTAAAGATAAGTAAGTTTGAACTAAAGCAATTAAAAAAGAGCTAATGCTCTTTTTTATATTGCTTCAATATATACTTTGTCTGGTCCACCTAATAAAATGAGATATTTTTCAACACGGTCTACCTTAAAAGCTGCACAAAGACTTTCTGCATAAAGTGACATTTGCATATGATATTGGGAGCATATTTGCTTCATTTTATCTAATGTTGTAAAGTGATCCGTTTTGTAATCAAAAAGAACAATCTTATCATCACATCTAATAAACCCATCTATAATTCCTCGAATCACATACTGTTCACCAGAAGCTTCGTCTGTTTTTAACATCGAAAATGGTGCTTCTCGTGTCATCTTATCAGCATTAGCAACCATGAATTCCCCAAATGATGTCGTAAATAAAGTTAAAATTTTATCTATATCAATCTTTTGTTTGACTGCTCCTTTAACTGATAACCTTGAAATAGTCTGCTCCAATGTTTCACGTGAAACATTTGTAAAATCAATAGATTGCATCAACTCATGTATAGCAGTACCTAACTCTGTAGCAGATACTTTTTTATCAGTTTGAAAAAACTCAAATTTTGAATACTTTTGATGTGTATTGATCACAACATCACTTTCAGGCAGTAACTGTTCATAGCGTTTCTTAATCTGACTAGGTGTCTGAACTGTTGGTAATTGTATACCTGCTTGATATTTTTGATTTAGCTGATCAGTTGACGCTAAAATATTTTTAGCTGTCTTAACATCTTCTATTGTATCCATTGCACGATCAAAACTTTGAGATGCTGTTAATAACGTCTCAAAAGAAGTCATAGGTGCCTCATCCACGGTAGACACATCTTTTAAATCTTCATCACTTACCAAGCGAACTTTAAGGCCTAATGACGCTTTGATTGTCATCGCATGATAGATACCTAAAATCCAATGCAAATAACCTTGACTAGACTTCCTAATACTGGTTTCCAGTAAACCTGCTTGATCAAATGATGCAGTTTGATACGGGATAAATTGACCAGCATCATCTAATTTAGCTGCGTCCATTTTAGCAATCATGTAAATTTTATTGACTGCCCTTGTAAATGCGACATAAAGCATGCGCATTTCCTCGGCTAGAGACTGGTACTCTCTTTCTAACCTGTTTGTAATATGAGGTAGAGTAGTCATTTTTACACGTGCATAAGGAAATTCTGTATCGATTTCTTCCTTAAAATCCGCTGTAAATTGAATACCAACTCCATTTTTTCGAGATAGAATCAAATCCCCTGATAAATCTTTAGTATTAAACTTTTTATTAAAATTTAAAATAAAGACATAAGGAAACTCCAAGCCTTTAGACTTATGTATTGTCATGACACGAACTGAATCAGTTGGCAAGGCGATATTAACAGAAGTCAAATCATTATTACTCGTAATAAAATTATCAATCATATTGATAAATTGAAACAACCCTTTATATCCTGACGTCTCATAAGCAGCAGCTCGATCCGCTAAAGCAGACAAATTTGCTTGTCGTAGCTGTCCATTAATCATCCCGCCAACATAGTCGTAATAGTGTGTATCACGGTAAATATGCCAAATCAGACTATATAAACTGTCTTGTCGTGATAGCTTAGTCCAGCGCTCAAAACTGGTCATGAAAGTTGTTAATTTTAAAAACAGTTGTTGAGTTATTAACTCTTGTTTAAGCCCTGCCTTTGCAATGGCCAACTGCAATTTTTCATAAAAACTAACGTCATTTGAGGCCTGTAAACTAATAATTGACAAGTCATTCTCATCAAAGTTGACCAGGGGAGACTTCAAAAGTGACACAAATGAAATATCAAATAATGGATTATCAATCGCTCTTAATACATCTAACATAACCAATACTTCCATTGCTTGTAAATAGGTCATCTTACCTTCATCAAGCACAACTGGAATATTATAGGACTGTAAAACACGTTCAATCTCGTTATTATTTGTTTTACTTCTGACAAGAATAACAATATCTTTGTAGTTGACACCACCCTTTACAAGCTTTAAAATCTCTTGTGCTGTGACGACAAGTTCATCTGATGTCAAACTATTTTCATCATCAGGTTTAGCTTTTTGGTCCTGATAAATCAGTAATTCAGCTATTAGACTATCTGATGTATCCGTTTGATATGCTGTATTACCAACTACTAGTGATTCTGCTTCACCATAAATCATTTCACCAATATTTTTATCCATCAATCTTTTAAAAATTTCATTGGTAAATTGAATGACTTCCGGTCTTGAGCGAAAATTCTCTTTTAGTCTAATTAATACACCATCACTATCTTCACGCTGGTAGGACTCATATTTGGCCATAAATAACGCAGGATCTGCTAATCGAAACCCATAAATGGATTGCTTAACATCTCCAACCATAAATTTATTATGACCATTAGATAACAGATTTAACATCCCTTCTTGCAGGTGATTAGTATCTTGGTATTCATCTACCATCACCTCAAAATATTGTGTTTGATAGACCTTTCTTAACGTGTCATTTTCCTGTAAAATTTCTATCGTCAAGTGTGTGATATCCGCATAATCAAGCACACCATGTTCAAGTTTATAGTTATGGTATGCTTGATAAAATACTAAAGCAATCTCTTGTAAATCACTTGTCAATTCTGTAGCAAGATCATGATATTTTTCTATAATTTCTTGGTGCTTGATAGACGCAACAAAAGCATCTAAACGTTCTTTATTAGTCGTAATTAATGCTTTTATTTCTTTCTTTTGGAGTTCAACTCCCTCATCTCTATTATCTTTATTGTTCGCGTTCGGTACAAACTGAAATTTTAAATCTCGATATAAAGTCAAAAAATCTTTGAATTTTTTTTCTTTTAAACAGCTACTAAGATAGTCATAATTCCCAAGAAATTCTTGCGTATTAGCAATTTTTGCTTTACCTGTAATTAATCCAGAAGTTAAATTTGCTTCAAGTATTCTGTAAATATCTGATAAACTTTCTTGTAACCCATCCGTAAATCTATCTGGTAACTCTGTATATTTTTTATATTTAGAAAATCCTGTCATAAACTCATCTTGAAGCCAATTCAAAGGGTTCTCTAAACTATCAGCAAACGTATTAATCTTATCTAATACAGTATAGAAAGGTACTATCTTTCTATCAGTTGAGAAGTTCTCCATGACTTTAATAAAACGCTCTCTGCTGATGACACCTTTTCCAGCTAATGAATCTTCTACTAAGTTATCAAATAGCTCTTGTTTAATGACATCCCGCTCTGTTTTATCAACTAATAGTCTAAAACTAGGATCTATATTTTTGAGATAAAAATGTTCTTTAAGAAATTTTAACGTAAAACTATCCATTGTGCCGATATCAGCATATTGTAACTCTTGTAAAGCTGTTGTCAATAGATGCCTTTTTTCATGATCATCTACGTTATTTCTTGTCTCTCTAATCTTTTTATCTAAACGTGTTTTTAACTCTGTAGCTGCCTTATTTGTAAAGGTTGATACAAATAAATTTTTAATTGATATACCATTTAATATAAGATTGATAATGCGCTCAGTCATGACAAACGTTTTACCAGATCCTGCAGATGCTGAGACTAAGATATTTGTACCTGTACGGTAGATAGCTTCAATTTGTTCTGGGGTTTTCGGCAAGGATTTTTTAGACTCATTATCTTGTAATGCCTTAATTTCCAGATCAGTGAGATGACGCATAATCTTTACCTCCCATTAATAACGTTTCCCTAATTTCTTCTTTGGATTTTTGGTGAATTGGTCTACCAGATGCTAGATGAATGTCAGGTTCAAACCCACAGATGCTCTTAAATTGGCAAAATTGACACCCTTTAGCATGATGTTTGACAACAGTAGGATTGATGTTGATTTCTCCTGATAAAATTTTCTCTCCAGCCGCTTTATAAAGTGTTTCATTATGCGTAATCATTGATGATATTTCTTGCTCTGAAAAGAAGTTAGCATTACTTTTATAAGGTTGATTATCTTTAGTAAATTGACCTAAATTAAACAGATCATCAAAATTATTTTTCAAATCACCTGCAAGTGCATCATTGAAAAATCCTGTATACTTCATCATTTTTTTTAATTCACCAGGAATATCTTTGATGCCGTTAATAGATGTTAGTTGTATCGTTGGATTCTGTAGATGTAAATACAAAGCACCCCAGATAGTTGGACTAGCACTAAATTTACTAGCATTTTGACGCAAAATATCTAAGTAGGTCAAAAACTGTAAATTAGTCCCATCGTAAACATCTTGTAAATCGAATTTTTTATCACTTGATTTATAATCAACTGCACCTAAAGCGTTAAAGATATAATCAACACGATCTATTAAACCTCGTAAATTCAATTGTTTATCTTGTTGTAATGCGACTTGATAGGTCTCAAGATTGGATTTTTCAAACCCAAATGCTTGTTCAAATGCTAATGAATTAACACCAGAATTAGCTATCGTTTTTTTGATAATCGTTGCTGTTTGCTTGATAATTTCCTTAAGTTTTGTTTGCGTATACTGACTACTTGCATCCCGTGTAAAGTAATTCGCATATTTATCATCAACTTCATGTAGCGTTTGTGTCAATAGTTTGTCAAAATTTTGTGTACTATCTTGACTATACCTCATTACTTTTTCAAATACTTCATGAAAATATGACCCAGATAATCTTGAATCTAAATCTATCTTTTCAAATTCCCTTATGTGTAGCGTTTGCTTAATAAAATATTGATATTCACAATTATAAAAACTTTCAAAACTTGAGACAGATGCATTCAAATCAGTGGGATATAATGCTGACACAACTGGTAATTGAATATGTCGTTGTGTTAAGTGATCTGTCTTAGCAGCTGATAACAAGAATTGATAATCAGGATGCTTTGTCATCACTCTAAATAAACTAAGCCAAAATGATGTCGTTTTCTTCTCTAATGTCTGTTCAGCATGAACAAGTAGTTGTCTTTGAATTTCACCTAGATTAGCTAACAACCCGTCGTAATTACCGATATGTGTCACTGTCTCATTGAGATTGATACCGTGTTTAAGCTTTGGTTCAAGGCCACGGCTTATCAAAAAATTAAGTAATTGTGACGTTTCACTTTGCTCATTACTATAGAGTTGTGGTGTTGAAAGCACTAATTTTTTCTTAGCTGTATTAAAGAGTTGTAAAGCTGTGAAATTATTCTTTTTTGTATTGATAAAAACAGGCTCATCAATATATTTAATATGGTCATGCTCACGTATATTTTGATTGATTGTTGCACGTTCTTCATCTGATAATAGAGATACATTTTGTTTTTGTTTTGGAAAATTTGCGTGTGTCAAGCCAATAGCAAAAACATAATCTGCTGTATGAGGTTCTATTAAGTCATAGGATTTAACCTGAACGACATCTACATTAGCAGGTACTAGCCTGTAACTAGCATTTTTAATCCCTGATTCAATAATCTCTAAAAATTCTTGTAGGGTAAGTGACTCTAAACCGAAGACAGCTGTGAATTCTTCCAAAACAGTCATTAACAATTTCCAGACTTCCAAATGTTCTGATGATTTATCAAAGTTTGCTGTTGCTTCTGCATCAACATAAAGCTGCTCAATTGATGGTTGAATCAATCCAGTTTCTAGAAATGCTTGAAATTTTTTAACCCACGTTATCCCTTTACTTTTCCTTGATGACAATAAAAGCTGTAAAGGTGATTGTTCACCAACTAATGATGCTCTAATTTTTTCTGCTTCGACATGATCAAATGTTTTTTTAAACTTACTTTCGCCTTTGATATTTCGTTGCAAACTATAATATTCAAACTTGTAAATATCATCTACAGATATGTTGTCAGCTGTGTAAAGATTTGTCTTTAATAAGCTCAAAATATCTTGTAGTCGATAATTACTTTTTTTAATTTTCACAAGCGCTTCTATGAGTACGATGAGGGGATGATCCTTCATTGATTTTTCTTGCGCATAGAAAAAAGGAATCTCATAGGTTTTAAAAATTTCTGGAAGTAAAATTGCATCAGCATTTACATCACCCAATAAGACTAAAATATCTTTATATTGTACACCTGTAAATAAAAGTTGACGAATTTGTTTCGCAACATGTTCAATCTCTTCTTTATGGTTGACAACCTGCCAAATTTCTACTGTGCCATCATCATGTAAAACATCTCTATCAGAAATACTAAAATCAGATTCCTTTTCCATCAATAGGGATATATTTGTTGCTAAACTTTTATCTTTATTGACACTTTTATCAATGAGTGTCAACTCATATTTTTGTGATAAACTTCGAATTAATTCAACAGATTGTTGATAAATATTTCCTTCAATAAAACTTGCATTAAGTGCTCGATTAGAGGTATAGATACCAAAAACAATATCTGATACTCTTGTTGACAGTGTGTCAATTAAGAGCATCTCTTCTGCTGAAAATCTAGAGTATCCCTCTATAATTAAGACATAATCCTGTAAATCACTTGTCACTTTATCAGTAATTAATAACTCAATAAAATGTTGTAATTTATTTTCATTTGAAAAGTGGCCTAACTGATACTCAAACTCATCAAGTATGATTTTGAGTTCTGCATTCTTTTGATTGTATTTACTTAATAGTAAATCATCAGAAGTGAGATTAGCTGTTATCAATTCTTGATATAATGCAACTAATTGATCAATAAATCCTTGTTTTTCTTTAATAAAACGATATGTCGGAATTTTTTTATCTGGTAATAATTTTAGCGTGCGCCGCATTAACATGGCAAGTCCAACAGGTGACAGTGTTTGGTTATCTGTTTCCTGATTTTTATCAAAATACCAAGGTAACTGTTTTAATCTTGTTACTGTTAAATCAAATAAAGCACCATCTTGTCCTTTATTGTAACGCCTCAAAATTTCCTTCTCTTTTTCAAAAGAAAGAGAAGATGGCACAATATAAAATATTTTTTTGCCGCCCTTAATCTGCTCACGCGCTTCATCAATTAAAAAATTAGCTAGCTCACCGTAAATATCTGTATGGATAATTTTCATAACAAAAAAGACCTCTCGGTCTATTATATCATGTTTGGCTTTGGAGCATGGGCAGCATATCCTATACTTAGTTTGTGCGAACTGGTGTGACTAATTGTACAAAATCAAGCGTATCGCTTTTTGGTACTAATGTAAAAGGTCTAACAGCAGAGATGAATCTAATTCTCACTTCTGGCTCTTTGATTACTTTTAAAGCATCAATCAGGTATTGAGGATTAAATGAAATCGTTAAATCATCTCCAGATTTAGCTAAAGGTGTAATTTCTTCATGAACAGAACCAACCTCTGGTGAATTTACGGTAGCTGTGATTGTATCTCCAGCAATTGTCAATTTCACTGTGCCGTTTGTCGTTGCGTTAGAGAGTAATTTAGCGCGATCCATCGTATGACGTAGATTTGCAACATCAAGGGTTAAATCGAGTGTATAATCTGCTTCTGAGGGAATTAATCGGTTAGTATCTGGATAGTTTCCTTCAACAAGGCGCGTGTAAAACGAAATTGTTTCATTTCGAATCAGAATTTGATTGCTTGAAAAGAAGATATCAAGTTCTGTATCATCATCAGAAAACACTGATTTAAAGCTATTTATAGATTTATTAGGTAAAACAAGATCGAAATCTTCACTCAATTTATCTAACGTAATAATTCTTTGACTCATTCTATGTGAATCAGTTGCAACTGATTTTAATAATTTATGATCTGTTAAGGTTAAATGAACCCCAGTAAGAATTGGTCGTGATTCCTGAGTTGATACTGCAAATGCAGTTTCAGTGAAGATATCTTTTAAAACACCAGCTTTAATATTCAAAGGATTTTCAGTAGCCATTTCCTGAATTCTTGGATACATCTCTACATCTAACCCTTTAAGCGTGATTTCAGACTGGCCAGAAGTTAAGACAACTTGATTTTGAGTGATTTCTTGAAACTCAAAAGTAATTTCAGGCAGATTATTCACAACACTTTCGAAAAAGCTTGCTTCTAATAAGATACTACCTGCTTGTGAAATCAACATACCTGCATTTTCATCATCTTTTGGTATAAAATTTTCAATTGAAATTTGTCCGTTAGATCCTGTTAAAGTAATCCCATCTGTGGTTACATCAATTTTAATCTTTGATAACGTAGGAATCGCTACTTTACTAGAAATAGCTTGTTTGGTAATTCTCAAATTATTGAGAAACGCAGTTTTATTGATGGAAAAATTAATCATCTAGAGAACTCTTTCTTTTATTAATTAAATAAATATAGTTAGTAATAGTAATAGGGCCTGTTGAGTATGTGGATAAGTCTCGAAACGGTTGATTTAGAGGTAAGTTTGACCTGTGGATAAAAAAAGATAAGGTGTGTATAACTGTGACTATTTTCCACAAAAGGCTAAACCTATTTTAATTGCGTTTTGATTGTATCGATATCTTTTTGAAGTGCAGTATCTGTTTTCATTTTATCAGAAATCTGTTTATGCGCATAAATGACAGTGGTATGATCACGTCCACCGAATTCTTTGCCAATAGCCGGTAAACTTTTACCTGTAATTTCTCGAATCAAGTACATGGCAACTTGTCTAGGATAGGCAATTTCTTTTGGTCGTTTTTTACTGATCATATCAGCAACAGATATTTTATAGAAACTCGCGACAGCTTCTTGAATTTGTTTAGAAGTAACATCTTTATCTGGTGTGATTTTAGTAGACTCTAACGTATTAAGGGCTTTAGAAGCAGTCTCGATATCAATGATATCAATATGATAGGTGTTGGCATAAAATTTTAAATTCTTTAGTGCACCTTCTAAATCTCTGACATTGGAATCAATTCGTCCAGCGATATAAGAAAGCGTCTCTGACGGCACTTTAAAAGACATCTCATCTACTTTATTAAGTAAAATAGCCATCCTATCTTCATAGTTTGGTGCCGTAATATCAGTTGTTAATCCCCAACCAAAGCGAGATTTTAGTCGCTCTTCAAATTCATTTAATTCATTAGGTGGGCGATCACTTGAGATAACAATTTGTGCGCCTTTATCGTGTAGCGTATTGAAGGTCTGGAAAAATTCGTTAATCGTTCCTTCTTTTTTGGCAAAAAATTGAATATCATCTAATAGTAATAAATCTAATGTTCGATATTGATCAGTGAAGTCTTGCATCTGATTTTTTCTGGAACTTTGAACATAATCACTGACAAAGTTTTCAGATGATACATATTTAATGCGAGATGAAGGATTGTTACTCAATATCTCATTACCAATAGCATTCATAAGGTGAGTCTTGCCAAGGCCAGGACCACCATATATAAATAATGGGTTATACATACCACCTGGATCATTAGCTACGGCTATTGCTGCACCAAGTGTCATCCGATTGCCCTCACCTTGTACAAAATTTTCAAATGTGTATTTATTGTTTAACCCAGTTTTTAACTCTGGACTAGTCACAACAGGTGTAGTTTCAGGGGTATCAGCTGCTTTGTCTGTGTTTTCATAATCAGAAATATTGATTTCATCTGCTGAATAGAGTGAAAAATGAATTTCTGTACCATATATTTCGAATCCTGCTGTTTTAATCAGATCTTCTTGTTTTCGCCAAAAATCTTGGTGCATATTACTTTCAAGATAGATTTTAGCATTATTATCTGACACTTCTAGTAGTTTAGCTGGTTCTATGAAAAAGTCATAAGGTGCTTGGCCTAGATTATTTTGTGCAAGTTCTTTTACACGTTGCCAAAATTTTTGGTCATTTGGAGTTAAAGACATCTGACTCCTTTCTCTGTAGTAGTTAATAGCAATTTTTTGTGAATAATAGATAGAT
>JAKDQI010000047.1 GCA_030454995.1 Pseudolactococcus plantarum | reverse complement strand
TAATAGACAGATTATAACACACAATTTTCTGTCCACTTTTATAGTATAGCTCCAGTATGACTTGCGACTAAACGTTGTTAAAATAACGACTTCATGCTTTTTATTGCAGTCCATTGAGGTAGTATGTTATAATATGAGAATGAAAAAGAAACTAGCAATAGATGCAATGGGTGGAGATTTTGCTCCAAAATCTGTTGTAGAAGGGTGTCTGTCGGCACAAGCCAAATACACAGATATTGAGTTTATTTTATTTGGGGATGAAGCACAGATTAAGCCTCTCCTCACTGATACCAGTCGCATGACGATTGTACACACGACTGAGAAGATTGATTCAGGTGAGTCTGACCCAGTTAAGGCGATTCGTAGTAAGCGAAATTCAAGTCTTGTTCTGGCTGCAAATGCAGTCAAGAATGGTGAAGCAGATGCGTTGATATCTGCTGGTAATACGGGAGCGTTACTGGCTAGTGGTATTTTTATTGTTGGGCGTATTAAACAAATTGACCGTCCTGGTTTGATGTCAACCCTACCTACCATGGATGGTAAAGGGTTTGATATGTTAGACCTAGGTGCTAATGCCGAAAATACAGCACGTCATTTACAACATTTTGCTGTCTTAGGGTCATTTTATGCTCAAAATGTTAGAGGGATAGCAAAACCACGTGTTGGCTTACTAAATAATGGTTCTGAAGCCAGTAAAGGTGCACCACTTCAAAAAGAAGCATATGAGTTATTAGCGACTGATGATACGATTCATTTTATCGGTAATGTTGAAGCACGCGACCTAATGGCTGGTGTTGCTGATGTTGTTGTTACTGATGGGTTTACAGGAAACGCTGTGTTAAAATCAATAGAAGGTACTGCCTCAAGCTTGATGACACTGCTAAAAGCGTCGATTACTAATGGTGGTATGCGATCAAAACTTGGTGCTATATTCATGAAAAAATCTTTGTATCAACTAAAAGATACGCTAGATTATGAAAAAGCTGGTGGTGCAGTCTTATTTGGTCTTAAAGCACCAGTCATAAAGAGTCATGGCTCATCAAAAGCAGATGCAATTTTTGCGACAATTAAACAAACACATAAAATGTTAGAAACTGACGTTGTTGGTAAATTAGTACAACACTATCAGGAGGACAAATAAATGACGATTAGTAAAGAGACACTATTTACTAAAATTAAAGATAATTTAGTAAAAACTTTAAATCTAGATCCAGAATTGATTAAACTTGATACAAATATTGTTGAGGATTTGAATACCGATTCGATCAGTTTGATGGAATTCACATTAGCTTTAGAAGATGAATTTGGTATCGAAATTTCTGATGAAGACGCTGAACATATTTTGACTTTAGGACAAGTTGTAGACTATGTTTCTGAAAAAATAAATTAATCGATGTTATAGATAAAAGAAGCCTGTTGGTAAACATACCAACAGGCTTCTTTTTAGTTTTGTTCGTCACGCAAAGATTAATCAAGTCCACCTTGAAAGTCTGTATCGATATCTTGTACATAGGTTTTGTAATAGTTCACGAGATCACGTTTAAACTCTTGATAGTCATCTTCAGAGTAATCTCGTTCAGCATCGATTTGTGCTTTAAAATGTGGTAAGTCTAATTCAGTACGAATGCGTTGTTCTAAGTCATCTCTAGTCATGTAATTCACCTTTTCATCTGTATATGTTTAAGATATGTCCCATGTAATATGCCCCTTTGGTATTTGAGGCTTACTAGGTGGGGGAACTGCTGGTCTATCCTCAAAAGGAATACTACTATCATAAGCGATATCTGGTTCCTGATCTATAGTTTGATCCAGAAAACGATGTAATAAGTCAAATGATTCAGTCATATTGGCCTCCTCACAAGTTTTTTCAAGCACTATTAACTCTTGAAAGAGCGTTTGTTCAAGTGTTTTAAGTCTGGTAAGTTCATCTACTGCAAGTTGATGGTCTGCTTTTTGTTTGGCAACATCCAAATCCGTATGCAAAACGGCTTGTTGTTCACGTTGATGGCTGTTTTGGATTGCAAAAGAAAAATCCTGTATAGCTTTCTCAAGTTGCTTTTCTGCATGTTGTCTCTCTAATATGATTGTTGCTAACTGTTGTTTTTTTTCTGATAACTGATTAGTAATATCATGTCTCCTTTTCATTTTGCACGCCCTTAGCTATAGTTATACTGTAGCGTAAGTGTAACGACAGTGTTAACTAATTAGTAAACTAAGTTGATACTATTTTTTGCAAATTAGGGTTTCTTACGTTTTCTTTGATTGATATCATCAAGTCGTAACTGTAAAGCACGCTCATATTTCCCTAAGCCATCTGATTGGAAATAATTGACGTGTTTAAGTGGATCAGGTAAATATTGCTGGTCAACCCAGTGATCAGGATAGGCATGAGGATATTGGTAGTTTTCTGGTCGGCCTAATTTCTTAGCACCTGAATAATGACCGTCTTGTAAATGAGGTGGGATCTGTAGAACACCATGTTTGTCTAGATCTGCTATGGCTTTATCTAATGCGGTATAACTTGCATTAGATTTTGGTGAGAGTGCTAGATCAACGATGACATTTGCGATGGGAATACGTGCTTCAGGTAAGCCGATTTTTTCAGCTGCTGTAACTGCGTTTATGGTATGTAGCGCAGCATCTGGATTTGCAAGACCAATATCTTCGTAGGCGATGACAATCAATCGACGAGATAGACTTTGGAGATCACCACCAGCTATCAATCTTGCTGCATAGTGTAAACTTGCGTTGACATCTGAGCCACGAATCGATTTTTGTAAGGCAGATAGTAAATCATAGTGTGCATCGCCATCTTTGTCAAATGTTGCAGCAGATTGTTGCAGAGAATTTGCCATGTCTGCCAAAGTCACATGATGATCTTTGCTTGATAAAACAGCTAATTCGAGGGAGTTTAACGTCGCACGAACATCCCCATTGGTTTTTTGGGCTAAAAATTCTTCAGCATCAGCATCCAGTGTCACCTCAAAGTCAAATCCACGTTCTTTATCAAGTATAGCGCGATCAATGGCAATCTTGATATCCTCAGGCGTGAGAGGTTTAAGCTCAAAAATTTGAACACGACTACGGATGGCAGGGACAACACTAAAATAAGGGTTTTCAGTTGTGGCACCGATCAAGATGATTTCACCGTTTTCAAGAAGTGGTAGTAAAAAATCTTGTTTGGGCTTATCTAGTCGATGTATCTCGTCTAAAAGTAAGACGAGTTGTCCAGAGAACTGTGCCTCTGCTGCAATTTCTTGCAACTTAGTCTTTTTATCAGATGTTGCGTTAAACGTGCGAAAAGCCATGTCTGCTGTGCCAGCAATAGCAGAAGCGATGGAGGTTTTACCAATACCAGGGGGACCGTATAAAATCATAGAGCTGAGTAATTTAGTCTCAACCATACGTCTGATAATCATGCCTTCACCAACTAAATGACGCTGGCCGATGATGTCATCTATCGATCGCGGTCGTAGACGCCGCGCCAAATTTGGTTTCATAAATGCTCCTATTAAGTATGTTATACTATATAGTATAACATTTTTAAAAAAGAGAAAGATAAATGAGATACATCTGTAGCTATGTGATGAGATCACACATTCAGATGACGAGTTAGTCGAGGAGAGAGATGGCAAAATACGGTTTTTTAGATGCATTGGATGATGAGCTTGCAAGAAATTTTACATATGATTATGAAATTAATTGGGATAAAAAACATCATGCTGTAGAAATTTTTTATTTACTTGATGTGGAAAACCCTGGTGTGGCAGTGACTGATACAGCAGATGATGAGGCAGCGTCAAGTGAAAATATTTCATTTGAAGATGCAGTTGTGTTTTATAATCCACACAAATCAAAACTTGTCGTAGATGATTATCTAGCTATGTTCCCTTATGAACCAAAGACAGGCCTATCCAAAGAATTCATCACTTATTTTGTGCGTTTTTTACAAGAAACAGCAGATAATGAGTTAGATGCGTTAATGGACTTTTTAAGCTCTGATCAGGTTGAATTTTCAGGAACAATTGATTTGGAGAAGTTTAAAAAAGAGGTGGCAGAGCTTTCTGAGACAGAGTTTCTACCTTACCCGAGATATTGACATCGGATACTGAAAGTAAGTTTTTTTAGATAGCTGTGTGTACCATAGTATTGATGATTTGTGACACGGATTTGTCGTGTTACCTAATGTTTAAAAGGAAATTGATTAGAGATGAATAACTGGAATGAATTAGCAGTAAACGTTTCACGTGAAACCGAAGAAGCTGTCAGTAATATTTTAATAGAAGCAGGTGCTCAAGGGGTCGCGATAGAAGACACACAGGACTATTTATATCATCAAGATAACTTTGGTGAGATTTTGCCAGAAGTGGAACAGGTTGATACGATCGTTGTGAAGGCTTATTATCCAGAAAACTTGTCCATTATTGAACTATCTGAACATGTCAGAGCACAGATAGCTGGCTTATTAGATTTCGGACTCAATCCAGGTGATTTTACGGTTAATACACAAAGTTTAGCTGAGCATGATTGGGCAGATAGTTGGAAACGTTATTTCTTGCCAACACGTATCTCAAATCAGCTCACTATTGTCCCTTCTTGGACAGAGTATACACCTGCATCATCTGATGAAAAGATTATTCGTTTAGATCCAGGTATGGCTTTTGGTACAGGTACACACCCGACAACAAAACTGTCTTTATTTGCCTTATCACAAACGTTAAGAGGCGGTGAAACGTTGCTAGATGTTGGGACTGGTTCAGGTGTCTTATCAATTGCTGCAAGTTTACTGGGTGCCAAAAACATTCATGCATATGATTTGGATGAGGTTGCAGTCAAAGTTGCCAAAGAAAATATAGCGCTTAATCCTGATATAAAACACATTACTGTTGGTACTGGTAACCTGCTCAAAAATGTGACCATTCAGGCAGACGTGATTGTTGCTAATATTTTGGCTGATATCTTGATGGATGTGATAGCAGATGCTTATCAGTTGTTGCATGACAACGGTTATTTGATTATGAGTGGGATAATCGATAGTAAGTCTGAGATGATTTTAGACAAATGTCAAGAAGTAGGATTTTCAACGATCACGCGGATGCAACAAGGTGAATGGCATTGTATCATTTTGCAAAAATGTGATGATGATGATCATATTATCGGAGGTTAAGCTAGCATGCAACAGTATTTTTTACCTGACAAAGTAGCCAATATTGGGGATGTTTTTTCGCTAGATAAATCAGATCACCATCATCTGTTTACAGTTCTTCGTGCACAAGCAGGTGAAGTGGTTCAGGTCGTGTTTTCAGACCAATCTTTGATGTTAGCTGAGGTAGGCGATGATCAAGCGACGTTGACTGTAACAGAAAGTTTAACAAGACAGATTGAGTTGCCAATAGACGTTACGATTGCTGTTGGATTACCTAAAGGAGATAAGTTAGAATTTATCGCTCAAAAAACAACAGAGCTTGGGGCTTATGAGTTGATTGGGTTTCCTGCCAAATGGTCAGTGACAAAGCTTGATGCGAAAAAAGCGAGTAAAAAAACTGAGCGATTACACAAAATTGTCAAAGGAGCTGCAGAACAGTCTAAACGGTTGCGAATACCGGGTGTGCAACTTCTGGACAGCTTAAAAGCGTTGACTGATCTATTTGGGAACTATGACGTGGTCTTGGTTGCTTATGAAGAGTCAGCTAAATCAGATGAGCTATCGATGTTTACCAAGCAGCTCGCAGCGCTAAATAGCGGTGGTAGTGTTTTGGTGATATTTGGTTCTGAAGGTGGTATTTCTCCAGAAGAAATAGCTGTATTTACGCAACTCGGTGCCGTACAGATTGGTTTAGGACCACGGATTATGCGTGCTGAAACGGCACCACTGTATGTGTTATCAGCTATTTCGTTTTATATGGAGTTATTGAAGTAAACGTTCTTACCAATCAGTGAGTGAGACAAAATAAAAACAATTAACTATGTCTTTTGAGATGGTTAATTTTTTTTTATAAATTCAATTGTTAGTTACAAACTTCAGCAACAATCCTTTTATGTATGAGATAAAAATGTGCTAAAGATAATTTATATATTAAAATGCGCTAACTGTTTTGCGATGAAATGATTCGATTATTTTTAAAAAATGGAAACAGATTTTGTTGTGGAGCTGTGTTATAATAGGACTAATTATCATCATTTTTAGGAAAGGATTGTCTTTTGAAGGCGGTAGACTAAAAGACAAATAGTAAAAGATATGGCAAGCGAACCAAATCTCACAGGAGCAGAAGTTGTCGCTCTAGCAGAAACTTATATGGGAGAACGAGATATTGTTCTGGTGAAAAAAGCATTAAAGTATGCTACCAATGCTCATAAAGAACAATACCGACAATCAGGTGAACCTTATATCATCCATCCGATTCAAGTTGCGGGGATTTTAGCGAATCTAAAGCTCGATGCGATTACAGTGTCTTGTGGCTTTCTTCATGATGTGGTTGAGGATACCGAAAGTACACTAGATGATCTAGAAGCTGAGTTTGGTCTTGATGTTCGTGTTATCGTAGATGGCGTGACAAAACTTGGTAAAGTTGAATATAAATCACACGAAGAACAGTTAGCCGAAAATCATCGAAAAATGTTGATGGCCATGTCAAAAGACATGCGGGTTATCTTAGTTAAACTAGCTGACCGCCTGCATAATATGCGCACGCTCAAACATCTTCGTTCAGACAAGCAAAAACGTATCTCTAGAGAAACGATGGCGATTTATGCGCCACTAGCACATCGCCTGGGTATTTCTCGCATCAAATGGGAATTAGAGGATTTATCTTTTCGTTATCTAGATGAAATCGAATTTTACCGTATCCGAGGGTTGATGAAGGAGAAACGTGCTGATCGTGAAAAATTAGTTGACGCGGTAACCTCAGAGCTTAAAACTTATATCGAAAAAGTAGGGGTTGTTGGTGAGATTTACGGTCGCCCCAAACATATCTATAGCATTTACCGTAAAATGCATGATAAAAAGAAACGCTTTGATGAGCTATATGATTTGATTGCTGTTCGCTGTATTTTGGATACAACGAGTGATGTTTATACGACTTTAGGATACATCCATGACCTTTGGAAACCGATGCCGGGCCGTTTTAAGGACTACATCGCAAATCCAAAGGCGAATGGTTATCAGTCTGTTCACACGACTGTTTATGGACCGAAAGGTCCGATGGAGTTTCAAATTCGCACGCGTGAAATGCATGAGATTGCCGAATATGGGGTTGCAGCGCATTGGGCCTATAAAGCAGGTAGACAAAATCAAGTCTCTGCCAATGAAATTTCACAGAATTTGAATTGGATTCATGAACTCGTTGAACTCCAAGATGAGTCAAATGATGCACAAGATTTTGTAAAAGCAGTTCAAGAAGATATTTTATCTGAAAAGATTTATGTATTTACCCCAACCGGTGCTGTACAAGAGTTACCATCAGGATCAGGTCCTATAGATTTTGCCTATGCAATTCATACTCAGGTTGGAGATAAGGCAGTAGGTGCCAAAATCAATGGGCGTATGACAGCACTAACTCAGGTTTTAAAAACCGGTGATGTTGTTGAAATTGTGACCAATAAAACATCATTTGGTCCTAGTCGTGATTGGATTAAACTTGTTAAAACAAATAAAGCACGTAACAAAATTAAGCAATTCTTTAAAAACCAAGATAAAGAATTGTCGATTAATAAAGGTCGAGAGTTATTACAGGATTATTTATTAGAAAATGGGTTTGTGCCTAATCAATATCTGGATAAAAAACATCTAGCATCAGTATGTGATCGCTTGAATTTCAGAGATTCAGACGCTTTGTTTGCCTCTATCGGATTTGGCGAAACTGGTGTTATCACTGTTTTTAATAAGTTGACCGAAGACGAACGCCGTGAAATTGAGCGTGAAAAAGCACGCAAAGAAGCTGAAGAGCTGATGAATGGTGAGGTCAAGACCACTGGTGAAATCATGAAAATTCGCCATGATGGTGGGGTAAATGTAGCGGGTATTGATAGTCTACTTGTTCGAATGAGTAAATGCTGTAATCCTGTACCAGGTGATGATATTATTGGCTACATTACTAAAGGTCGTGGGGTTTCTATTCATCGAACGGATTGTCAAAATGTGAAGAGTCAAGAAGATTACGAGAATCGTTTGATCGCTGTTGAGTGGGAAGAACAGGGCGGCAGTAAAGACTACGTTGCTAATATCGATATTTTTGGTTTCAATCGGACTGGTATTGCCAATGATGTCATGCAAGTCTTATCTAATACGACTAAAAAATTGATTTCAATCAATGCACAACCAACAAAAGATTTGAAAATGGCAAACATACACGTACAACTCAGTATTAAGAATTTGTCAGAGTTGACAACTGTTGTCGATAAAATCAAAATGGTACCTGATGTATATAGTGTGAAACGAACAAATGGTTAAACTATTTGATTAAGCGATTATATCAATGAAAAGGGGGAAATGACCACATATGAAACTTGTGATTCAACGTGTTAAGCAGGCTAGTTGTAGGGTTGATGACCGCATTATTTCTGAAATTCAACAAGGGTTATTACTATTTGTCGGAATAGAAGATGCAGATACAGATGCAGATGTTGCCTATGCTGTTAGAAAAGTAAGTCATCTCCGTATTTTTTCAGATGATGCTGATAAAATGAACCTATCTGTTAAAGATATCGCGAATGGTGCTATCTTATCTATCTCCCAATTTACTTTATTTGCAGAAACAAAAAAAGGGAACCGGCCAAGTTTTACTAAAGCAGGGAACCCAGAACATGCAAAAGCATTATATGATAAGTTCAATCAAGCACTGCAGGCAGAAGTTCAGACTGTTACGGGTATTTTTGGTGCAGATATGAAAATAGCACTCGAAAACGATGGTCCTGTGACGTTGATCATAGATACAAGAGAGCGTGTATCTAGCTAAGCATCGCATCTTTGAGAGGTGGCAAACTCCCCAGATGCTAATTTTATTGCTATAAGTTTAACTGGCTATCAAATCGTTGACAATTATCAGATAGTTTTGTATACTGTTTAAGAACTGAATTTTCAGAATATTATGTAGGCTTAGAATTAGTAGGAGAAAAAGTATGAAACTTAAAGCTTTAGGAATAATAGCAGCGACAGGCTTAGCCGTGTTGTCATTAGCAGCATGTAGTACCGCACCTGGCGGAAACTCATCAGCATCTAAAGGGACAGCAATTGGGGACAACTTCAAATTAGGGTATGACCTTGAACTTTCAGGAGCAGTAGCAGCTTATGGTAATGCTGGTAAAAAAGGTGCTGATCTAGCGGTTGATGAGATTAACAAAGCTGGCGGTATTAACGGCAAACAAATCAAAGTAATCTCAAAAGATAATAAATCTGATAACGTGGAAGCTGCGACTGTTGCTTCAAATTTGATTAATAACGATAAAGTAAATGCAATCATTGGGTCTATGACATCTGGTGCTGTTAAATCAATGACACCAAATGTTACAAAAGGTGCTGTGCCATTGGTAACACCTGGTGGTACAGATGATACCTTGACAGAGTCAAAAGGTAAAGTGAATGAGTTTATTTTCCGTTCAACTTTCCAAGATAGCTATCAAGGTAAAGTACTTGCTAACTACACAGCAGATAAACTAAATGCTAAAAAAGTTGTCTTGTACTATGATAACTCATCTGACTATGCCAAAGGTATCGCTAAATCATTTGAAAAAACGTATAAAGGTAAGATCGTTGATAAAGTAACGTTCCAATCAGGGGACAAAGACTTCCAAGCAACATTATCTAAAATTAAATCTGAAGATTTTGATGCAATTGTAATGCCAGGCTACTACAATGAAGCAGGATTAATTACAAAACAAGCACGTGAATTGGGCTTAACACAACCAATTCTTGGTGGTGATGGTTTTGCCGATCCAACATTTATTTCATTAGCTGGTAATCCTGGTGCAACAAACGTTTATTATGTATCAGGTTATTCAGGACGTACACCTGCAAATGATATCACTAAGAAATTTATCGCAGGCTACAAAGCAAAATATCAATCTGAACCTTCTATGTTTGATGCCCTTTCCTATGATGCAGTTTACATGGTAAAACAAGCTGCTGAAGATACGAAAGCAAAAACTTCTGTAGATGTTAAAGATGGCCTTGCTAAGTTGAAAAACTTTACTGGCGCGACTGGTGACATTACTGTAGATAAAGAGCATAACCCAATTAAAGATGCAGTGGTTGTGAAACTTGACAATGGTAAAGAAGCATCTGAAACGGTTGTTAAACCAAACTAAATCGGCGACCGAGCTGTGACAACGTCACAAAGTCATCAGACTTTGTGACTTTTGTCCGTATTAGGAGAAAAAATGAAGAAAATTGGAATTTTAGGTGTTGTAGGATTAGGTCTTGTCCTATTGGCTGGTTGTGGCGCAGCACCTGGTGCAGATAAAGCAGCATCAGATAAAGGAAATACCATCGGTAAAACGGTTAAGATTGGTGTTAATATGGAGTTATCTGGTGCTTATGCTGCCCCAGGTAATGCTGAAAAAAATGCCATAAAACTCGCTGCTGATGAAATCAATGCCAAAGGTGGCATTGATGGTAAAAAGATTGAGTTAGTCGTTAAAGATAACAAGACTGATAACGGCGAAGTGGCAACGGTTGCCTCTAACTTAGCAAATAACGATAAAGTTGTTGCAATGATTGGTCCGATGTCTTCAGGTGGTACGCTTGCCGCAACGCCTAATGTCACTAAATCAAAAGTACCCTTGATTACCCCAACAGGTACAAATGATAGTCTGACTTATAAAGATGGTAAGGTACAATCCTATATTTTCCGTACGATTTTTCCAGATTCATTCCAAGGTAAAGTTATCGCTAACTACACGGAGAATACCTTAAAAGCGAAAAAAGTATTGGTTTACTATGACAATTCATCGGATTATGCTCGCGGCATTTTGAAAACCTTTAAGCAAAATTATAAGGGTGATATTGTTGATACATTGAGCTATCAAGGTGGAGATAAAGATTTTCAAGCGGCTTTAACAAAAGTGAAAGACAAATCTTTTGATGCAATTGCTTTGATTGGTTACTATGCTGAGGGTGGTCTCATTACTAAACAAGCACGTGAAATGGGTATTACGCAACCAATCGTTGGTGGAGATGGTATTTCTGATCCAACTTATACAGCTTTAGCAGGTAAATCAGCAAATAATATTCACTATGTGGCAGGGTTCTCGACTAAAGCACCATTTAATGAGACAACTAAAACATTTATCTCGGCTTACCAAGCAGCTTATAAAGAAGAACCGTCAGCATTTGCTGCATGTGCTTATGATGCAGTCTACATGATTAAACAAGCAGTGGAAAAGGAAAAAGTGACTAATTCTACAGAATTAGCAAAAGCACTAGCGGATACAAAAGGTTTAGTTGGTGCGACAGGTACAATAGATATTGATAAATATCATAACCCTGTTAAAGCGGCGGTAATGGTTCAACTTGAAGATGGCAAGGAAGTTTCAGCAAAAATTGTGAAATAAGTGCTATAAAAGTTTAAATATGGATGACGTTTCAATCGATTCATTGCTTAAAATAAGTTGACGCCAGTCGTCAACTTATTTTAGTGCAAAAGAGTTAATAATTAAGGATTAATTTTTAGGTTAACTTGTTGAATTGCTTGCGTTTGTTTGTGTGATAAGCTAGTGTACAACATCAACTTTTCTGATAGCAGCTTGACAACTTTCAGAAAATTGATACAATGATAATTAAATTGCTGTAAACGTATCTAGCCACATATTATTATCTAGGAGAATGTAATGAATAAATCATCTAAAGTTTTTTTAAGTGTTTTGGCTGTCGCTGCAGTCTTGACACTTGCCTCTTGTGCTGCTCCGGGAGAGAGTAGAAATGCTAATGGGAACGCAATTGGCAAAACTTTTAAAATTGGCTATGATATCGAAATGACTGGTGCTGTTGCTGCTTACGGTAAAGGTAGCGAACGCGGTGCAGACATGGCAGTGGCAGAACTTAATGCTGCTGGTGGTATTAATGGTAAAAAAATAGAAGTTGTCAAAAAAGACAACAAGTCAGATAATGCTGAGTCAGCAACAGTTGCGACGAATTTGATGGCAAATGATAAGGTGAATGCAGTTGTTGGGACGAATGCGTCTTCACAAACAAAAGCAATGATACCAAATGCGAATAAATTTGCAGTGCCAATCGTTGCCCCAACGTCAACCAATAACGAATTAACTCACCAAGGAAATAAAGTCGAAAAATATGTATTTCGTGCCATTTTCCCTGACTCGTTTCAAGGGAAAGTTATTTCTAATTTTGTAACAGACAAGTTGAAAGCTGAAAATGTTGCAGTATACTACGATAATTCATCTGACTATGCAAAAGGTCTTTATCAAAATTTTAAAGACAACTACAAGGGTAAAATTTCAGAAGTTGCTACATTCCAAGCTGGAGAAAAAGATTTCCAAGCACAATTATCAAAATTATCGAAAGAAAAATTTGGTGCCTTGGTTGTTTTAGGTTACTACCAAGAAGCTGGTATTTTAGTTAAACAAGCACGCGAACTTGGCATGACCATGCCTGTCGTGGGTGGTGATGTGCTAGCAGATCCTACTTTTGCAAGTCTTGCTGGAGAAAAA
Source organism: Pseudolactococcus plantarum (assembly GCA_030454995.1). Classification (GTDB taxonomy): domain Bacteria; phylum Bacillota; class Bacilli; order Lactobacillales; family Streptococcaceae; genus Pseudolactococcus; species Pseudolactococcus plantarum_A. The sequence goes on along the minus strand of JAKDQI010000047.1, from coordinate 656 downwards.
GCTGCTAACAATATCTATTTTGTATCAGGATTTTCAAGTTTGAAACCTGCCAATGATAAAACAGAAGCTTTTATCAAAAATTATAAAGCTAAGTATGGTGTCGCACCATCTGCTTATGAAGCGTGCGCTTATGATGCTGTCATGATGATTAATGAAGCGGCAGTTTCTGAAAAAGCTAAAACTTCAGTTGACGTTGCAAACGGCTTAGCCAAAATTAAGAACTTTAAAGGTGTGACAGGAACGATTACGGTCAACAAATATCATGATCCTGTAAAATCAGCTTATCTTGTTAAACTTGAAAATGGTAAAGAAGTCTCTGCGGAAATTATTAATCCTTAATGAGAGTGCTTGTCTATTGATATTTAAAACGTAACCTATGATATGTTGCGTTTTTTTTATTGCCTGGTGGATATTGGCGTCAGGATTGATTAACTAGTTATGACTGTTTTCAGTTTAGATTATCTAACTTCTTGTTCAAGTGCTTATAGTCTCGTCTTAACAAAGTATTTTTATGGTATAAATTTTCTTTATATCTGGTCAAAAAATATGAAAACTCGGCTTGAATTTTCTGAAAATTATGGTAAAATAGATAGAATAATTGTCTACTTTTGTTAGACAATATTATCTTATTTTAGAATATATATATTGGAGAAAAG
>JAKDQI010000005.1 GCA_030454995.1 Pseudolactococcus plantarum | reverse complement strand
GAAAATGAAGAAAGATAGGTATTAGAGGATACATTAGATGCGAGAGATTATACTTAGAAGTGCAAATACATGATATTGCGTCACAGAATTTTTATCCCCCCACATTTTCCAAAAATAATAAAAAGAAAAAAAGCTAATATAATGATATAATGAAAGGTAATGACTATCTCTATAGGTGCCTTTTTTATTTTGATAAAATGGCTTTTGATGAGATAGCAATAGAGAGAATAAACGTTTTGAGTATTGAGTGATGATGATATGAGTTGGCGTTTAACATCAAAGGAGTTAACAGGTGGCACAATTATATTTTAAGTACGGGACCATGAATAGTGGCAAGTCCATCGAAATTTTAAAAGTAGCGCATAACTACGAAGAGCAGGGCAAACCAGTCGTGATTATGACGAGCGCCCTAGATAATCGCGATGAGATTGGTGTGGTTAGTTCTCGCATAGGGATGCGTGGTCAAGCAGTACCGATAGATGATAGCTTAAATGTTTATGATTATATCGACGGGTTGGATCAGAAGCCATATTGCATTTTGATCGATGAGGCACAATTTCTTAGCAAAAAAAATATCTATGACTTTGCTAGAGTGGTAGATGAGTTGAATGTGCCAGTCATGGCATTTGGCTTGAAAAACGATTTTCAAAATCAGTTATTCGAAGGCAGTAAACACTTGCTTTTACTCGCTGACAAGATAGAAGAAATTAAAACGATTTGTTGGTTTTGTAGTAAAAAAGCAACAATGGTTTTACGTACAGAAAATGGCGATCCCGTTTATGAAGGGAGTCAGATTCAAATAGGTGGCAATGAAAGCTATCTACCTGTTTGTCGTAAACACTGGTTTAAGCCAGACTTAGAAAAAATGAAGGAAATGAAAAAAGATGTTTGACCAGTTACAAATTATGGCAGATCGCTATGAGGAATTAGGCGGATTACTAAGTGATCCAGAAGTTGTCAGCGATACAAAAAGATTTATGGCCTTATCAAAAGAAGAGGCTTCACTACGTGAAACAGTTGCTGCTTATGAACGTTATGTGGAAGTGACAACTGGTATTTCTGACGCTGAGGAGATGCTGTCTGACGCTAGTTTAGATGCTGATGAAGCCGATATGTTTAAGGAAGAGTTGAAAGCCTTAAAGAGTGAGAAAAGTGAACTCGAAGAAGAAATCAAGATTCTACTCTTACCTAAAGATCCAAACGATGAGAAAAATATTATCTTGGAAATCCGTGGTGCAGCAGGTGGGGATGAAGCAGCGTTATTTGCTGGAGATTTACTTGGTATGTACCAAAAATACTCTGAAAACCAAGGCTGGAAATTTGAAATACTAGAATCAAATGTCACTGAAATTGGTGGGATTAAAGAAGTGTCTGTCATGATTTCAGGGAATTCAGTATACTCAAAACTGAAGTATGAAAGTGGTGCACATCGCGTGCAACGTGTCCCAAAAACTGAGACACAAGGTCGTGTCCATACCTCGACAGCAACTGTGCTTGTCATGCCTGAGATAGAAGACTTTGATATCAACATCGATCCAAAGGATTTAAGAATAGATATCTACCATGCATCAGGTGCTGGTGGACAAAATGTCAATAAGGTTGCGACTGCCGTACGTATGGTGCATATTCCGACTGGCATCAAAGTTGAGATGCAAGAAGAACGTAACCAACAAAAGAATAGAGATAAAGCCATGAAAATTATTAATGCGCGTGTCTATGATCATTTTGCACAAATCGAACAAGATAAAAATGATGAAATGAGAAAATCAACGGTTGGGACAGGAGATCGTTCAGAGCGTATTCGTACCTATAATTTCCCTCAAAACCGTGTGACAGATCACCGGATTGGCTTAACTTTACAAAAATTAGATGCCATTATTTCAGGTAAGCTTGATGAGGTGATTGATGCTTTAATCTTATCTGATCAGACGCAAAAATTAGAGGCATTAAAACAGTGATCACATGGTATGACAAAACAGGTAAGTTACTTGAGCAAGATGTTGCTGCGTTTAGGGCGACCTTATTAGCGTGGTATGACCAAAATGGTCGCACACACTTACCTTGGCGCGTGGATAAAGAACCTTATCATATCTGGATCAGTGAGATTATGTTGCAACAAACGCAAGTGGAGACGGTGATTCCGTATTATGAGCGTTTTTTATCTGCCCTACCCACTGTTGAGGCATTGGCGAATGCAGATGAAGCGGTATTACTGAAATTATGGTCAGGACTTGGCTATTATTCTCGTGTCCGAAATATGCAAAAAGCTGCCATCCAAATTATGACGGAGCATGGTGGTATTTTTCCAAGCACTGCAAAGGACTTACAAACTTTATCAGGAATTGGGCCATATACAGCGGCAGCGATTGCGAGTATTAGCTTTGGTGAGGTCGTGCCGGCGCTTGATGGGAATATGTTCCGCGTTTTTGCGCGTTTACTAAAGATAGATGCGGATATCGCGCAACCAAGTTCTAGAAAATTATTTTATGAGCGTATCTTACCGATTGTTGATCCAGTAAGACCTGGTGACTTTAATCAGGCAGTCATGGATCTTGGGACATCACTCATGCGTGCTAAAGCAGAGACGAAAAGCGAATCGCCCTTTGCTAGATTTAATCTCTCCTATCAGGATGGGACAGAATTAACCTATCCGATCAAAACTAAAAAAACTAAGCAAATACCAAAATTTTATGCTGCCATTATTTCCGAAACAAGTGGTGCTCTAGCTTATGAGCAACGGCCAAAAACGGGCTTGCTGGCTAATTTTTGGACTTTTCCTTTAGTGGAGTTTGACTCATGGGATGCCATATATGATGGTGTTAGTGCACAGTATCCGGATGCTAAACAGCTGACGATTTCTCCTGTCACACATCTGTTTACGCATCAAAAGTGGCAAGTGATGCTTGTGCAAGTCGAGAAGGTCGATAAGATTCAAGAGCAATGGACCTATCTAACAGATGAGGCTTATGATGCACTACCACAAACAACTTTACAATTAAAATTACAAGCCGCTTTGAAAGAGATGCAATGACCTATTTACAAGTATTTCAAAAATATGAAAAACAGTTGGCACGTCCTGAAGAATTACGCTATGTTTATCGATACAAGAAAAATTTAACCTATACTGAGTTTATCTTGTTATTAAACTCGGAAAGTTCAGACGAGGATTTAGCCTTCATTGCTGCCATCTTTGAGCGATTATTAACAGATGAACCTGCACAATATATCGTTGGGAACACTGAATTTTATGGCTTAACACTAACTGTTGATGCACGTGCGTTGATTCCACGTCCAGAAACGGAAGAATTAGTGAGCTTGATTTTAGCTGAAAACACTGCAGAAAAAGAGATTAAGCTACTAGATATCGGCACTGGTACTGGTGCGATTGCCTTATCAATTGCTAAAGCAAATCCGGAGTGGGCAGTAACTGCTTCAGATATTTCATCAGAAGCCCTGAGTTTAGCACGAGAAAATGCCAAGTTAAATGAGATCTCAACTGTTTCATTTGCGATGTCAGATGTGTTTAGTAATCTTTCAGGTTGCTATGATATTATTGTATCTAATCCCCCATATATCGCTGATTTTGAAAAAGCAGAGATGGCAGATAACGTGTTAAACTATGAACCACATCTCGCTTTATTTGCAGCACAAGATGGGTTAGCTATTTATGCAAAAATTGCAGAAAATGCTAAAAAATATCTAGCAGCTACTGGAAAAATATATTTAGAAATTGGCTATTTACAAGGAAAAGCTGTCAGTCAACTTTTTCAAATACAATTTCCTGACAAACGTATCAGAATCATCAAGGATCTAAGTGGAAAGGACAGAATGATTGCAATCGACTAAACTACTCACACATAAAGACGTAGCTGAGGCAGTAGCTTTGTTAAAAGCTGGTGAATTAGTTGCTTTACCAACAGAAACAGTTTATGGCTTATTTGGTTTGGCACTCGATGAAAAGTGTGTTGAAAAAATCTATCGTGTTAAAAATAGAAGTCTTGACCATGCCCTGAATTTAAACATTGCTAGCTTTGAACAAATGACTTTTTTTTCCAAAAATCAACCAAAATATTTGGAAAAGTTGTATAATAAATTTATGCCTGGCAGTTTAACAGTGATTTTAGAGGCTAATGATAGAGTTCCATCTCTTGTCAATAATGGGATGTCAACAGTTGGCTTTCGAATGCCAGACAACCAAACGACACTTGAAATCTTGCGACAAACAGGACCAATGGTTGGCCCATCTGCCAACTTGACAGGAAATCCAAGCCCTAAAACAGCCGATGATGTCCTACATGATTTAAATGGTCTAATTGCAGCAGTTTTGAAAGATGATGCGCATATCTCTGGAGTTGACTCTACAATCATTGACTTGACAGGCGAGATGCCGACGATTCTGCGCCAAGGTGCGCTGACACTATCCGAAATTTATGAGGTGATAAAAGGATGATTTTCGACCAGTCTAACTATGAAGCTTACGATCAAGAACTCTGGGATGCTATTCACGCAGAAGAGCGTCGTCAACAACAAAATATAGAGCTTATTGCTTCTGAAAATGTTGTATCAAAAGCTGTGATGGCAGCTCAAGGCACACTTTTAACAAATAAATACGCTGAAGGCTATCCTGGTAACCGTTACTATGGTGGTACTGAATGTGTAGATATTGCTGAAAGCCTTGCTATAGAACGTGCTAAAGAAATCTTTGGTGCCAAATTTGCAAATGTACAACCTCACTCAGGTTCACAAGCTAATGCTGCGGCATACCTCGCTTTGATTGAACCAGGGGATACTGTTATGGGACTTGATCTTGCAGCAGGTGGACATTTGACACATGGATCACCAGTGAATTTCTCAGGTAAAACTTACCACTTTTTCGGTTACAATGTAGATAAAGAAACAGAATTACTAGATTACGATCAAATTTTACAACAAGCAAAAGAAGTTAAACCTAAATTGATCGTAGCTGGTGCATCAAGCTATTCTCGTACAATTGACTTTGCAAAATTCAGAGAAATTGCTGATGAAGTTGGTGCAAAACTCATGGTGGATATGGCACATATCGCTGGTCTTGTTGCAGCAGGATTACATCCAAATCCAGTACCATATGCAGATATTACAACCTCTACAACACATAAAACATTACGCGGACCACGTGGTGGCCTAATCTTGACTAATGATGAAGCGCTAGCTAAGAAAATTAACTCAGCGATCTTCCCAGGTATCCAAGGTGGCCCATTAATGCATGTGATCGCAGCGAAAGCAGTTGCGTTTAAAGAAGTTTTAGATCCTGCTTATAAAGATTACCAAACACAAGTCATTAAAAACAGCCAAGCTATGGCTAAGACTTTTGAATCAGCAGGTCTTCATGTCATTTCTGGTGGTACTGATAATCATATGTTCATGCTTAACGTGACAGGATTTGATATTAACGGTAAAGAAGCACAAAATCTACTAGATACTGTATCAATTACCTTAAATAAAAATGCTGTCCCATATGAAACACTAAGTCCATTTAAAACATCTGGTGTTCGTGTTGGTTCAGCAGCAATCACATCACGTGGATTTAAAGAAGATCAAGCTATTCAAGTCGCAGAATTTATTATTCGTGCATTTAAAAATAAAGACGATCAAGCTGTACTTGACCAAATCAAAGCTGATGTTGTTGCTTTAACAGATGAATTCCCATTATACGATTAATTTGTAATGGATATCTATATTAAAAAAGCAATACTACACGCTTTTGATCCAGGAAATCCAGAACTTCTATTTTCACCAGCATTGATGGAATTAACACCAGTCATGTTGGATTATGTAACCAAAAAAGTAGAAAAGATATACTCTGATGAAGCAAAACGTGGGATTTTATCATCTGATAATCAATTTTTAAACTTGATTACAGATGATTTTCTAACCTCAACAAAAGCAGTTGCTAATGTTTGGCGGGAAGCATTTGCTTTATCTGAAAATCAAAAACAAAATGATTTGTTGTTTGTCTCTTATGAGATCGAAACACAACCTCATTTTGCATTTATTCGATTATCATTAAGAGATAGCTTTTCGCATGCATTTGATCATAGTGATGGACAGATTAAGATTGCTAAAACAGAGTCTTCACTACCTGGAGCAGGTACCGCAGCAGATGAAGCGATTGCGATTAATTGCGCAACATATGCTTATCATCTAATTGAAAAACGAATCAAGTATAACGGAAAAAGCTATCATTATATATCAGAAAATTTACTTTGTGAGCAACCAGAAATTTCAGTGAATAAGGCGATAAAAGCGATTAAAAAAACTGCTGAATCTGTTGCAAAGTCTTTTGATGATGATGATTTTGCCTTTTCTCAAAAGGTACAAAATACTGTTTTTCATGCTGTTGAAAAACAAGAAAATTTGAGTCCAGAGCATTTAGCAGATCAATTATTTTCGGATAATTTGACAGCTAAGCTAGCATTTAAAGACCAAGTCAAAGAAGCGATACCGAATCAGATACGATTTGAGCAGATGCCTATGGATAAGATTGAAAAAAAGTTATCCAATCAAAAATTATCCCTATCAAATGGTATCGAGATGAGTGTGCCACAAACGCTGTATGAAGATGCAGAAAGTGTTGAATTCATTCAAAATAATGATGGTACCTACTCCATTATTATCAAAAATATCGAAGAAATAAAAAATAAATGGTAATCATTTATCATTAATAGTCTAGCAGCAATAAAGGAGAAGCAGTGCTAAAATTTATAAAAAAAGTATTGTTCATCATTATTGTACTAGGTGTTGGATTTTGGATATATCGTACACACGAAAATGTTAAAAGTGTCATGAAATATGATGACTACGTGACGCAGACTCTGAACAAATATGGCGTTTCTGGTAATCGGGATTTAGTGTTATCGATTATTTATACAGAAACTAAAGGCAAGCATACTGATGTCATGCAATCTACAGAATCTACACATGAAACGATTGAGACTGAAGAAGACAGTATCCACCAAGGGATTACAAATTTAACAGAAGTGTTAGCCTACGCTAATGAAAAAGATGTCGATATTTGGACGGGTGTACAAGCCTATAATTTTGGGAAAGCCTACGTTGATTACATCGCTAAAAACGGTGGTAAGAACACACTGCCGTTATCAGAAGCCTATTCTAGAGATGTTGTGGCGCCTAGTCTTGGCAATAAGACTGGCGAAGAATATTATCATTTGACGATAAATTCTCTCTTGTTTAACAAAGGAAAACTCTATAAAGATGGTGGAAACATATTCTATGCTAAAGAAGTACGTTGGAATATGAGACTGATTCAATTATTTAACTGGTGAAAACCAGTTTTTTTTTATTTTTAGGCTCAATACTGGGGAGTCAAGCATAGAAAACTGGATAAAAAAATTTGATATAATAAAGCTACTATGATAATTTATGACGATAAAAAATTTGAAGATGCCATTATCACACTAACTGCTTTTGATAATGCTAGCTTTATAACTGCACTATCTGAACTTGAAAAATGGCAAGCAACTCATTATGCTGTAGGCTATATCCGTTATGAAGCAAAAGATATTTTTTTAGGAAAAATGATTACTAGTCAGTCACCACTTTTATATTTTCAAATCTTTGAAAAGTATAGTCCTTATGAAGTCAGTCCTGTTGACAAGATAAGTTTAGCACCACAGGCTACCTTGAGTTTTGAAGCCTATGCTGAAGCAATTGATCAGATAAAGGGTGCACAACGACAAGGTCATACCTACGAAGTGAACTATACCTATGATTATGATGTTGCTTTTGAAGGGGATGAGTTTGAACTGTATGAGTATTTACTAACACGGCAAAAGACACCTTATAATACCTTTATTAAAAATGAGTATGATACCTTATTAAGTTTTTCGCCTGAACTTTTTTTTGAAATTGAAGATCAGCATATCATCACACGTCCTATGAAAGGCACTGTTAAACGTGGGCAATCACCTGAAGAAGATGCAGCGTTGATTGATTTTTTAAAAACTGATATCAAAAATAAAGCTGAAAATGTGATGATTGTTGACTTGATGAGAAATGATATCGGGCGTATTGCGGAAAATGGCAGTGTAGCAGTTACAAAACTATTTGATGTGGAGACACATCCGACTGTCCATCAGATGACATCTCAGATAGAAGCCGACTTGTTAGCAGGTACACGCTTATATGATATTTTAGCTGCGCTTTTTCCTAATGGGTCAGTAACGGGGGCACCTAAGATATCGACCATGTCGCTTATTGATCAGATTGAACAAGGATCTAGAGATATTTATTGTGGTGCTATTGGCTTTCTTAGTCCAACTAAACAGATATTTAGCGTGCCTATCCGTATTTTACAGCGCCAAACAGCTAGCCCAAGTTTTAAATATCGCGTAGGTGGTGCTATCGTATGGGATTCTGATACCAGTGATGAATGGCTAGAAACACAAGCAAAAACGTTGTTTTTACAAGATGAGCCAAAGCTAATTGAGACCATTAAAGTTGAAAATGGTCAACTGTTGTTCAAAGATGAGCACCTAGCACGGTTAAGACGATCTGCTGAGATGTATGGTTATGATATAAACGAAGACCAATGGGATAATTTACCTAAGGAAGATGGCATGATGCGTGTTGCGCTTTCTCGTGAAGGAACTCTAGAGATTACCTATCGTGCCCCACGTCCATTTGATAAGGTTACGATTTCACCCATGCGTGTAGATAGTAAACAAGATTTTTTATATCATAAGACAAGTTATCGACCGTATTACAATTTAAAAGATGAACTTTTTTTTAATGAACGTGGTGAATTAACGGAGATGTCTAGAGCAAATGTTATACTAGAAATAAATGGTCAATGGCTAACGCCACCGATTTCAAGTGGTCTACTACCCGGTATTTATCGAGACTATTTGATCAGTAGTGGTAAGTGTCAAGAACAAGTATTATACCAGTCAGATTTACTAAAAGCAGATAAAATTTTCTGTTGTAACGCTGTACAAGGCATTCAAGAAGTTATTCTGATATAACCTAAAACTATAGCAAACACCTATTTTTAACAAGTTTAAAACTATAACAAAAGCTGTTAGAATAGTGTTATGAAAATAACCGATATCTATAAAACTAAAAATAAAAAAGACAAGGCTGTTATATCACTAGAGATTTTTCCACCAAAAACCGATGCTGGTGTTGAGACGATTTATAAGACAGTTGCAGGATTGACACATAAACCTGATTTTATTAGTGTGACCTATGGTGCGATGGGGAGTGCTACTCAGGAGAATAAAACGCTAAAAATTGCTGAAAAAATCAAGAAAGATTACGGGATTGAAACGATGCACCATCTTACATCGATTAATAATGATCCAGAAGAAATCTCAAAAATACTCAGTGATATTAAAGCAAAGAATGTTAATAATATCCTAGCTTTAAGAGGAGATAGGCCTGTTGGTGCTGAGATTAGCAAATTGCCTGATGACTACCACTATGCTTATGAGTTAATTGAAGACATCAAAAAGAATGGCGATTTTGATGTTGCTGCGGCAATTTACCCGGAAGGTCATGTTAATAGTGCCCTAGAGGTAGAAAATATTGAGCATGTCAAACGAAAATATGAAGCGGGAGCTAACCTATTTGTCAGCCAGCTTTTCTTTGATAATGAGAAATTTTTGAGATTAAACGATTATATCAGACATTCAGGAATCGAAGCGCCTATAGCTGCTGGTATCATGCCAGTACTTCAAAAATCGCAAATTGAACGTATGATATTCTTTGGGGCAAGTCTCCCAACACGGTTAATCAAGATTGTGAATAAATATAAAGATTCACCAGATGATTTACAAAAGGCAGGGATGGAATATGCCTGTAAACAAATAGATGATTTGTTGGCAAGAGGTGTTGATGGCGTACATATCTATACGATGAACAAACCATTTGTTGCCAACACTATGATGGAGCATTATCTATAATTCTATTCGTGAGCTTATATAACAGTGATAACTAAATAATCCCCCACCTCATGTTGAGGTGGGGGATTATTTAGTTAAGCATCTCAAAATCATCAAAATTTGAAAAATTTGCTAATTTGACATCCAGATAAGCTACTTTACCAAAGGGTGTCGGAGATTTTCGGATATCACTGATAAATTTTTGCAATTTCAGTTTATCTTCAGATTGTGCTTGAATTAAGACAGAGCCATCATCCATATTCTTGACAGTTCCCTTGATACCTAGTTGATTGGCTAATTGAAACGTCGCATAGCGAAAACCAACCCCTTGTACACGCCCCGTCGCAATCAGAATCACTTTATGCATATGAATCACCTTCCTTTTAGCTAGTCTGTTTGATTCAATTATATCAAAAGCATGCTGAGATAGGCTGTGAAAAGTATAAAAAAGTTGATAAGGTTATCATTACTTGATTATTACTAATAATGACTTATATATTGACATCTCAAATAAAAGTATGTTATACTTTTATTATGAAAAAAGATAAACGATACTATGAAACACAAGCCAGTGAAGCAGAGTATCTGGCATGGTACAAAACGCAGGATTGGGGCAGTTATGAGAAGCCTGCGATGACAGTCGATAACCTTATCTTTGGGTTTGATCCATTAGATGATCAATTGAAAATATTGTTAATTGAGAGAAAAGCACATCCCTTTAAAGGAAAATTCGCTTTGGTTGGTGGATTTGTAGAGCCGACTGAATCAGCTAAAACAGCTGCATTACGTGAGACGACTGAAGAGACAGGTGTTAGGATCACAGATAATCGCCAAATGTGGCAAATTGGTGCGTTTACAGATCCCAAACGAGACCCTAGACAATGGATCATCTCGATTGCTCATGCGACTTTTCTACATCCTTTTGTCTCACCTCAAGCTGGTGATGACGCAGCTCAAGCTAAGTGGTTTACCGTAAGGCATAATGAAGCAAATGAACTTGAGTTCAAATGCCTTGATGAAATTGTCTCTTTAGATGATTTAGCATTTGATCATAAGGCGATCATTTTGGCTACTTTTAAGCGCATTAAAGAAAGTTTGGACGTAACCCCTGACATTCTGCGTGTCCTGGGGGAAACATTTATTTCTACTGACGCATTAGCAGTTTTAAAGCATTTTGATACAAAATTTGAGGACTATTCTACTGGAAATTTTGTGAAAACCTATGTTAAAAATAATCCAATTTTGATGGATACAGGGTTGTTTGAACAAAATCCCCAAAAACCAGGAAGACCTAAAAAGATTTTGAGTTTTAGAAATTGACACGATATGTCTGTAGGCTATTAACTCTTGAGTTCATAATCTATGTAGATAATCAGAGGAATAATGATGGAAATAAACAATATTAGTAAAAGAAAACTAACAGGACAGCACATCGGGATTACTTTTGGTACATTTGCCCCACTGCATGTTGGGCATCAACAATTAATCTATAAATCTTTGATGAACCATGATGCAGCACTTGTTATCGTCTCAGGCAGTGATGGTGACCGGGGAGATAAGATTGGATTATCTTTAGAAAAACGATTTCGTTATCTGAGAGAAGCCTATAATGACGAAGCTAATTTACGTGTTGCGATGTTAAATGAAAACGATATTCCAACCTATCCACAAGGTTGGGATGAGTGGACACTACATTTACTCAGAAGTATTGCTTTAAATATCGAGGGTGTTTTTGAAGAAACTGATTTCACCATCTATGTTAGTGAACCAGAATATCAAGTAGAACTGGAAAAAAGATTACCTAAAAATATTCAGGTCGCACTTCAAAATAGAAAAAATATTGCCATATCAGCTACTGAAATTCGAGAAAATCCTGTTAGACATTGGGAAAAAATTAATCGTGTCTTTAGACGTCATTTTACAAAGAAAGTCCTCATTGCAGGTTCAGCTAGTACAGGTAAATCCACGTTAGTTCGACGTTTGGCACGCTCTATCAATGCACCATTTTCTGAAGAATATGCTAGATTATATGAAGAGACGGCTAACATTACAGATGAAGAATTGACTGCAAGTGATTATGCGAATTTTATCATCGGACAGAGTCGTGCCAATTATAACGAAATCTGTAGTCCATCTAATAATGGTGTCACTTTTTTTGATACAGATGCTATCGTAACTAAAGCTTATGCTGAGTTATATTTATCAAAAACAGAAAATGAGCAGCTGAATGATTTATTTGACATTACAATAGCCAAAGAGACATTTGATTTAATTTTGGTGATCCCTCCTGTTACAGCCTATGTCGATGACGGGTTTCGAAATATGGAATGGGAAAAAAGTCGACATGACTATCATCGCAAACTCATGTGGTATTTTAAACAGTATGGGTTTGAAGATAAGATAGTGGTGTTAGACCAAGAAGGTCAAACACCGCAAGAAGGGTTTTATCTTAGATATCAACAAGCCGTACAAGCTTTAGAAACACAGTTAAACATCAAAATAGAACACCTACAATGAAAAATAGAGGAAAAGATTATGCATACAAAACTCAATACCTTAGCTATCGGATTAAAAAAATGTTTAACGCCTAAAGTAGTCTGCCAAGAACTGGGGTCACTCTCACATCAAGACTATGTCTTACTTGCTATATTGCTTGTATCACAAGTCATTGCCTTTATTTTTTCAGGTACTTTTGATACCATGAGTATCTTATCTTTGATCGTAGGTGTTGTTACGATTATGAACTTGATTTTAGTCAATAGAGGCCGTTTGACGAATTTTACATTTGGGATTATTGCGACAGTTTTTTGGCTAATTGTTGCAGTACAGACACGTTTAGTAGGAGATGTATTTTCTCAAAGCTACTATCTTATCATGCAGTTTATCGGTATTTATGCATGGCAAAAAGATATGCTATCTACTCATAAAGCAGAAGTTACACCTAAAAAAATCACAATGACTCGTGCGATGATTGCTATTCTTGGCTTCGCTGTACTCTATGGTTTGGTTTTACTAACAAGTCATCATCTTGGTGGCCAACAAATTGTTTTAGATGCGACATTACTACCATTAGCAATCATTAGCCAACTGTTAATGACTTATGGTTACCGTAGTCAATGGATCGGGTGGTTATTAATAGATGCTATCAATGTCATCATTTGGTTTAATACATGGCAAAGTACTGGTAATTCAGTATTTGGTATGTTTATCTTACAAATCGCCATGTTAGTTAATGCTGTTTATGGTGCATATATTTGGTTTAATAAAAACCCTGCTACTCCAAAAGAAACTACAAGCTTAACTAAATAAAAATAAATATCTTGCTTTAGGGAAGGCGATTCACTTTAGCAAGTTTTTTTATCTAGAAAATAATGGTTCTTATCGTGTTATTGATGAGGATACCTGTTGACAGTAACGCTGTATTACAGATATAATGGAGCAATGGAAATGATCACATCAAAAGATAATACACGCATCAAAACTGCGAAAAAACTTTACAAGAAAAAAAACAGAGTCGATACTTATTTAGTAGAAGGTGTCCATTTATATGAAGAAGCTTGTCGATCTGATTTTGAGATTAAGCAAGTTTTTGTGACAGAAAAATTCAGTCATTTACCAGATGTGACACTTGTATCTGATGAGGTAATGAAATTTTTATCGGATGCTGAAACGCCTCAAGGGATTGTAACAGAAGTTAGTTTACCATCTCATCAACTAGTGCCTAGTTTATTTACAAAATTACTCATTTTAGAAAATGTGCAAGACCCGGGGAATGTTGGGACGATGATCCGTACTGCAGATGCTGCAGGGTTCTCTGGTGTAGTGTTAACTAAAGGTAGTGCAGATATATATTCACCAAAAGTTCTTCGAACCATGCAAGGCTCACAGTTTCATTTACCAGTTTTTCAAGATGTAGATGCGACCACGTTTTATCAACAATTAGCAGATGAAGATGTCACAGTGATTGCGACAACCTTATCGGATCAATCAGTAGACTATAAGACGATTAAGACACCTGAAAACTTTGCCTTGATTATGGGAAATGAGGGATCAGGTATTATGAATGAAACAGCGAATGTTGCGGATATCTTAGCTCACATCTCTATGCCAGGTCAAGCAGAATCTTTAAATGTTGCCGTAGCAGCAGGTATTTTAATGTTCTCCTTGACAGATTAGTGGAATAATGATATACTGATAAGGTTGAGTTATGCAGCCGCGAGATAGGGCATCGTCAACATATTCAGTGTTACCAAGTAACCAAAGCTGTGAGGCGAACTGGATATGCACGAACCGGAAGCTTGCCAAATCATGCTCTTCAAATATTATTTTTGAAGGAGACATATTCATGTCACGTTATACAGGTCCATCATGGAAACAATCACGTCGTTTAGGCGTATCACTTACAGGTACTGGTAAAGAAATTTCACGTCGTAACTACGTACCAGGTCAACACGGTCCAAACAACCGCTCTAAACTATCTGAGTACGGTTTGCAATTGGCTGAAAAACAAAAACTTCGTTTTACTTACGGTATCTCTGAACGTCAATTCCGTAACTTGTTTGTTCAAGCAACGAAAGCTAAAGAAGGAACACTTGGTTTTAACTTCATGTTACTTCTTGAACGTCGTCTTGATAACGTTGTTTTCCGTCTTGGTTTAGCAACAACTCGTCGTCAAGCACGTCAATTCGTTAACCACGGTCATATCTTGGTTAACGGTTCGCGTGTTGATATCCCATCATACCGTGTAAACACAGGTGATGTGATTTCAGTTCGCGAAAAATCAATCAAAGTACCAGCAATCCTTGAAGCTGTTGAAGCAACTGTTGGACGTCCAAGCTTTATCACTTTTGATGCTGATAAACTTGAAGGTACATTCACACGTTTACCAGAACGTGACGAAATCAACCCAGAAATCAACGAAGCACTTATCGTTGAATACTACAATAAACAAATGTAATATCATAAAAGCCCTAGCCCTTTATTTTTAAAGGCCTTAGGGCTTTTTTGTTTTTAATTTTTATTAAAAGGGGCAAGAAAGTGGCAAAAAACTAGCGAGAAATTCTATATGATAATGTCCGCTATATATACCATACTAAACTATCTAAATTTGATAATAATATGGACTTAACGAATTAGTCAAAACCGAGCATTTGGTAAGGTGATAAAAAGAGTGAGCTCATCATTAATCTTGCTACTTTATCAGGAGTTATTTCATCAGTATTCTCAAGCCATTTCATTGAGATTGCTAAAATAGTGGTAGAAATGATGTCAAAAGCGTAGGAATCAGGTATATCAGGTACCTCTTTTTTAATTTGCCGTGATAGTTGCAATGACTGTTTAATAATATCTTGTAAGAGTACTTTAACAGAATCTCTAAATAATATACTGGTATTTGAATTTAGCAATAATTTGAACAATTTTTGATTATCAAAAATGAACTCGATTAACAAAATAATCACAGGATATATTTTTCCTTCTAAAAAAAACGAGCGATCCATTGTCATTTCGATATTTTGATCGATAATCTGATGAATACCATCAAGTAGTTTTGACTCCAGGTATGCTACGAGATCTTCTTTACTTTCATAATGTAAGTAGAAGGTGCCACGATTTATTTTTGCATGTTTAGTGATATCACTTACCGATATTTTAGACAATGGTTTGGTATCACCTAGTGATAATAACGTATTAATAATCATATCATTTGTTCTATTTTTTTGTTCGTCATGTTTCGTCATTGAATTTAACAAACCTTTCTAAACAGTCAACATTATTTTATTGTCTGTACATTGAAATAGCGTATGCCTGTGTTTTAATATTAGTGAACACATTGTTCATTATAATTAATTATAGGAGAAAAAACAATGACACAATTTATAACTGTAAAAAATGGCGTTAAAATTTATGGGAGTGGAGATAATGCTGTAATTGCAAATAAAGATCTTAATTTTGACATAGCACCTGGAGAGTTGACGATTATCTTAGGTGCATCAGGAGCTGGAAAATCTACTTTATTAAATTTATTGGGGGGGATGGACGCCATTACCAGTGGATCAGTTAATGTTAATGGTGTAGCACTGGAAGCACTTGATAGCAATGGATTAACAACTTATAGACGTAAACAGGTTGGCTTTGTTTTCCAGTTTTATAACTTAGTGCAAAATTTGACTACGATTGAAAATGTTGAGCTAGCTTCAGAAATTGTTGACCAGCCAATAGATGCACTAGAAGCCTTGAAATCAGTTGGTCTTGCAGATCGTGCTAATAATTTTC
This sequence comes from Pseudolactococcus plantarum, assembly GCA_030454995.1. Taxonomy (GTDB): domain Bacteria; phylum Bacillota; class Bacilli; order Lactobacillales; family Streptococcaceae; genus Pseudolactococcus; species Pseudolactococcus plantarum_A. The sequence goes on along the minus strand of JAKDQI010000005.1, from coordinate 16,750 downwards.
CAGCGCAATTATCAGGAGGAGAACAGCAGAGAGTCGCTATCGCCAGAGCTTTGGCTAAAAATCCAGATATATTATTGGCCTACGAACCAACTGGTGCCCTTGACTATAAAACGGGAAAGAAAATATTGCAATTATTCCAAGATTTCACACGTAAGTATCAAAAAAATGTAATCATTGTGACTCATAATAGTCTATTAAAACCTATGGCTGACCATGTAATAGAAATGGCAGATGGTAAAATTAAGCTTGATACTTATAATGTTAATCCGGTTCCAGTAAAGAATCTAGAATGGTAAAGAGTAGAAATTGAAGACGATATATAAAAATATTAGACGTGAATTTAAACAATCTATAGGCAGGTTCTTTTCAGTATCGGCGCTTCTAACATTGGGAGTATTTGTATTAATTGGGCTAAATGTCACCGGATCAAATATGAGGCAAACAGCTCAAAGTGTCTATGAAACATCTAATTTAGCAGATGCAAAAGTGACGTCCACAGTACCGATTTCAGCAGAAACTCAGGCTTATCTGAATAAACTTAAAGAAATACAAAAGATAGAATATGGTCATACAATAGATATCTTATTAGGGAGTAATTCACGTGCTTTAAGAATTGAGAGTTTACCAGATACTTTATCAAAGATCACTTTAACTCAGGGAAGAAAACCCCACAATACTTCTGAAATAGTCTTGAGTGATGGCTTAAAAAGTACATATAAAATAGGTGATAAACTAAACCTTAAAGCACCGAAACCTACTCAGAGTTTAGCAATAAGAAATTCTGAGCTAACAATAGTAGGATTTGCAACCTCTCCAGAATACTTGAAAAAAGATAGCATTGGGATGACCCGTATAGGGGATGGGACATTAGCTGGATTTGCGTATGTCAAACAAGAACTATTTAACACTGCACAACCAGATTTTGCTCGATTATCTTTGGAAAACCTGAATGGGAAAGCTTATTCAGATAAATATGAGAAACAATCTTCTGATCTCGTTAATGCTTTACAAAAACAGTTAAATAGACACAATGCATCACGTATAGAAACATTAAATCAAGAAGTTGATAAACAAATATTAACCGGTAATAAAAAAATTACAGAAGCGAAAATTAGACTTAGTCAAGCACAACAACAACTTGAAAGTAGCCAAAAAGAACTAAACGAAAGTAGGTTAGCACTCCTAGAGCAGCAGACTGTACTTGATGAAAATATGAATAAGGCAAGGCAACAGCAACAAACGGGTCTTATAGCAAATCTTAATGAAAAACAAGGCATTCTAGATTATCAAAAGCAAGCATTAGCTCAGAGAGAAAATCTGCTAAATGAACAGATTAAGTCACTTGATAATAATAAAGCGCAGCTTTTAGAGTTAGAAAAAAAAGTACAAGAGGCACAGGAGAGTAAAAAAGCAATAAATCATATATCACTACTCATTCAAAATCGTAATGATTATAATGATGGCTATAATACTTACGGTGAAGATACAGAGCGCATAGATGCCTTAGGGAAAACATTTCCTATATTATTCTTTATCATTGCGATTCTCGTCAGTTTTACAACTATGAGAAGAATGGTTGAAGAAAAAAGGATAGAAATGGGAAGTTTACGCGCTTTTGGGTATTCCAAACTTGCAGTGATGAGAGAATTTCTTTTGTACAGTGGTGCAACAGCCCTCTTAGGAATATTTTTTGGTAGTCTATTAGGGTTAATCGTATTACCTCGAATTGTTTTTAGAGCTTATTCGGCGAACTTTACTTTTACTGATTTGATGCTGAGTTTGCATCCCTGGTTCATTTTATTAGCCTTACTAATCGCACTGTTGTCAACTGTTCTGGCATCATGGCTGGCTGCTAAAAAAGAACTAAAAGAACTTCCTGCTACTTTAATGGTCCCCAAACCACCCAAAGATGGCTCAAGGATATTTTTAGAAAATATAACACCAATTTGGCAACGTATGAGCTTTTCGCATAAGGTTACAGCAAGAAACCTTTTCCGATATAAAAGTAGAATGTTTATGACGATAATTGGTATATCAGGTGCAATTGCTTTGATGATTACAGGATTTGGCATTCGTCAATCACTAGATTCGATAGTTAAACAACAGTTTGGTAAGATCACGAAGTATGATGTGATTGCGCTTTATAATCCTAAAGACTCTGGAAAAAATATTTCAGACATTGCTAGTATTGTTACAGATAAAAATGAAGTGAAACGTAGCACAGGAGTATACTTTGATTCGGTATATACTAAGAAAAAAGGAGAAGCAGTTAAGCAGAAAGTTTCCTTAATTGTTCCAAATGAAATTGATATGTTTTCTCAATATACTGCACTTAAAGATTATAGAACGAAAAATCCTCTGAAATTAGATGATTCAGGTGCTATTGTATCAGAAAAATTAGCTAAGATTGAAGGGGTTAACGTTGGCGATAATCTAACGATATATGATATCAATGGACAATCACATCAAATAAAAATTGCAAAAATTACTCAAATGTTTGCGGGACATTACATTTATATGGACAAAACTTATTATAAATCGGAAGTTGGATCAACGGAATCTAATAATGCCTATTTAATCAATTTAAAAGATAAGTCTAGGAAATCAGTTAATCACTTTTCAGTTGAGTTTAATGCGTTAAATGCAAGTCTTGGTACTATTCAATCAGAAGACGTGAAGTCGACGATTACAAATATTTTAGATAATTTGAATAATATGATAATAGTCATTGTTGTTGCAGCTTCTATGTTATCAATGGTTGTACTTTATACGCTGATCAATATTAATGTTAGTGAGCGGATTAGAGAATTATCAACACTAAAAGTGCTAGGATTTTATCCTAAAGAGGTATTAATGTATATTTACCGAGAAGCTAATATTCTAACGGGTGTTGGTATATCGTTTGGCCTTTTCGTAGGTTATCTATTTCATAGTTATATCATGCGTGTGCTACCTCCTTCAACAGCTATGGTAGCACCAGGTTTATCTCCGCTTAATTTATTAATTTCAGTGTTGCTTACTATCATATTTTCTTTAATTATTATGGTAATTATGAATCATAAAATTCAGAAAGTTGATATGTTAGAGGCTTTAAAATCTGTCGAATAGCAGATAGAAATGTTTGTATCAAGATAAAATACTAAAAATTATTTAATAACTTACCACTAACTCAAAGCTATCTCACAATGATATCAAAAAGGTATACCTGATCTAGGTATGCCCTTTTGATAGTTTAGAACTATTAACCTTATATGGTTAGTAATCTAAACTTTTAGAGTTTTGTATGAGTTATTGAAGATTCATTTTGTAGTATGGTAGTATGTTTAATAAAAAGAATACAGCAGTACAAATAGTTGAAATATGTTAAAATAGGCCTATTACACTTTAGGAGTTTAGAGATGAAAAATAAGGTGACATTTTGGGATGGTGTGCGTTCAGCTATTCCAGTTAGTTTGGGCTATATTAGTATTGGTGCAGCTTTCGGTATTGTAGCTAGTGCGCAAGGCTATAGTGTTTGGCAAGTATTTTGTCTATCAGCTTTCTTATATGCGGGTGCATCACAGTTTATTATCGTTGCGATGATGGCAGTTAATACGCCAATTTCTATCATGGTTTTGACTGTATTTCTCGTGAATTTTAGGATGTTTTTACAAAGTTTAGCTGCTAGCCAAGCATTTCCAAAGCAATCTCTGATATCTGGTTTACTGATGGGTTCATTTATCACAGATGAATCATTTGGCTTGTTAACACTAGAACAGGCAAAGCGATCACCTATGACAGTGCTATGGATGCATGGTGTAAATGTGATGAGTTACTTGACATGGGTACTATCAACAGTTATCGTTACAGCTTTAGGTAGCTTAATCCCAAATCCAGAAAAATACGGTATTGATTATGCGCTAGTTGCCATGTTTATCGGCCTACTAGCCTTGACGATAGATTCGATGGTGACGCATGAAAAATTATCGGTAGTATTCACGGTTATAATTGCCGCTACACTCATTTATTTCTTTATGGGGATATGGGTTTCTAGTTACCTAGCTGTGTTGATTTCTACGGTTATAGGTGCTTTGATGGGTGCTTTATTAACATCGCCTAAGCAGGATAAGATGGAGGTAGCCTGATGTATTTTTATCTTACTTTGTTATTTAGTGTCATTATTACTTGGATAATCAGAGTTGTCCCTTTTCCACTAGCTAAAGCGATTCAATTTCCCCCATTTTTCAAACGGTTTTTAACTTATTTATCCTTATCGATGATGACGAGTTTGTTAGTATCCGAATTACTGATCTTGCATCAGGGAAGTCTGCCAACGCTTGATTGGATGCGAACTTTAGCCATGATTCCTTCATTTTTGGTCGGTTACTTTCGAAAGTCTTTAATGTTATCTGTCATGACTGGTGTAGTTATCATGGCCTGTTTACGTTTGATAAGTTGAAGTAATTTAACCCTAAAGAGATGATCTGGTCTTTATAAAAATGAAAAAATAGGCCTTTAGACCCATGAAAATTTACTGAAAAAGATTTACAATAAATGAGAAAGTCATTTTAGAAAAGGGAAGGTCATATTCATGACAATTTTAACATTAAACAACATTAGGAAATCATATTTTCTTGGTAAAGAGGAATTTCCAGTGCTAAAAGGGATTAACCTAAGTTTTGACAAAGGTGATTTTGTCTCTATTCTTGGTGAATCTGGTGGTGGTAAGTCAACCTTAATGAATATCATAGGGGGACTGGATCGCAAGTATGATGGCGAAGTCATCGTGAATGGTGTAAAGCAAGCTGATAAAAAAGAGAAGTCGATGGATGAGTATCGAAGAGATACTGTCGGATTCATTTTTCAATCTTTTAACTTGGTTAGCTATCTTAGCGTTATAGATAATGTCTTGATTTCACTTAAGATGACCAACCTTTCTCATAAAGAACAAATACAAAAAGCTGAAGCACTTTTAAAACAAGTAGGATTGTTCGAGCATAAAAAGAAAAATCCAAATCAGTTATCAGGAGGACAAAAGCAACGTGTTGCGATTGCACGCGCACTCGCTAACGATCCGGATATTATTATCGCAGATGAGCCAACTGGTGCACTTGATTCACAAAATACAAAAGATGTGTTAACGATTCTATCAGATATTGCTAAAAGTGGTAAAACAGTTATCGTGGTGACACACTCGCAAGAAGTGGCAGATCACGGGACAAGAATTGTACATTTGGCAGATGGACAAGTAACGTCTGATGAGCGGATCAAACCGGCTTACCCAGCAGTTGAAAAAGCACGTGACTTTAAAACAAAAACACTGTCATTTTCTGCTAAAACAAGAATGGCTTCACAACACTTTCTACATAACTGGAAACAAAATTTGATGATTATGATTGGTGTTGCCATCGGCTTATTCTCTGTCATGTTTTTCCTAGGTTTAGGTAATGGTGCTAAAGGCTATATGAATAAGATGGTTACAGATCTAGCTAATCCAAACGTACCACTTGTCATGAAACGTGTGACAGAAGATAATAACAAGAAAAATGATGAAGCCATGGGTGAAAGTCAACAGTCGATGATTGTTAATAGTGAAAAAACAGCTATTACAGATACACTGGTTGATAAAGTCGCTAAATTAGATCATGTTAAAAAAGTTGAAAAAGGCTTTAATGTGATACCAGCTAATTTAGAGGCAACTATTGGTACTGTAAAAGAACCTTTTAGACAACTCCAAACCTGGACAGATATGAATACAGATAGCTCACTCTTAACTGGTGAAAAACCAGGACAAAACGAAGTGGTTGTCACAGATACATTTGCAAAAAAATGGGATAAATCAAATTGGAAAAAATTAGTTGGCAAAACGATTCATGTTAGCTATAAGATGGCTGATACAGCTGGAAAAGAAGTTGATATTGTTCAAGACCTCAAAGTTTCTGGTGTCATCAAAGGGAATGCTGCAACTAATGCGCTAACGATGAATTTTAAAACAGTGTCACAAGTCTTTAAAGATAAAGGTCTTGTGAGTGAACCTAACTATATCGTGCCCACGATTGACGATAGTCATAATGTAGATAGCGTGGTTAAGAAAATTCAATCTCTTAAAACAAATGGCAAAAAAGATTTTGTGACCTTCTCAGTTGGTACTGTTTTAGAGCCAATTAATACAATTACGTCTATCGTAACGATTGTATTAGCTATGATTGCTGGTATTTCACTATTAGTTAGTTTGATGATGATTATCGCGACAACTTATATGTCAGTCGCTGAAAGAACAAAAGAAATTGGTATCCTTCGCGCTTTAGGCGCCCGTAAACGTGATATTCGTTCATTATTCGTAGTTGAAACGATTATCTTAGGTCTAGCCTCTGCAGTCTTAGGGATCATCGTTGCTTTCATCGGACAAGCAGTTGTTAACTCAGCAGTAAGTAACTTACTTGATAAGTACAGTATTATTCAAGTATCTGCTGGAGCTGTCATCGGTAGCATTATCATCGCAATCATCATTGCCTTGTTTGCTAGTTTGATGCCTGCTGGTAAAGCTGCATCACTCAATCCAATTGAAGCATTATCAAACGATTAAAAATTTGAAAAAAGGCTTATGAAGTCTTTTTTTATTGATTAAGAAACTGAAACTGAATCCTTGATTGCGTTGAAGGTTGAGCTGTGAACGTGTTATAATGTGAATATGATACGATATAAAGCAATTATAGCCTATGACGGGACAGACTTTTCTGGTTTTCAAATACAAGATAATGGCCGTACAGTCCAAGAAGAACTTGAGCGTGTATTGATGAAGCTATCTTCTGGACAAGAGATTAAAATTCATGGCTCTGGTCGCACTGATAGTGGGGTACATGCCTTGGGACAAGTCATACATTTTGATTTACCTCATGCGCGTGATCCAGAGAAACTACGTTTTGCCTTGGATACCCAGAGCCCTAGTGATGTTAATATATTGAGCGTTGCAGCAGTTAGTGATGCCTTTCATTCGCGATTTAATCCGCATCATAAGACTTATCGCTACCATCTGACGACCTCTCGTGCGGCTAATCCGTTGACCAGACGCACGAGTTTTCATGTGCCTAAGCTTGATGCTTATGATGAAATGGTAGCAGCTGCTAGCTTATTAGTTGGGACGCATGATTTTACAGGATTTACAGCATCAGGTACAACGATTGAGGATAAAGTGAGAACGATCACAGCAGTCACGGTTGAACGCAAAAATGAAGACGAGGTAGTGATTAGTTTTTCTGGTAATGGTTTTTTATATAAACAGGTCAGAAATATGGTCGGTACACTTATAAAAATAGGGTCTGGCAAGTGGCCAGCACGCAGAATTTCTGAGATTATCAAAGCAGAAAATCGTGATTTGGCAGGGCCTACCGCACCAGCACACGGCTTATGCTTAGTTGAAGTCATCTACAGAAATGATGTGACTCCTGAGTAAGCTACGCTTAGTTTTTGGGAATATAATCACCTAGCTATTTAGTTGCCGACTATCTGATATTATGAGATAATATTATGATAAATAGTCTACCAGATCGTAAGGAGAAAAAATGACAGTACAAGAGTGTTTGACTTTAGCTAAATACGCATTTCACAAGACACCAACAGGTGGAGATGAGGCATTTTATAAGTTGCTTGACCAATCGACACTACATACGCATGAGGTAGAAGGCCAAATCACAAGTATGATTGTCGATACACAGTTTAAAGTCTATTTTAAAGATCAAATTGTCCCTATGTCTGGTATTGGTTATGTCGCAAGCTACCCTGAATATAGAGGAAACGGTGCAGCAAGTCAGTTAATGACTGAAATTCTTCAAGAAAATTATAAGCAAGAGACTATTTTTTCTTACTTAGCACCATTTTCTTATGCCTTTTATGCTCAATTTGGCTATCACTATGTATTTGATCAAAAAAACTATGAACTAAATCCTACTGATTTTCCTAGAGGTAAGAAGACAGACTTGACTGTGAAAAGAGTAACTTTTGATTTAGCACAGCAAGATTTAGCTGATGTACATCAAAAAGCAGATAATAACGGCAGTTTATATCGTCAAGCTTTTGAGTGGTCATATTATTTTGAAATTAAAAAGCAACCACTTTTTGCTATCGTTTACCAAGATGAACAACCAACAGGCTATGTCATCTATGAGTTTAAAGACATGACATTCGTCATTCATGAGATGATTTTTTTAGATGACGATGCGAAACAAGCCATCTGTCGGTTTGTATCTAGCCATGCTGGGGCATTTGATAAGATAAGCTATACTGCACCGTCAAATATCTGTCTTGAAGCAGATATGGTTGAACCGAGTCGAGCAAAGATTAGCCTTCTCCCCTACATGATGGCACGTATTGTCAATCTCAAAGCATTTTTAAAACAATTTCCTGTTGAGGAAAACAAACAATTCACAATCATAGATGATATATTACCAGATAATAACTTAGTTTTTGGTGAAGGTGAAGCAATCACGATGACTATAGGTGAATTTACAAAATATGTGATGCGTGATGTGACATTACGTGAGTATTTCTAAGGTTAAATTAAAAAAAGTCCTAACAAAATTTATTTAGTGTTAGGACTTTTTTGATCAGTTATTTAATTTTATTAAATTGACGATGTTTCAATTCATAAATGACATCACTAGCATTGGCCACCTCTTTTTCATGTGTGACGATGATGACAATTTTATTTTCTTCATGCGCAATCTGTTTGAAGATAGTAACAATTTCTTTTGTAGTGTCTTCATCCAAGTTACCTGTTGGCTCATCGGCGATGATGATTTTAGACTTTGTTACCAAACTTCTCGCAATCGCAACACGCTGTTGTTGCCCTCCTGATAGCTGTTTCACAGGTTTATATAGTTGATCTTCTTTTAAACCTACTTTTACTAAAAGGTCGATAATTGCTTGTTTTTCATCAGCATAGCTAGCACCTGAAATATTAAGTGCTGTCTTTACATTTTGAAAAGCACTCATATAAGTTAAAAGATTATAAGACTGAAATACTGTAGAGACTGTATGTAATCTGTATTTTGTTAAGCCTTGTGTTTTGATATTCATATCATCAAACTTGATAATGCCACCTTTAGGGGAATCAAGTCCTGCTAATAATGATAAGAAAGTTGTTTTACCACTTCCTGAGCTACCAAGAATTGCATAGATTAGTCCCTCCTTAAATGTTTCAGTAACTTCTTTGAATAAATAGTCATCAGCATTTTGTGTATAATAATAAGTTAACTTCTCAATCTGTAATGTCATAATCACGCTCCTGTCAAGATCTCTTTTGGATTTAATCTAAGTATACCCAGACTACCTATAATTGTAGCGATTGCAATGATACCTAGGGCCATAGCCGCTAATGCTAGGAATTGTTTGTGAGTCATTTTTACTTTTAATTTATCAATTGCTTTGAATTTAGAGTGTTTTTGCCTTGTTGCATTATGAGATTTAGGAGATGTGATGTCGTTACTGTTTGTGTTTGAAAAACGTTTATTACCCGTCATGACTTGTGTCGTTTCAGCATTTTTTGTTTGACTATTGAGTAGCTGTTTACCTACCATATTACCGACAACATTTCCTGTCGCACTTGCAATACAAATGGCGACAACCATAATTAAGAAAAGTTCAACAAAGAATTGACCGATAATTTTAAGGCGACTTTCTCCCATACTCATGAGAATACCGATTTCTCCTCGGCGTTCTCGGATCGTTAGCATAACGATAAGCGTTAAAATAATGGTACCAGCGATAGCAACCAGAATGACAATGTTTTTAGCAAATTTTGCAACATTGTTAAGTGGTGCTAGCATTTGTTGATAGACTGCATCATTACTTGTTATCGTATAAGTATCATTATTGATTAGTTTTTGAGCATCTTTTACAAATGTTTTACTCATAGCTGGATTTGATAACTGATAAGTTGCACTTTTAAGTGTGTCTGTTGTACCAGCTAATGTATTTGCAAAACTAATACTAGTATAGAGTTGATTACTGACATTCATAAACGAAAAGTTTGTTGCTAGGCTATCAATACTGGCATTAGACTTATAGATACCTACAACTTGCATCGTATAAGCATTAGCATTCGTATCTTTAATAGAGAAGGTTGAGCCTACTTTCAAATTATTAGCTGTTGCTAAATCGTTTTCAATCACAACATTATTTGTTTTGTCATCTGCTTCTGTTAAAGCACGACCACTGATGAGTTTGTTTGTTTTATCAGTGAAATCATTAACAGTTTTCAGGTTATTGGTACCGATAACAGTGAAGTCACCTTTGTTCATTTCAACTCGTGTTACACCACCAGGTTTAGTTTTATTTTGATCGTTCTCACTGTTCGTTGCAGATTCGCTTGAACTAGAAATGGGTTCTATAGTATCTTTGATAGCAATCGCAGTTTTTGTAAAATTATATGATTTTACACCAGATAGCTTTGCAATTGCTAAAGCATCACTTATTTTCACGGGTGGGATATCAAATACTGCTTTGCTTGTTGGGGTCGAATTATCAGCTATCGCTGCACGCGCTTTATTCATCATGCCTTGGCGATTGACAGCTAGCGTTACTGTAGCACCAGTTTCTTTTTTAGCATTTTCAATAGATCGCTTAGCAGAATTGTTAATCACAAGACCAGATAATACAAAAATCAAAATAGATGAAAAAATAACGATTAATAATATCGTTCTGCCAATTTTTGCCTTAGTAAATAACCAGGCACGTCTAATAAAGTCCACTCAGGTTTCTCCTTTTTATAACTACTGTATTTTATTTTGTACAAAACATAAGTGCTAATAGCTAATCAATAAACTGTCTTAAGATAGCATTAGTATAGTCTGGATTACTTAAACATAACTTATTCTTTTCTTACGTAAAACTTAAAATAAGTGCACTAAAAGTTTAGGTTTGAAGATTAGTTAGGTCATAAATCAAAGTAAGTGTCAATGGATTATAGAAGTAGCAAAGAAATGATGTGATAGTTAATGCCATCAAGTGCGGATGAGGTTAGTTTTGCAGATAAGTCTAAAATCACATACAGCTAAAAAATCGAATTTGACAATATCAGCCGAAATTTGCTATAATAATTATCGGGCACCGCGAATAGCGGTCAGACAGGAGCTCCCATTTTGGGGAGCTTTTTATATTTATCTTTAACAAACTGTTTGAAAAACAAGTAAGTTTACACCTGCTAATCATGGGAAAAGACGTGTATTAGTTTTTGAGGCTTGTGTTGAGATAACAGGATAGATAACTCCCGTTTGTTAACAATCGAGTTGCAGTTTAGTTGATTAGCACAAATACATCGTCTAGCGTATGATAACTTTGTGTTAAATGAACTACTTCAAAATTTTAATCAAGGAGAGATGATGACAAAATATATTTTCGTAACAGGTGGTGTGGTTTCAGGAATTGGTAAGGGAATCGTTGCATCAAGTCTTGGACGTTTACTTAAAAACAGAGGGTTAAAAGTAACGATTCAAAAATTTGATCCTTATATTAATATCGATCCAGGTACAATGAGTCCTTATCAGCATGGTGAGGTTTATGTGACTGATGATGGCGCTGAAACTGACCTTGATTTAGGTCACTATGAGCGTTTTATGGATGTGAATCTTAACAAATATTCTAACGTGACAACTGGTAAAATCTATTCAGAGGTCTTGCGTAAGGAACGTAAAGGTGAATATTTGGGCGCGACAGTTCAAGTTATTCCACATATTACAGATGCACTCAAAGAAAAAATTAAACGTGCAGCAGCAACTACAGATTCAGATGTTATCATTACTGAAGTTGGTGGGACAGTTGGTGATATCGAGTCATTGCCATTTCTTGAAGCATTGCGTCAAATGAAATCAGATGTTGGCTCAAGTAACGTATTTTATATCCATACGACACTATTGCCTTATTTGAAAGCATCTGCTGAGATGAAAACAAAACCAACGCAACATTCTGTAAAAGAATTACGCGGATTAGGTATCCAACCTAATATGATCGTTATCCGTACAGAGACGCCTGCAGAGCAAGGGATAAAAAATAAAATTGCTCAGTTTACTGACGTAGCACCAGAAGCAGTTATTGAGTCACTTGATGTAGAACATTTATATCAAATTCCTTTAAATTTACAAGCGCAAAATATGGATCAAATCATCTTAGATCACTTGAAGCTTGATTTACCTAAAGCTGATATGACTGAGTGGCGTGATATGGTTGATCATGTTATGAATCTTAAGAAGACAACTAAGATTACCTTAGTTGGTAAATATATTGAGTTGCCAGATGCTTATATCTCTGTAGTTGAAGCTTTAAAACATGCTGGTTATTCAGCTGACACTGATATTGATTTAAACTGGGTACAATCTAATGATGTTACACCTGAAAATGCTGCGGAGCTTTTAGGCGATGCAGATGGTATCATTGTACCTGGCGGATTTGGTCCACGTGGTACAGAAGGTAAGATTGCAGCAATTCAATATGCGCGTGAGCATGATGTACCGATGTTTGGTATTTGTCTTGGTATGCAGTTGACCTGTGTGGAGTTTGGGCGTAATGTGTTAGGACTTGAAGGTGCAAATTCTTCTGAGTTAAATCCTGATACTAAATATCCAATTATCGATTTAATGCGTGATCAAATCGATGTAGAAGATATGGGTGGGACTTTGCGTTTAGGACTTTATCCTGCAAAATTAAAAGCACATTCTGTGACTGCAGCAGCTTATGATAACCAAGAAGTAATCCAACGCCGTCATCGTCATCGTTATGAGTTTAATAATACATATCGTGAACAATTTGAAAAAGCTGGTTTTGTTTTCTCTGGTGTTTCGCCAGATAATCGACTAGTTGAGATTGTTGAAATTCCTGAAAATAAATTCTTTGTTGCTTGTCAATATCATCCAGAATTGTCAAGTCGTCCAAATCGTTCAGAAGGACTTTATAAAGCATTTATTGAAGCAGCTGTCGAAAATGCGGCTAACTAATAGACAAAAAAACATCAGAAATCAGTTTCTGATGTTTTTTTATCTGTTGTGACGTACAAAAAAATAAACCCTTAGGGTTTATTTCGCTTTGTAAGGCTCAGAATCTGGTAAAATACCAACTTTATCTAAAACAAAGATAAAGATAACGAAGGCCACGGCAATAATTGCTGATAAACTAGGATTCATGGCAGTGTCATTTAGTTTAGAGATGATAAATCCCGCAACTTCACTTAGAATTAGTGACCAGAATAGGACAACTAAAAATTTCATAAACTCATCTTCTTTCTACAAATGAGGTATCTAAAGAACTGTGTACCTATTTTAGATATCTCTTAGTCTGTTTCTTCTCACAAAATAAAGTATAATAGAAATAAAGCAAATTTGCAAGAATTATATGACCTTTAACATCTAAGATTACATTGTCATCAGCTATATGAGTTTAAAGATAAACGTTTTAGCTCATGGGACAATTTTAGCAATTAGCATTGTTGTAGGCGTATTAGCATTGCACTAACTGAAAGGAGTTTTGATGTACGCACAATTGAATACAAAAACTGTTTTTAGTTTTATGTCGTCTACGGTAAAATTAAGAGAGTATCTAACGACTGCCAAGCGTCTAGGGTACCAAACTCTAGGTATTTCAGATGTCGATAATCTACATGGTGCACATCAATTTATCACGTTAGCTAGAGCATTCAGCATAAAACCAGTTGTCTCATTTGAATCAACCTTTGTGATTGATAGCTTGCCAATTCAGTTAACATTTATTGCCAAAACGACTAAAGGGTTAAGCAACTTATATAAAATTTCAAGTAATAAAAACTTTGGACATCATCTATTTTCAGATATTGCCAGTCATTTAGCAGATGTTGCAATCGTGGTCCCTTCTGATTATGCAGTTGAGAGTGTTTTAGGCGCATTACCAGATAAAGATGTATTTGTGGGGGTGTTAAAGCCGAGTGAGCAACAGTTTTTGCGTCCTAGTATTCCGTTTGTTGCAGTCAAATATTTAGCACAAGAAGATGCCAATACACTGACAATTTTACAACATATTAAAAATGGAACCAAACTAGATGAAAGCCTTACTATTACACATACAGAACACTTAAGACCTGAGGAAGAAATTGCTAGAGTATTTGGTGTAGCTAGCTTAGCAACGCTAGATAAGTTGGTCGCAGAAATTGACTATGATGAGAGTAGTTCCGATGTATTGGCACTACCTGTTTTTAACAAAGAAGAGGTATCATCACACACTCTACGTACAATCGCTGAATCATTTCTTATTGCTCAGGAAAAATGGACAGATACTTATCAAAAAAGACTCACACATGAGTTGTCAACTATCCATGCGATGGGGTTTGATGATTATTTTCTGATTGTTTCCGATGTCATCCGTTATGCACGCAGTGAAAATATCTATACGGGAATGGGACGAGGGTCAGCCTTAGGGTCTCTAGTAGCTTATGCACTTCAGATTACAGGTGTTGATCCAGTAGCAAATGACTTGCTATTTGAACGTTTTTTAAATCCTGAACGTGCCAGTTTACCCGATATAGATATCGATATGCCTGATACAAAACGAGCTGACATTTTATCCTATGTGAAAAATAAATATGGCAGTAGTCATGTTGCGCAAATCATGACCTTTTCTACATTTGGCATGAAACAGAGTTTTCGTGATGTAGCAAAAGTATTTGGGATGACAGAAGTTGAAGTCTCACATATCTCTGGCATGATTGGTCGATCAGACAACTTAGCTCAGGAATACGAAAAAAATAATCGTTTTCGAGCTGAGATTATGAACGATACACGACTACAATCAATTTTTAACTATGCTAAAAAAATAGAAGGTATCCCACGTCAAAAATCAGTTCATGCTTCAGGTGTCGTACTAGCAGCAAAAGATTTAACAAACTATTTGCCATTAGCGCCTGGTGAAACACTGCCTATCACACAGTTTGAAGCACATGATGTTGAAGCGATTGGCTTAATTAAATTCGATTTTTTGAGTATTAAAAATTTAACATATATCAATGATATGCGTGATTTGGTTAGTAAACGCTATGATCAACAAGTTGATGTCAGTCAAATCAACTTAGATGATGAAGAGACCTTAGTACTATTTAGAGAAGGTCGTACTTTAGGGATTTTTCAATTTGAAAATCCACAAATGATGAATTTTTTGAGACAACTAAAGCCAACAGAGTTTGCTGATGTTGTTGCAGCAACATCTATTTTTAGACCAGGACCATCTGCCTTTATACCAGAGTTTATCAAGCGACGTCATGGTGAGGAGGTCGTCGTTTATCCAGATGATAGTATCACCTCTATTTTAAAACCAACCTATGGCATCATGATTTTTCAAGAGCAGATTATGCAAGTGGCACAGATTTTTGCAGGATTTTCTCTAGGTCGTGCTGATTTACTAAGACGTGCCATATCTAAGAAAAAGGGTAGTGAATTTGAACAGCTAAAAACAGGCTTTATCTCAGGTAGCTTAGCCAATGGCCATACAAAAGAAAAGGCTGTTGAAATCTATGAATTAATCGAGAGATTTGCGAATTATGGCTTTAATCGCTCACATGCTTTTGGCTATGGGGCCTTAGCGGTTCAGATGGCCTATTTTAAAGCGCACTATCCAGATGTCTTTTACGAGGTGATGCTCAAAGATAGTAAACGGATCACTTTATTAACTGATGCAAAACATAGTGGCTTTAAACTGTCTCCTATCTCTATTAATCGACTGCCTTACTATGATAAATTATCTAAGGATCAGATTTTCCTTGGGATGCGAGCGATAAAAGGACTGTCGCGTGATTTAGCAATTTGGATCTTAGACAACCGGCCTGTTACAAGTTTGCAAGACTTCATTCAAAAGATACCTGCCAATTTTCAAAAAGTTGCAGTCATTCAACCACTTATTTTAATCGGTGCATTTGATGAATTTGATACGAATCGTCGAAAGTTAGTAGAGAACTTACCTAAGCTGATTGAATTTAGTTCTGTTTTTCAAACGGATTTATTTAATGATTCAGCTGCAGGGTTAACTTTTGCATATACAGCATATGATGACTATAGTCACGCAGAAAAATATCAGTTTGAATTTGATTTGATGGGCGTTGCGATAACAGAACACCCGTTGATGCGTATTGCACAAAAAAGACAAGGAAATTTTACAGAAATTAGTCAACTCATTGTGGGTCAAAAAGCGACAGTATTAGTTCAAGTCATGCAATTGAGAACACATAAAACAAAGACAGGTGCCACCATGGCTTTTCTGAGTGTTTCAGATACTGTATCTGATTTGGATGTGACTTTGTTTCCAGAGGTTTATCATCACGTGTTATCGGAGTTATCCCTTAATGGATTTTACTTAATTACTGGTAAAGTCTCTGAACGTAATGATCGCATTCAACTTGTTGCAGATGGACTTGTCCCTGTTGAAGAAACAGACAAAAAGTTGTGGTTAGCGGTTCCTGATACGACTAAAAATGTCAAGATTGCTCAGATTTTAAAAGAGTTTCCAGGTAATTTACCTGTTGTTTTATATAATGAAACAAGTAAAACAACGCAATTGACGAATACTTTTGTAGATGAGTCAGAGTTGTTATTGAAACGCTTGACAGGCTATGTGACAAAAGCTGTTATCAGATAGGGACACAGTTAACGGTTTATTTTCGGTTTAAACACCATATTCATTTGTAAATAGATCATAAAAACGCAAGTACGACTGTACTTGCGTTTTTATTTAAATATATTTAATACAGTTATTGGTATCAATCAAT
>JAKDQI010000194.1 GCA_030454995.1 Pseudolactococcus plantarum | reverse complement strand
GTTGCTCTTGAAATGAATGTTCAGTCCGCAAGTGGTGCTGTCAATGCCACAATTTACGGTTCAAAGCTTTCTAGCATGAAATCATGTAAGTATCAAGGTGATGAGTTAAAAGAAGGTCGAGATGAAAACAATGGTATCTGCTTATATGTTGATAAGGACAGTGACCCTGATTATAAAATCAAGTCGATTCAACCTTATTCTACACACATCAATGTGATGTTAGAAAGGAACGATGACATTGGGAGTTGAAATTAAAGGTTTGGACAGGCTTAAAAGAAAAATTAATGCCATGCCTAAAATCTTAAATGACGCCGTGAATGATGCGACTTACGAAATCACAGAGTTGGTTCGTTCTGCAGCAGAATTAAGACTAGCTTCTAGTATGAAATTCAGTTCTGGAGAATTGCTTGGGAGTCTAAAGACTGAGGTTGTAGAAAATGCGGAAGGTAAAATAGTTGGGCGTGTCTGGTCGGATAAAGCTCAAGCCATTTATCGTGAGTTTGGTACTGGTCCAAATGGTCAAGCAAGTTCTAAAGATTTACCAGAAGGTGTTAACCCAGTTTATACTCAAACTCGTTGGTTTATTCCAGCTGAGGAAGTTGGAATTGATTTGAATGAAATCTATGGCATGCCTAAGATTACCATTCAAGGCAAAGAATTCTACATCACAAGTGGTCAACCAGCAAGACCTTTCTTATATCCATCATTGAAAGAGATCCTTCCGCAAATGCCTGAGATATACAAAGAGCACGTTCAAAAGAAATTGAGGGAGCTTAAATAATGGAAAGAGTAAATATTAAAGTTGCTACTGTTTCCGTTTTAAATGGGATATCTGAGATTAAAAAAGTAGCAACTGATTATCCGTCAACATGGAATGACTTTCCTACAGCTATTTACAGAACGGTTAATACGCCACATTTTGTAGATGGAAGTGGCGAGGAACTTCAAACAAAGTGGTCAATCACCATTGAATTATATTCTAAAAGTAGTTTGACCACTATCGTTAATAATATTATCGAACAATTTGGTGATATTGGTTTTACAGGCACGCAAAGAGATGCGAATACAGCAGATTTAAAGCGTGTCATTATTGAACTATCCGCAATCGTGGATAACAAAACAAAATACGTTTATTCGAAATAGGAGGAAATAAACATGACAACAGTAGCAGGATTACTTTCAAAAGATACAGTCCTTTCTTATAAAGATGGCGCAACTTCAAAACCTGTCGCAGCAGTAAAATCTATTCCAGCAATGGGATCTGATCCTGAAAAAGTAGATGTTACTCACTTAGGTTCAGCTAAGAAAGCATATATTGCAGGGATTCAGGATTCAGATAATTTGGAATTCGCAATCATTTATCAAGGAGACAACTTCAAAGATGTTGATACATTGGTAAAAGCTGGTAAGTCAGTAGATTGGACAGTGACTTATCCTGATGGTATGAAAGTCGACTTTACAGGTCAACCATCTTATAAATTTGATGGTGTTGAAGTCAACCAAGCACTTGGATTTAACTTAGTAGTGGTTGTATCAGCAGGCCCTAACTTTACACCAGCACCAGCTGGCAGTGGTCAATAATTTAGCAATTAAAGGTTAGTCAGAGTGGCTAGCCTTTTTATTTTTTATAAATATAGAAATCGGAGAAACAAAAATGACAAAAG
>JAKDQI010000046.1 GCA_030454995.1 Pseudolactococcus plantarum | reverse complement strand
GTAAGAAGAAATTAAGAATCATAAGGAGAACCCATTATGGCACACACACTTCCAGAACTTCCCTACGCATACGATGCGCTTGAACCATTTTTCGATGAAGCAACAATGAAATTGCACCATGATAAACACCATGCAACTTATGTTGCTAACTTGAATGCAGCGATTGAAAAACATCCTGAATTAGCTGAAAAATCAGCACTTGAGTTGGTAAAAGAGTTGAGCTCAGTACCTGAAGATATTCGTACAGCAGTGCAAAACAACGGTGGTGGACATGTCAACCATAGTTTCTTCTGGGAAATTTTAGCACCTAATGCAGGTGGTAACCCAACTGGAGAAATTGGTGATGCTATTTCTGCTAAATTTGGTGATTTTGAAGCCTTTAAAGCAGAATTCAAAACAGCAGCTACAGGCCGTTTTGGTAGTGGTTGGGCATGGTTAGTTGTTGATGCAAATGGTGAACTTAAAGTAACATCATCAGCGAATCAAGATAACCCAATTACTGATGGAGAAACACCAGTGCTTGGTCTTGATGTTTGGGAACATGCATATTACCTTAAATATCATAACGTTCGTCCTGACTATATCGCAGCATTCTTTGAACTTGTTAACTGGGATAAGGTAAACGAACTTTACGCAGCTGCAAAATAATCACAAATAGATAATTAACAAAGCACCCGTAAGGGTGCTTTTATTAGTTTACAGAACGCTGATGGGGCAAGGCAATACGAGGTCGCATGTCAACGATTTATAATTGTCTAAACTCTGCATAACTAATCCACATAACTCCTTAATTATAATTTAACTATCATTGTAATTATCTTTGTGTTAGAATAACGCTTGTAAGGAGATGTGACGACCAATCGGTTAAAAGCTAAGGTAGATGCTTATATCAAGCAGTATGTGACCGCAGCTCCTCAAAATCAGATTTATTATGTGACAGGTCATTCTCGAGGTGGTGTGATCGGTAATCTACTTGCCAAAGAAATGATCGATAGCTATAGTCAATCCAAAGTATTTAGCTATACTTTTGCGACACCAAACAACACGACAGCAAGCTCAGCCACTGATACTCAGTATAAGGGATCTTTAGTATCCTAAACACAGATGATATTGCCCAACAGATGCCACTGAAAGAGTGGGGATTTACTAATTATGGACAGGCTCGTGAGATTAGTGTGACAGAAGAATATGAGGAGAATAGAATACTTGGTTTGGGTATCAAAAAAGGTGCTTTTGAGTGGTTAACAGGTCATGATTATAATCATGATGGTGGGACTTATCGCACACTTAACGCATTTTCAAAAGTAGCAGAAGGTCGGAATGCACTGTATAGAAAAGATGACGATGAGTTAACTGGAATTAGAGTTCCTTTTATGGATTATGTAAATGGTAAGTTAAACGATAAAAGGTGGACGTCTTAATCACCATATCTATTCTGCTAAGAATGGTGAAAAAGTCTACCAAACACCGGCTTTCTTGATGCAGGATTTAGTTTATTTAGTTAGTTCTGGTCATTATGAGGAAAAATACGGTGCTTATCCTAAACTAGGAAATAATATGTCAAAGAAATATGAAAGTGCCAAAATTTCTTTTATCAAATCAAGTGGTAATTTATCTTATGAAGAAAAAAATGGAGATAAAGTACCGATAATAAGTGGTATGGCACACCCACATTTACCACAGACCTATTACTTAATCGAAAAATAATTTTGTCAGGTTGACGTAGGAGGTTGTGATGTTGGTCGCGTTATAGATGTTGAGAGAAGCATCGATGGTTAAAGGCCACTATCTCATTTCTAGTGTTGGGATGATTTCGTCATATTCACCATCAAAAGTCACTATAGATAATGCAGAAGAAGATGAACGTTATAATGAAAGGTTTAAATCAGCACAAAAAAGCACAATGAATCTATTCATTGTGCTTTTCGTGTAGAGAACTCCTGTTTATCATTCTCTTGATGTGCATAATGGGGATTACTCACCAAAATCATATAGGAAGGTAGAGAGATAGCGTTCGCCATTATCTGGTGCAACGGTTAAGACTTTTTTACCTTTGCCAAGTTTTTTAGCAACTTGTTTAGCAGCAAAGATGGCAGCACCCCCTGAAACACCTAGTAGGAACCCTTCTTCTTGACCAACTGCACGACCAGCAGTTATAGCATCGTCTGAGCTGACACGAATGATTTCATCATACGACGTCGTATCGAGTGTGCCCGGGATAAATCCAGGTGAGATACCTTGAATTTTATGAGGTCCTGGTTTTTCACCAGAAAAAACGGCGGATTCGTTTGCTTCTACGACATGGATACTGATATTGGGATTTGCTTTTTTGAGGACATGTGAAACACCAGATATAGTGCCACCAGTACCAGCTCCCGCCACAAAAGCATCCAAGCCAGTTTCTCCAAACGCAGCGATAATCTCAGGACCAGTTGTCTCTTCATGAATACGTGGGTTGGCAGGGTTTTCGAATTGTAAAGGTAAGAAGTAGCCGTTGTCCTCAGCTAATTCTTTAGCTTTAGCAATCGCAGCCCCCATGCCACCTGTAGCAGGTGTCAGGATAAGCTCTGCACCATAAGCTTGGATGAGTTTACGGCGTTCAATAGAAAAAGTCTCTGGTAATACGATAATCACTTTATAGCCCAGCGCAGCACCAACAAAAGCTAATCCTATCCCTGTATTGCCAGATGTAGGTTCAATAATAGTCCCACCAGGTTTTAAGGAGCCATCTGCTTCAGCAGCACGAATCATATTTAGGGCAATGCGGTCTTTTACAGAGCCGCCAGGATTGAAGGCTTCTAGTTTGACATAAACATCAGCTGAATCCTCATCAACGTGACGTAATTTAACAATAGGTGTCCCACCAATCAACTCTGTAATGTTATCGTAAATTTTTGACATATAAGTATCCTCCAAATTAATTACCAAATAGTTTATAATACTATTATACTACTGAAAAAAAAGTAGGTATTATTAAAAATTGAAATCGGGTATAAAAATATTTTATGAAGATTAAACATATAACACCCATGGGCTATTGCTACGGGGTTGTCGATGCTATGGTTATCGCTAAAAATGTCTCAAAGAGTTCAACTTTACCGAGACCTATCTATATACTAGGCATGATTGTTCACAATCATCACGTCACTGAAAGTCTTGAAAAAATCGGGGTTCAGACGATTGATGGGGATAATCGTTTAGCCATTTTAGAGAAAATTGATCAAGGTACTGTGATTTTTACGGCGCATGGTGTGTCAGATGCAGTTAGGAAAAAATGTGATGAAAAAGGCCTAACAGTTGTTGATGCCAGTTGTCCAGATGTTCTAATCACACATGAAATCGTAAAAAAACGCTTAGCAGATGGCTATGAAGTTATCTATATCGGTAAAAAAGGGCACCCAGAACCTGAAGGGGTGCTTGGTATCGATCCTGAAAAAATTCATCTGTTATCGGAGATGAAAGATCTTGAGCGACTTAATTTATCTGGTAAGCTATTTATGACCAATCAAACGACCATGAGTATCTGGGATGTTGATGATATTATGCAGGCAGTTCGAAAAAAATTCCCTCAGGTTGTTGAGCATAGTGACATTTGTCAAGCCACTGATGAAAGACAGCGAGCAGTTGCAGAACAGGCTGTGGGATGTGATTTGACAATTGTTGTTGGTGATCCACGCTCTAATAATACCAATCGGTTGGCAGAGGTCTCTGAAAATCAAGCAGGTGTTCCTGCACACCGTGTGGCTGATGTATCAGAAATTAAGGCTGAGTGGTTTGATGGATTAGGCGATAATGCGACGATAGCAGTAACTGCAGGTGCATCAACGCCGACAGCAATCGTTAGAGAAGTGATGACTTACCTGACACATTTTGATGGTGACATACCACAGAGTCAAGTAACATATGAAGATATCGTCCCACGAGGTGGGGTGCGGGATTTGACTAAGAAAAGAGAGAATCGATTAGCAGAATTAAGAAAACAAGCATTTGAAGACTAGCATATCTATATATGTACGCAATGAAATTAGAGGCGCTAACAAGCATCTTTAGTTTTTTTATTACAGATATGTAGTTAATTGCCGTATGATGATAACAAAAATAAATAAGTCGAATTTTCTGAAAATTTGTTGACAAATACTGTGAATTATTTTACAATAAAGGTTATTACCAAATGAGCTCGTCATAAAAACAAGATGGCTAACTGAGTCATTATCCCATATCTATATTGCCTAAAAATATAAAAAGCAAGTAAGGGACAGACTACATCAGTTAGCGTAAGCTGCTCATGAGGTGAAAGGTTTTAAAAGGAGAAAATATGTCTGAAATTAACACATATAAGTATTACGTAGGTGGCAAATTTGCCGAATCAAACTCTGGTAATTTGATTGATATTGAATGTCCATATGAAAAAACAGTTATCGGTCGCGTGCAAGCTATTTCAAAAGAAGAAGCAGATGTTGCGATTGCAGCGACAAAATCAGCACAAAAAGACTGGGCTGAACTTGATTTGTTTAAACGTGCTGATTTATTAAACAAATGGGCTGACCAACTTGAAATTGATGCGCATGATATTGCAGAAATTATCATGAAAGAGGTCGGAAAAACATGGAATGATGCTGTTAAGGAAGTGACTAGAACAGCTGAATTCATTCGCTACACAGTTCAAGAATTCATCCATACAAATGATAGTGCGATGTCGGGAGAAAATTACCCTGGCGGATCAAAAAATAAAATGGCTATTATCAAACGTATTCCTTTGGGGACAGTACTTGCCATCTCTCCATTTAATTATCCAGTAAACTTATCAGTTGCAAAACTTGCACCTGCTTTGATATCAGGTAATGCAGTTGTGTTCAAACCTGCGACACAAGGTGCTATCTCTGCGGTTAAGATTATCGAATCTTTTGATAAAGTTGGGTTTCCTGCGAATGTTTTACAATTAATCACAGGTAAGGGATCAGATATCGGTGATTACGTAAGTGAGCATGAAGGGATAGACATGATTTCCTTTACTGGTGGTGCAACAACAGGCCGTCATC
This sequence comes from Pseudolactococcus plantarum, assembly GCA_030454995.1. GTDB lineage: Bacteria > Bacillota > Bacilli > Lactobacillales > Streptococcaceae > Pseudolactococcus > Pseudolactococcus plantarum_A. Next base: position 8,494 of record JAKDQI010000046.1, on the reverse strand, counting down.
TCTCTAGTTTTTCAACGATGAAACCGATGGTATTAGAACTTGGTGGAAAAGATCCAGCTATTGTCTGTGAAGATGCCGACATTGATCAAGCTGTGTCTGAAATTATGAGCGGTGCTTATAGCTATTCTGGTCAACGTTGTACAGCTATTAAACGTGTTTTGGTTAATGAAGCTGTAGCTGATGAGCTTGCGGCTAAACTTAAAGTGGAAGTAGAAGCGCTAAGTGTTGGTATGCCAATTGATAACCCCGTGATTGTGCCACTAATCAACAAAGGATCAGCAGATTATGTTGATGGTTTGATTACTGATACAATCAAAGATGGTGCGACATTACTTGTGGGCAATAAACGTGAAGATAACTTGATTTATCCAACTTTATTTGATCATGTGACGACTGATATGCGCTTAGCGTGGGAAGAACCATTTGGACCTGTTTTACCTATTATTCGTGTTAAGTCAGATGAAGAAGCAATTAAGATTGCCAATGAATCAGAATACGGCTTACAAGCATCAGTATTTTCAAGAAACTTTTCTCGTGCGGTTGCGATTGCAGAGAAAATTGAAGCAGGATCAGTGCAAATCAACGGTAGAACAGAGCGTGGACCAGATCATTTCCCATTCTTAGGTGTTAAGAATTCAGGTATGGGTGTCCATGGTATTTCTAAGACGATTGATGCAATGACACGTGAAAAACTGTTAATTATTAATCTATAATAGCTGTTGAATATCAGAGTTGAGTTGTTGTAGGGTATCATAGTTGGATGCTGAAGTTAAATATTTGACCTTGACTGACCATTAAGCTATAATGGAGCTACTAATAAGAAAATAAAGGAGCCTTTCCTATGGTACTCATTCCTACAGTCATTGAACAATCTAGCCGCGGTGAACGTGCCTATGATATCTATTCGCGTCTTTTAAAAGATCGTATCATCATGTTAACTGGTGAAGTGGAAGATAATATGGCTAATGCAGTGATTGCACAACTGCTATTTCTAGATGCACAAGATTCGACTAAAGATATTTATCTATACATTAATTCTCCAGGTGGATCAGTTTCAGCAGGCCTTGCTATTGTTGATACGATGAATTTCATCAAATCAGATGTTCAAACAATCGTTATGGGTGTAGCAGCATCTATGGGAACGATTATCGCATCTTCTGGTGCTAAAGGTAAACGTTTCATGTTGCCAAACGCTGAATACCTCATTCACCAACCAATGGGTGGTACAGGTGGTGGTACACAACAAACTGATATGCAGATTGTTGCAGATCATTTGTCAAGAACACGTAAAACTTTGGAAAAAATCTTAGCTGATAATTCTGGTCAAACAGTGAATAAGATTCACAGAGATGCTGAGCGTGATCGTTGGATGTCAGCAGAAGAGACATTAGCATACGGATTTATAGATGAGATTATGAATCGTAACGAATTAAAATAACTAAAATACCTAAGCATAAGCTTAGGTATTTTAGGTATTGGTCATGAGGTTATATTTTTGATATAATGAAAGTAATGTTGATAATTGATGAAAAAATAATAAAACTTGATGAGCTTGCTGATAACCTAGCTTCTCAATTTACAAAGTTAACTGTTGTTGATACATTCAGGTCAAAGCAAAATGCATTTGAGACGAATGATGAGCTCCAAAATAAAATAAAAATACTAGAAGAAAATTTAGCATATATTCGCTATAGACCTGAAATTAAAGCGTTACAAAAAGAGCTGCTCATGGATGAAGTCATTTATGAGCTTAAAGTAGCTGAAAATGATGTACAAAAATCACTTTCTGATCTCGTCAAAAAAATAGCCAACGTCATTTCTGAAGATGTACCTGTTGATGAGCAGCTACCATTAAAAAAAGGAGGACATCATGGAAAACACCACGCTTGTGGCTGAACAACCCAAAGTGCCTACGATGGAGATTAAAGGTAGAACAGCTATGTATATTTTTTACAATAGCTATAAACACGTTAGGCAGTTGAGCAATTATGGTGAGTTAGTCTATAGTAGTAAAAAAGCACGCTATGCTATGTTGTATGTTGATACTGCCTTACTAGATGAGGTGTTACCAAAAATCATAAACTTGCATTTTGTTCATGACGTCAAAGTGTCTCAGTTTGATCAAATTGATAGAGATTTTTCAAGTGCCTTTCAAAAAATTGTTTCTATAGAAGAAAAAAAAACAGTTGACAATTAACGTTCAGCTGTTTTTGTATTTAGAAAATCGAAAATTTGACGTTGTGCAAGAGCTTCGATCTTGACAACATCGTCTTTGTAATAAATAAATGTTGTTGGCAGGATAGTTAGATGTTCTGAGTTAAAATTTTTTTGTTCTACACTGATACTACTCTTAGCATACGGGTAATATTTGATAAATTCTGAGACGTCAAAATGTAGTCGATGTAAGAGTGCCAGTAAAACATGATTATCATAACTTAGCGGCGTTAGGCCGCTCATTTCTTCTTGCAGTGCTAGTAGAAATGAGCGACCTGAATGACGACCAGAAAAATTGACAGTAAAATAATCTAATGTGACTTTATGAATACGATTAAAAATCTTGTTATAAGTCGCAATATCTTGCGTTAAGTGATAAATGTTTTGAATTTTTCTTACGGCAGCGGGGGTCACGACTGGATGTAAAAACCAATCGTAAGTTCGTGTATCAAAATTGGTAAATTCATCGTCAAAAATAGTAAAGTAATGCTGAATTTCTTGACCCATCTGTATCCCCGATTTCTATACTGTTGCTAATATCTGCTCATACTTCAACATGTTTACTGTCACGAGTAGGTCATGGTAAACTTTGAGACTGATTGCAGAAAAAAAGAAGGTTATCTACCTTCATTTTACCAAAGTTTGATATGAGATAAAAATATTTACTATCTAATTTGCTACTGTAACTCATTATGAAAGTTGCTAATCATAATGTACCATATAACCCCCAAAATAGAGTTAATTCATCTTGCCTATGGATTCTAAGAATCGCACAACTTTACTGCGGGCATAGCGATGCTCGACATTATTTTCCTTTAAAAATTGGTTGAAGTCTTGTTGGCCTTTGATAGCCTCTTCAACTTCTAATTCTAACTCATAATCAATTTTGTGACTATATTCATTTTTATCTAGCGCCATGAGTCCAATAGGTGTCTGATATTCACGACGTGTTGTGGTCAGAGAACCTAATGCATGGATATCACTCAGCTGGATGTCGTATTGTTTTAATTGTTCAAGAATACCATCAATCAATAATGGATAGTTGGCTAGGGTATCTTTGTCTAAAATAGTTAGTGCTTCTTGCGTTGTTAAGTCGATATTGTACTCAATATTTCCGACCTTTTGCGGTATTTTCAAAGTCATCTCAGCGCCTTTGGAAAATGTACGGATACGTAAAGAAAGCTTATTTTTTCTAAGCTGTAAATCATGGGTATCAAAATAATGGTTGGTTTGTTGGACTGGCGTGATGTGACTGAAGCGTTTACTTAGTTGATCAAATTCAGATAAGCTTAGAAGCGTTTTGTATTCAATTTCAAGATTTGTTTTCATAGCATGTCCTTACGTGCTTTCGTTTAGAAAGTATGAGTGATAAATAGATATAACAATGCGTAACACCTTTAAAAGTCTATTGTAAAACTTTGTGTTAGCCCTTGTCAAGATAGGTGATACCCTGTTTTCATTAGATATGGTGAAAGTTTCATAAGGATACCCAATTTATAATCATGTCGGATAAGGCTCGTGCTTATAAAAAAGTTGAAAAGTTAGGACTAACAGGTTCGAGAGTAAAATGATATCGCCTAAGGAATTACCTGATATGACATTTGTCTCACATAGCATGCAACTAGAAAATATGTTAAAATGAGAAAGAGAATATTTATTTTATTCGTAATATATTTATAGAGGAAAGATAGCAGTTGCAAATGATCCGCAAAAAGACTATAAGTGCTATCAACGATAAATAATGACAGAAAAATTTGACTGGGAATCTTTTCTTGACCCCTATATCCAAGCTGTTGGAGAATTAAAAATTAAGTTACGTGGTGCAAGAAAACAATATCAAAAACAACATCGCCATTCGCCGATTGAATTTGTGACCGGTCGTGTTAAACCGTCTGAATCAATCAAAAATAAGGCTCGACTGCGTGGGTTTACGGCGGAAAATATCGCTGAAATGCAAGATATTGCTGGAGTGCGCGTGATGGTTCAGTTTGTAGAAGACGTAGATGAAGTATTACGACTCTTACGCAAACGTGAAGATTTTAGAATTATACAGGAACGAGACTATATCCACAATCAAAAAGAATCTGGTTATAGAAGTTATCATATCGTGATCGAGTATCCTGTAGAGATGGTAACAGGGCAAAAATTGATTTTTGCTGAGATACAGATTCGAACATTGGCCATGAATTTTTGGGCAACAATTGAGCATTCGCTTAACTATAAATATCAAGGTGCTTTTCCAGATGAATTGAAAAACCGCTTAGCCACGACAGCAAAAATTGCATTTGCTTTGGATGAAGAGATGAGTAAAATTCGCGAGGAGATACAAGACGCACAACTTTTATTTAATCCACCGCATCGTAAAGTTGATGATGGTGTAGAAAATCGAGATGATTTTGATGAAGAAAACAACTGGTAAAAAAGTTTGGATTATAAAAAATAATTATCAAAGAACACTGACTATAGCATCAGAACTAGAAGCATTATGTATCAAAGCAGGGTTTATCTTTGATGAAGCACATCCAGATATTGTCATCTCTGTTGGTGGAGATGGCACAATGCTTGCTGCGCTTCACTATTATGAAACGCAATTAGATACAGTCAGATTCATTGGGTTACATACAGGACACCTTGGGTTTTATACAGACTTTCAGGAGCATGAACTTGAAAAATTGATAGAAGCAATCAAGCATGAAACACCGGAGGAAGCCTTTAGATATCCGCTCTTAAAAGTTAAAATTCAATTTACCGATGGTGACGTCAAAACACATCTAGCTTTAAATGAATCAATCATCAAGAGAGCGTCAAAAACATTAGTTGCTGATGTTGAAATTTCAGATTTTTTATTTGAAAAATTTAGAGGTGATGGCTTAGCAGTCTCAACACCTACCGGCTCAACTGCTTATAATAAATCAATCGGTGGTGCTGTCATGCACCCACGTGTCAAAGCATTTCAGGTGACAGAAGTTGCTTCGCTCAATAATTTGGTTTATAGAACTTTAGGTGCGCCTATGATCATAGCTGCTAAAGATACTGTCACATTTGTTTTAGAAAATGCAAATGATTATTTGTTAACTGTAGATCAGCTAGAATTTTTTTATGATAAGATTGCTTCTGTGACCTATAGCCTTGATGGTGGAGAGATTGCTTTTGTAAATGGTGGACATACAGGATTTTGGCATCGTGTAAAAAATTCATTTATAGGTGAAGTAAAATGAGATTTGAATTTACAACTAGCCAAGATGGCTTGCTTTTAAAAACGCTACTAAAACAGCACGGCATCTCCAAAAAACTCTTAGCAAAGATTAAGTTCGATGGCGGGCGATTACTTGTGAATGGCATTGAGAGAAATGCCATTTTTAAGTTATCTCAAAATGATCTGGTAATTGTCGATATCCCATCAGAACAAGCAACAGCAACGCTAAAGCAACAAGAAATGCCACTTTCCATCATCTATGAAGATGACCACTTCTTAGTTGTTGACAAGCCTGCAGGGGTAGCCAGTGTGACAGGGCAAAACTATCCAGATAAAACGATGAGTAATTTTATCGCCGGTTACTTAAAGATACAAGGATATGAGAATCAAAAAGTTCACGTTGTCACTAGACTGGATAAAGATACCTCTGGTTTGATGTTATTTGCGAAGCACGGCTATGCGCATAGTAGAATGGATAAACTATTACAGCAAAAAAAAATTACAAAACGTTATTTTGCTTTGGTGCATACATCAAATGACTTACAGTCATCACATGAGATTAAGGTACCCATCGGACGTAAGGATGGCTCAATTATTGAACGAGCTGTAGTAGCTGCGGATCATCCAACTGCTAAATATGCACATACGTCCTATCAAATTATCAAGACTGGTGAACAGTTTAGCTTGGTTGATATCCAACTACATACGGGTCGCACACATCAGATTAGAGTGCATTTTGCGCATTTATCAGCGCCGTTACTAGGAGATGATTTATATGGTGGGTTTAGAGATAAAATTAAACGTCAAGCTTTGCATTGTCATACGCTAAGTTTTCAACACCCTTTTTCGGGTGAACGAATTAACTTAGCGGCAGCATTACCTGAAGATATGGCTCAGATTTTAAAAGAGGAAGCACAGCAAGACCCAGACACCGATAGGCTATAGTTTACATCAAGAAGCCATTACGTTATAATGACAAGGAAAAGGTATCAAAGAAAAAATGTGCTTATTTGAGATGTTTTTCATAAAAAAACGTTAATCATGTGTGCAGTATGGATGCTAAGGTACAGTTTACAAATTAAGTTAAGGAGCTCCTGATAAAATGAGTACTAACATTTTAACAACACAACAAATTTTTTCAAAGTTGCAGGAGTACCTGGATACAAATGCAATCCAATCCTTTCGCGATGAATTTCTCGAACACCATATCTATGATCAATCTCAGTATTATCTTGATTTTACTGATGAAGAACGTTTAGAACTGTATAAGTTTTTATCGCCTCAAGAGCTAGCAGAAATATTTGAAAATCTTGATTTTGATGAAGTAGATATCAGTCCTTATCTTAAAGAAATTTCTCCAGAATATCTCTCGACGATGTTTGATGAGATGTCTGCCGATAATGCAGCAGATATTTTAACTAATTTAAGCAAACGAGAGCGCCGGGCCATTTTTGCACAGATGGCACCTGAAAAAGTAACAGAGATCCGTAACCTCATGCACTATGATGAGGAAACAGCAGGGTCTTTGATGACAACAGAGTTTGTTGCTGTTGTAGCTAATCAGACAGTAAAGTCAGCCATGACTGTTATCAAGGCAACAGCAGAGGACGCAGAAACGATTTATTATGTTTATGTCTTAGACCAAAACAAACAGTTGTTAGGAGTGATTTCTCTACGTAGTCTTTTAATTTCTCATGATGACACCTTGATTTCGGATATTGTGAATGAACATATCATCAAGGTGGATGTTGATGAGCCTCAAGAACGTGTTGCACGTTATTTTAGGGATTATGATCTCCTTGCCTTGCCAGTGATCAGTCATGATAATTTGATGTTGGGGATCGTAACGGTTGATGATATTATTGACGTTATCGATGATGAAGCCCAAAGTGATTACTCAGGTCTTGCCGGTGTTAACACAGATAATGTGAATCAAAGTCCTATTGAATCTGCTGCGAAACGCTTGCCTTGGTTAGTTGCCTTATTATTTTTGGGTATGGGGACAGCAAGCTTGATCGATCACTTTGATGGTCTTGTGAGTCAGGCCTCTGTTTTGGCAATTTTTATTAGTTTGATTACAGGTACTGCCGGTAATGCAGGGACACAGTCTCTAGCCGTATCGGTTCGCCGTATTTCGATAAATGATGAAGAAAATAAATCTTTCTTTTCTTTGATTATGGCCGAGATAGCGACAGGGTTGGTGACAGGAGCGGTTACAGGTTTAACGATCTTTACTGTGGTGAGTATCTGGAAAGGCAACGTCATGTTGGGGCTTGCTGTAGGTGTTGCGATGTTTTGCGCCATTACAGTAGCGAACCTGGCGGGATCACTCATTCCTGTAGGTATGTCAAAACTGGGGTTTGATCCAGCTGTTGCATCAGGTCCTTTTATCTCTACCATGTCAGATATCACCAGTGTGTTTATTTACTTTTCTATAGCAGAAATCTTTATTAGCTTTATATAGTCTGGCAGTCGCTATGACTACATCAGGACATAAAAAAAGAAGATGATCGCATCTTCTTTTTTTTTTTATTTTTTAGCGACGATTTCAACGACAAAGGCTAATGGCCCTGACACATCTTTAGATGGTGCGTTATCACCATAAGCCATGTTTGCTGGAATCATTAACTTATAAATTCCACCAACTTTTTTACCGGACAATCCTTTTGTCCAACCAGGAATCACACCAGATAATGGGAATTCGATAGGCTTAGGATCAGTGGTGGCAGATTTTTTAGTTGAATCAAAGATAGTACCAGATGCATTCCAACCGGTATAATTTGCAGAAATTGTATCAGTTTCTGAAACTGTATCGCCTGTTCCAGCTTTCAGCTCTTCAACTTTTAATTCTTTAACACTACTTGGATCAAATTTTTCAGCTTTGACTAACTTAGTAAACACCTTCAAGTCAGTTTTGTTTGACGGTTGTGCACTTGATTCTTGTTGCGTGTTACTTTGTGTTGTTTGTTTAGTATCCTCTTTAGGTCTGTTTGCTACATAGACTAATATGAAGGCTAAGATAGCAGCGATAGCAACGAGGAGAACAATCCATAGATTTTTTTTATTATTTGTATTCATACATAT
>JAKDQI010000193.1 GCA_030454995.1 Pseudolactococcus plantarum | reverse complement strand
ACTTTAATGTTTTTAGTCAGATGATCATCATTTACGCATTGATAGCTACACAAACACGTGCTAATATGGTAAAATAAAAGCAGTGAACTTTTTGAAATGAGGGATAAAATGGCTGACGAAACTACAGTAGAACTAAACGACCAGATGCTTGTGAGGCGCGAAAAATTGGAAACAATTCGCGAAGCTGGACTTGATCCATTTGGTAAACGTTTTGAGCGTACTGCAAACTCTGCAAGTTTAAATAAAACCTATGCAGATAAATCCAAAGAAGACTTACATGATTTAGCTGAGCGAGCAACTATTGCTGGCCGTATCATGACAAAACGTGGTAAAGGTAAAGTATCCTTTGCCCATATCCAAGATCGTGAAGGGCAAATTCAAATTTACGTTCGTAAAGATAATGTCGGTGACGAAGCTTACGATATCTTTAAACACGCAGATTTAGGCGATTTTTATGGTGTTGAAGGTGAAGTGATGCGTACTGATATGGGAGAATTGTCAATTAAAGCTGACAATATTACTTTCTTATCTAAAGCATTACGTCCATTACCTGAAAAATACCACGGCTTAACTGATACTGAAACTAAGTACCGCAAACGCTACTTAGACCTAATTTCTAATCGCGAAAGCTTTGATCGTTTTGTCTCACGTAGTAAAATAATTTCTGAAGTTAGACGTTACCTAGACAGTCATGATTATCTAGAAGTTGAAACACCTGTTCTTCATAATGAAGCTGGTGGTGCGGCTGCTAGACCGTTTATGACACATCATAATGCACAAGATATCGATATGGCTTTGCGTATCGCTTTAGAACTTCATCTCAAACGCCTTATCGTAGGTGGTATGGAAAAAGTTTACGAAATCGGCCGTGTTTTCCGTAACGAAGGCATGGATACAACCCATAACCCTGAATTCACTATGCTTGAAGTCTATACTGCTTATACAGACTACACAGATGTGATGAATTTAACTGAGGGCTTGATCAAACATGTCGCTAAAGCTGCGGTTGGTAAAGACATCATCTCTTACGATGAACAAGACATCAATCTTGCGGATGCTTTCAAGCGCCTTCATATGGTTGATGCTATCAATGAAAAAACTGGTGTTAACTTCTTTGATATTAAAGATTTAGACGCTGCTAAAGCAGTTGCTAAAGAACATGATATCAAGATTGAACCACATTTTCGTTGGGGACATATCGTTAACGAATTCTTTGAAAAATATGTTGAAGCAACACTTATTCAACCAACATTTATCTATGGTCATCCAGTAGATATCTCACCACTTGCTAAGAAAAATCCAGAAGACGAACGCTTTACTGATCGTTTTGAACTCTTTATCGTTGGACGTGAATTCGGTAACGCCTTTACAGAATTAAACGATCCTATCGATCAACTAGAGCGTTTCGAAAAACAAGCTAGTGATGCTGCTAATGGTGATGACGAAGCGACTGGTATCGACTATGATTTTGTTGAGTCTCTAGAATATGGTATGCCTCCAACTGGTGGTCTTGGTATTGGGATCGACCGCTTGGTTATGTTATTAACAGGTGCACAATCCATCCGTGATGTCCTCTTATTCCCTACTATGAAATAAGTCAATAAAATAAATTAAAAACTTGAAGATGACTCATCTTCAAGTTTTTTTTATGACTTAACTACTCAGCTACAAGTGTCATATATGTTTCACTCTTGTCTTAGCCCA
>JAKDQI010000045.1 GCA_030454995.1 Pseudolactococcus plantarum | reverse complement strand
TTAGCAGAAATTGATAGACTTTTTCATTGGTCCGATCGTTTACATCAAGAACAATTAAAATTTGTTAGTAAATATCCCAAAGTTATGGAAAAATACAGACAAACTAATATCGCTGGTCAATGACATTTGTGGCTAAACAATGGATTTTTGTGTAGAAAGGATTATCGTGGACGGACTAGGATTGCTATATAGTGATGATGAAGTGAGTAAGGCGATTGATGAGAGCAAGAAAGTGCTGAGGAAGTATCGTCAGTTGAAAATAGCCAAGAAGTTGAAAATGCCAAGTGTCAAGTCTCCAACTTTCTCAGATATGCCACGAGGAGGCTCAGGAATGGGCGACACTGCACTTGATAAGTATATGGATGTAATTAGTCAGATGCAACAGATAGAGCGTTGTGTTGCACGCTGTGAGCTATTAGAGAGTATCATACTGCAACATAAGTATCTTGACGATACAGACTACTCGCAGTGGCAGTTAGCGGATAAGACTGGATACTCAGTTAGGCAGTATCATAACTATCTAAACAGAGCCTACTTACAATTTGCAACAGCTTACGGTATTTTGTGATAATTGCATAATCACTGCATAAACGTTGCATAAAAACGCTTAAATAACTGATATAATAGTATTATGATGATTGCGGATAAATATTCAATCACACACACATTAATTACGTATTACCGCATGAATCACGTCCAGTTGTTCGGAATTTCCAGACAACTGAATAGTGGGAATTAGCTCAGTTTGGTCAGAGCGCCTAGTTTGGGACTAGGAAGTCGCAGGTTCGAATCCTGTATTCCCGATACGAGCAAGCTTAATCCTCGACAACTTAAGCTAGGGTTTATTGTGATTTTTGTTAGGGATTTGAAAGCTAGCCGCGGTTCAAGTAGACAGTTCGATTCTGTCGTCCCTGGTATAGAACCTATGGAAACGCGTTGACTTATCGGATGCCGTCAACGTGGCTGTGTAACAGTTTAAAGGCATAGAATAATAGCGAAGTACAAGCCGTGCGACATTTATAGGTTAGGTCGCAATTTGACAACACTTGGCAGTTTATAGATTGCGGATGCGGTTTGTAAGTGGGTTCGATGCCAACGTTGTTAGTTTGTAAATAAATTTTGGAGGAATGATAATGGATAGTTTACTGTTTATTAAGAAATGTAAAGAACTTGTAAGAGATTACACGAATAAACACACGGATAAAAGTGATGAAGTACCTGAGTTTGATGTGTTCGTAGTTTGGCAATCTAAAGTATTACAAAACAACAAAGCGTTGCTAAGTACTACGCTATTTGACGGTATGTACTATGAGGTTACTTTTAACGGCGACAAATCTGAAATTTATTTTGACGCTTATAAGAAGTTTGAAAATATTTGCATCGAATATAAATAATTAATCAAGTCATAGCATGCGCTGTGGCTTTTTGTGTGTGTTGATCAAGGTTACAAACCTTTACATATAAATGGTTTATAGCGTAAAAAGGTTATTATAATTGAATGTTGATCACGTGGAAAGGGATATAGGGATAGGTATGAATCATATCATTGATATAGTCATTAGTATTCTTCTTTATAGCATAGCTTTCAACAACGGTGCTAGGTCTGAGAGAAATAAACATAAAGGAAAGGATATAGGATAGGTATATGAGCGTTGAAGTTGGTAATCGTATAAAATTGATACGTAAAAAACGAGGTGAAACGTTAGAACAATTTGGTAATGCAATTGGTGGTGTGTTAAAAAGTAACGTTTCTAAGTGGGAACGTGGTCAATCACTACCTAATAATGAACGTATTAAAAAGATTGCTGAACTAGGAGATACGACGGTTCAAGAACTACTAAGAGAAGATGACTATATTAATGTTGGATATGCCATCAAAGAACTCAGAGATAGCTATCGTGAGACACAACAGCAGTTCGCTGATAGGATTGGTATATCAAGAACATATCTTAATGACTTAGAGAATAATAGAAAGTCGTCAAGCGTTAGAACTTTGAATCAGATAGCCGATAAATTAAATATGAAACTTGATATCAGGTTTATTAAATAGAGAAACATTAAGGGAAGGGTTTGGGATAGGTTATGACTGATGTTAAATTCTATAAGTCTCCGAGATGGTTGAGTAAACGTGACTCTATCCTGAGACGTGACGAGTATGAATGCCAGAATTGCAAAAGGTACTTTAAGAATAAAGAAGCTAAGGCTGTACATCACATATACTTCTATGAGGACTATCCTAAGCTATCTTTGGTTAGTTGGAATCTGATTAGTCTGTGTAATGATTGTCATAACAAGATGCACAACAGGATCACTGATAAACCAACTAAGCTAGGTGCTGAGTGGCAGTTGAAAAGAAAGAAAGAATTTGAGGATAAATGAAATGATTAAAGAGTTAGAGATTGTTGTTAATGTTGGTGGTAGTGGTTCTATGTATCTTATGGAGCTGCACCGCAAGCTTGTTGAAGCTTTAGTTACTGAATATATTGATTCACGGGGTATTAATGCACTTTTTAAGTGTGTTATTCCTTTTGATTATGATTGTAAAGTATATGTCTATGCAATATCTTATGACGAAGATATTTTAAAAGAAATTAAAGAAATATTGGGAAAGGCATACCCCCCTATCGATCTCGATAAAAATTGAAGCTCTAAGGGAACGAATAGGGTAGTCTTTTCCAAATTTACGAGAATTTTGAAAAACTTTTTTTCATAATCTGAAAGGAGGTGATGGATTGGAGAAGATACCTACAGAGCGCACGATTTACGACTATACGATAAAGCAAATGAAGGCGTTAAAAGTGCATGATGTTGCGTACAACAGAATTGTCGGGATTTACGCTGGAATGTTAAGGCAATATTATATTTTAGTCAAAGATTGGGAGAAAAACGGTTGCCCTGCAACTGTTGAAAGTGCTGCAGGTTCTCTTAAAAAACATCCGTCACTAGATCAGATTGAAAAATTAAGAAAAGATATTCTAGCTTATTCTAATCAGTTAATGCTAAACCCTAAGTCAAATAACGCTGGTCAAATCAAAGAAGATGATGAACCGAACCCGTTCGCAAATTTCATAAAGTAAAGGAGATGATGAATGGAAAAAGTAAGCAACAATTTTTTAGAAGCTAAAAAATACGCAGAAGATTTGGTCAGTGGTAAGAAACTAGCCAATATAGAACAAGTTCAAGCTGCTCAAAGATTTGTTGACGATTTGAAATCTGATAAGTGGGATTTTAGAAGTGATCAGTTTGATTTTGTTATAGGACTTATCGAAGGAACTATAAAGCATCAGCAAGGGCAAGATTTAAATGGCGTTGACTTATCTGGAACTCCTCTTTTACTTTTACCGTGGCAAAAGTTTATCATAGTCAATTTATTTGGCTTTTTTAATAAAGATACGAATATTAGGAGATTCAATGAAGCGCTTATTTTTTTGCCAAGGAAACAAGGGAAAACGGCTTTTTCTAGCGCTTTAAGCTGGGCTAAAGGTGTTGTTGATAGGAAATCAGGAAGTAAAGTTTATATACTAGCTAACTCAATAGACCAAACCAAAGAGGCTTTCGGGTTTTTGTCTTATAACCTATCTTTAGTCCGAAAAGGATTTAAAAAATTCAGGTTGCGAGATAATAACCAAGAACACTCTATCAAGGCTGAGTTTTCAGATGGGAAGATAGAAGTTATCGCTAAGGCTAATCAAGAGGACAAGTTGGACTCGTTCAACTGTAATGGCTTGATACTTGATGAGATACACTCGTGGAAAAAGGCTGGTGCTAAGAAGTACACGCTGATGAAGAATGCCATGAAAGCATATCGGAATAAATTATTAGTCGGTATTTCAACAGCTGGCGATGTAGCAAATGGATTCCTTGCAATGAGGATTCAAACATTAAAGAAATTCCTTGACGGCCAGATAAACGACCCGGTTTATGACAGCTATTTCATTTTTTTATGTATGGCTGAACAAGATAAAAAAGGTAACATTTTAAATCCAGTCACTCACGAAGTCACGACGATTGATGACCCGCAAGTTTTGGAATCATTGACACCATCTCTAGACCAGACTACAACGCTATCGGAATTGTTAGCAGACGCAAGGCAAGCAATGCTAGAGCCTCAGTTAAAGTCTGAGTTCTTAAACAAGACTTTAAACGTCTTTACAACTGCTGAGAATGCTTACTTTGATATTGACGAATTTAAATACTCTGATAGTCAATTTGAATGGACGGTTGAGGAGTTGTCAAAATTACCCATCGTTTGGTACGGTGGAGCGGATTTGTCTAAGCTGCACGATTTAACGGCTACTGCATTATATGGTACGTTAAAAGACCATAAATACACTGATTCAGAGGGCGTCGAACACGTCAAAAATATAGATGTTTCAATCACTCACGCTTTCTTCCCTCGTGCAAGAGCGATTGAGAAAGCGGAGGTTGACAATATACCGTTATTTGAATGGTCTGAGGAAGGTTGGGCAACGCTGAGCAATACACCTACTGTCTTGTATGATGATGTTGTCAAGTGGTTTGTAACCATGCGAGGTTTAGGTTTTAAAATTCGTGAAGTTCATTTTGATAAGAAATTTGGGCGTGAGTTTTTCTTGAAAATGAAAAAAGCTAAATTCAAAATGCTCGATGCTCCTCAATATTTTTATAGAAAATCAGAGGGGTTCAGGCATATTGAAGTTAAGGCAAAGAATGCTGAACTGTACTATGTCCACAGCTTAGCTTATGAATATTGCGTTAGTAATGTGGTAGCAATTGAAAAAACTGATGATATGATTCAGTTTGAAAAAGTGCTGCCTAACCAGCGTATTGACTTATTCGATGCAAGTGTATTTGCTTGTGTTGCTAGTCTCGAAGCTGGTGAAAGCAACCAGAAAAAACAAGCCTTTTTAGGCTAAGGAGGAATAATGGCATTAGGTTTTGGAAAAAAACGGCAGGTCAGGTCAGATCCTGTGAAAAGTGAATTTGTATTTGTAGGTTCAAACGAATACAAAGAGATGATAACTGACAACTATATGAGACTTTCAGACAGCCCAGAAATTCGCATGGGTGTTGAACGAATTGTTGACATGGTATCAAGTATGACTATTCAACTCATGAAGAACACTGAAAAAGGCGACATTAGGGTATCTAACAAATTATCTCGTGTAGTTGATATTGAACCTAACCAATACATGACGAGAAAGAATTTTATTTCTTGGATTGTGCGTACACTCCTTTTGGAAGGTGGCGGCAATGCAGTTGTAAGACCTATTTTTAACGGTATAGAATTGCAGTCTTTGATGCCGATACCTCCGAATAAGACATCTTTCAATTTAGGAGATTATGACTATACAATTTCGGTAGATTCTATTGAGTACGACCCTAGCACTTTGCTTCATTTTTCTATCAATCCAGAACCAGATAGACCATTCGTAGGTAGTGGCTACAAGGTATCGTTGAAAGATTTGACGGACAACTTAAAACAGTCATACGTTACCAAAAAAGCGTTTATGAAAAGTGAATACTTACCTAGCGTGATCATCTCGATGGATACTGATACGAATGAACTGTCTAGCGAAGAAGGTCGTGAAGAAATAGAAAAACGCTTTTTCAAACGGAAAAAAGTTGGTGCCCCTTGGATTGTTCCGCAGGGTATCGCTGACGTTAGAACCTTAAAGCCGTTAACTCTTCAAGATTTAGCGATTAATGAAGCGGTTGAGATTGACAAAAAGACGGTAGCATCCTTACTGGGTGTTCCGCCTTTTCTTTTGGGAGTTGGCACTTACAACAAAGACGAATACAACAATTTTGTTAACACAAGGATTTTGTCAATCGCCCAGTCAATCCAACAAACGATGAATAAGTTGATACTTGACCCCACGATGTATTTTAATTTCAACCCTCGCAGTCTTTACAATTACTCTTTGACAGATATGACTACAGCTGGTGTACAAATGGTAAGTGTTAACGCACTTAGACGTAACGAGTTGAGAAATTGGGTTGGTATGCCACCAGACCCTGACATGGACGATTTATTGGTTCTTGAAAACTATTTACTACAGAATGATATTCAAAATCAGATGAAGCTAGTACAGAACCAAGGGAAAGGAGGTGAGGAATAATGACGAATAGAGGGTCTTTGCAAGTCAGAGACATTGGACAGCTGGATAACACACAAGAAACCACAGATAGCAAGATTATCAGTGGTTATTTTGTTGTATTTAATTCAGAAACAGAACTTTATCAAGGCGTGTATGAAGAAGTAGCACCAGAAGCGTTTGATAGTGTCGATTTTAGCGATGTTAAGGCGCTTGTTGACCACGATACCGCTAAAGTCCTAGGCAGAACAAAAGCAAGCACACTGAGCTTGTCTGTGGACGATAAAGGGTTGTACGGAGAAATCACGGTCAACGAAAATGACCAAGAGGCGATGAATTTATATTCTCGTGTCGTTCGAGGAGATGTTGACCAATGCTCATTTGGTTTTGAAATTCTTAACGAAGAAATGATTCAAAACTCAGACGGAACGGTCAAATTTATTATCAAATCGCTAAAACTTTACGAAGTTTCGGTAGTTACTTTCCCAGCGTATCAAGATACAGCTGTTGAAGCTCGTAGCAAACAAATTAAAGAAGCGCATGAGCGAACTTTACAAGCTCGCAAGCAAAATTTAAAGGAGAAATTAGATGGCATTAAAACAACTTATTTTAGCTCGCAAAATTGATGAGCGTTCAAAAAAACTTACAGAATATTTAGAGGAACGCTCTAAGCTAGAAAAGCGTGAGGGTGAATTATCAACCGCTTTGTCAGAAGCCGAAGCCCCTGAGGAAGTAGAAGAAGTCGAAAAGTCCGCTGATGAGCTTGAAAAAGAAATCAAAGAATTGGACGAAAAAATCGAAAAGTTAGAATCCGAAAAATCTGACTTGCAAAAAGAACTCGATGAAGCCAATAAAGGTGCAGAAGGCACTGATAATGCAGAAGGTGAGGAGAACCGATCAATGAAAAAACGCCAAAAAGTAGTAACTCATGAAGAAACAGAGAAAACAACTCAATTACGCTCAGCAATTAATGCATTCGTCCACTCTAAGGGAGAACAACGTGCAGAAAGTAGAGGAATGACCTCGGTTGAGGGTGGTGCATTGATTCCAGAAGAATTATTAGCACCTGCACTTGTTCCTGAAGATGTTGTTGACTTGAAAAAATATGTAAATGTTATCCAAGTCAATACTTCATCTGGTAAATATCCAGTGATCGAAAAATCGGGTACTAAGATGGCAACGGTTGCTGAATTAGAAGCTAACCCTAAATTAGCAAATCCAACATTCACAGAAGTTGATTTCAGCGTTAAAACACGCCGTGGTTATATCCCTATTTCGCAAGAAATTATTGACGATGCAACCTATGACGTGACGGGTCTTATTGCTGATGAAATCACAGACCAAACGCTGAACACAACAAATGCTGATATCGCTACCGTTCTCAAAACAGCTACTGCAAAAGCAGTTGTCGGAGTTGATGGACTTAAAGACATCATTAATGTAACGATTAAGCGTGTATACAACGTTAAATTGATCGTATCAGCTTCACTATACAACGAACTTGACAAATTGAAAGACAAAAACGGTCGTTACTTGCTTCAAGATTCAATTACATCTGCTAGTGGCAAAACGTTGCTCGGTAAGGAAGTTGTTGTGTTAGATGATGACATTATCGGAACTAAGTCAGGTAACTTGGTTGGTTTCTTGGGAGATCCTAAAGAATTTGTAAGTTACTTTGACCGCAAACAAACAACAGTCGCTTGGATTGATAATCAAATTTACGGTAAATTACTTGCTGGTATTATCCGTTACGATGTCAAGAAAACAGACACAAAGGCTGGATTCTACATCACTTACACTAATGCACCTGGTGTATAAAGAGTGACATTATGAAGCATATCACGATTGTTGGTGATAATTACCCTACAAAAGGAAAGGCTAAGAAAGCTAGACTAGATGAACTATCATCATCTAGCAATCAACGTAAAGAGCCATTAATTAAGGAAGTGAGTGAAGATGAATGAAACAGAGTTTAAGGCATCAGCCTTGGACTTGCTTAAAGCCTCCTTAGGCTATAAGTCAAATGTCCGAGACGAGCTACTGACGATAATCGTATCAGGAGTTATCGAAGAATTGACAAGCGAAAAAGGAATATTGCTTGATTCCAATAACTCATCTCATTTGATGTTTGTTGTTGATTTGTCAGCTTTTAGATACGAAAACAAGGGCGGAAACGTTATGCCAAGAAACCTTGAATATCGTCTTAGAAATTTGATTATAAAGTTCGGCGGTGGTTCTATTGAATAATTGGGATTTAGAAGTAAGTCTACTGCAAGTTGATGGATATACAACGAATAAAATCGGGGACAAAGTACCAAAGTATAAAGCGATTGAGCTTTTGGCATACGAAAAACCAATAACTCGTGGCGAGCTGATTATCGCAGGTCAATCTAATATCACGATTGCTAAAATAATTGTGATTCATCCATTCGAATATTCTAACGAGGAATTAGTTGAAATTGACGGTATTAAGTACCAAATCGTCAACGTTTATAAAATTTCAAATGAAGAAATTGAGCTTAAGTTGAAATCTAAAAAAGGAGCAGCCTGATGGATATATCTTCTCAGATTGCTGATGCACTTGCTGAGTACTCAGAAGAAGTCAATCAAAAATTAGAACACGCTAAAAGCCTTGTAGCCGATGAAACCGTTGCTTATCTTAAAGCTAATAGTCCAGTTGGTAGACGTGGTAAGTACGCAAAAGGATGGAGAAAGAAAAAAGACGGTACTAGCTATGTAGTCCATAATGCTACAGACTACCGCCTAACTCATCTTTTAGAG
The DNA here is from genome assembly GCA_030454995.1 of Pseudolactococcus plantarum. GTDB lineage: Bacteria > Bacillota > Bacilli > Lactobacillales > Streptococcaceae > Pseudolactococcus > Pseudolactococcus plantarum_A. The sequence goes on along the minus strand of JAKDQI010000045.1, from coordinate 4,776 downwards.
AAAGGTCACGCTAAGCGCAATGGTGGTCGTACTAAAGCCGAACCGCACATATCAGATGCCGAGAGATTGGCAATTGAGCGAATGGGGGTAGAAATTCAAAGATGACACTTCAAAAACTTAGAGAGTTGCTAGAAACTCTTGAGATACCAGTTAAATATAGAGCTTTTAAAGTTGGAGAAGCACCGAATTTGCCTTATATTATTTTTTACAAAGAAGATAATCGAGGTACTTTGAAAGCTGATAACCAAAACTATGCAAAAGTTAACAATATCACTATCGAGCTTTATTCTGACGAAAAAGACATTGAGCTTGAAGAACAGTTAGAGACTATTTTAGATACAAATAAAATAGGATATGATACTTACGAAAGCTACTTAGATACAGAAAGCATGTACGAAGTAGCTTATGAGATAACAATTTAAGGAGATAATAGATGGCAGCTAAAGAAAATAGAGTTACTTATGGACTTGAAAACGCACATTATGCAAAATTAACATTTGGAGTAGGTGGCACGCCTACATTCGCAACGCCAGTCCCGCTTGCTGGTTCGGTAGAATTTAAAATGGACCCAGAAACAAACTCAGTTGAATTTGCAGCAGATAACGACTCGCAATATTTCACAGAGGACGAAAACAACGGGTACAGCGGTACACTTACTATCGCTAATATGCCTCTATCTTTCCGACAAGATATTCTTGGCGAAGTGATTAATGAGAAAGACGGTACAATCACAGAGCTTGCAGATGCTAAGTTCAGTCCTTTTGCGTTGCTTTTCCAATTCGATGGCGACACAACGAAGACTCGCCACTTGATTTATTATTGCAACGGAAGTCGTGCAACCATTTCATCTAAAACGGGTAAGGATATTTCTGGTGTAGAATTGCCTTTCAAAGCCAAACAGCTCACCGTTGGCGGTAAAAAACTTATCAAGACACAAACAACAAGTGAAGAATCTACCAAGTATGCTAATTGGTTCAAAAGCGTTAACTTGGAAGCAGTGGTTGTATAAAAAAATCAAGGCAGCTTTTCGGCTGCTTTTTTTTAGGAGAAAAAACATGGAAAAAACAATTTATATCGACGACAAACCAGTTCGCTTAAAATCAACAGCGGCAACTGCCATGCGCTATAAAGCGCAATTTAAAAAAGACTACTTCTCAGAACTTTTGAAGTTAGCGAAAGTTTTCTCTGGTCAAGAAAAAGATGGAGAAATTGATTTACAAGATATTTCTTACGAAAATATGGGTCTTGTCGATTTTGAAGTGCTTTATAACTTCATTTGGGTTTTAGCTAAAACAGCAGATAAAACAATCCCAGAACCTCTTGAATGGCTTGATGGATTTGACTCAATGCCAATCGCAGATATTTTCCCTGAAATTTCAGAATTACTTCAATCGTCAATTGAATCAAAAAAAAAGTAGACAAAAAAAGTGGATCTGATGAACTTTTCACTGAGGAGTCTTTCTTTTATATCTGTAAACATGTTGGTCTGACTATGACTGATATGGAAGATATGAATGTCGGGCAATGTTTAGACTTTATTCAAGAGTGGATAGAGAATAACAGCAATGACGAAAAAGGAAAAAATAAAACTAAAACAAGAAAAGCTACACAAGACGACTTCAATAATTTCTAGAAAGGAGATAGATGGCTAGTAAAAATATAAAAGGCATCACGATTGAGATTGACGGCAATGCTACTGGTTTAGATAAGGCTTTGAAAGGTGTTAATAGCACCTCTGTTAAGCTTAATTCTGAATTAGGTCAGGTTAATAAACTGCTCAAATTTGACCCATCTAACGTCACAGGGCTATCTCAAAAACAAGAGCTGTTAACTAAGTCTATTGAGAATACATCTGATAAACTCAATCAGCTTAAATCCGCTCAATCGCAAGTAGAAGCTCAGTATAAATCTGGGAATATCGGCGAAGAACAGTATAGAGCGTTTCAGCGTGAGATTGCGACTACTGAACAAAGTTTGAAAGGCTATAAGTCTCAATTAAGCGGACTGCAATCTGAACAAGAAAAATTAGGCCAAAATACAAAAAGACTAAACACTTTTTTTGAAGCAAGCGGAAAATCTATCAATGACTTCAGCGATGTCCTAGGTACTAGGCTAGTTAACTCTATAAAGAATGGGACGGCTACAAGTGACCAATTAGAAATGGCGCTTAATAAAATTGGTAAGGAAGCACTTGGCGCTGGTACTGATTTAAACGAGATGAAACAGTCCCTTGATAAAGTTGATGATGGCGGGTCTATTAAAGGAGTTAAAAATGACTTAGAAAATCTGAAAACTACATCTAATCAGACCGATGGTGAACTTGGTAAATTAGGCAACGGCATAACAAGTGGCAATTTAATGAACGCCACGGATAAAGTTGCAGAAGTTGGCGAAAAGTTAAAAGAAGTTGCAACAGCGGCACAAGAAGCTTTCAGAGATATTGACGACGGAATGGATACCTTTACGACCACAACGGGTCAAAATTCAGATGTTATAAAAGCTTCATTTGATAAGATTTATTCCTCGATGCCAATAGAAAGTACCGCTGATTTAGGTCAAGCACTAGGTTCGCTCACTCAACAATTCGGTTTTTCAGGCGATAAGTTAACTGGGTATGGTACACAATTAATGCAATTCGCAGAAATCAATAACACGGATGTCAAATCAAGTGTTGATAATGCAAAAAGTGCAATTGAGACTTATAATTTAAGCTACGATGACTTAGGAAGCGTGTTAGATACGGTCACAGCAGTATCTCAAAAAACTGGTGTTAGTGTCGATGATCTGATGACAAAAGCTGTTGAAGGTGCCCCACAAATAAAAGCTCTAGGTTTATCGTTCGGCGAAGGAACTGAAATGCTAGGTAAGTTTGAGCAAGCAGGCGTTGATAGTTCTGATGCATTGAGTAGCCTATCAAAAGCTAATGTTGTGTATGCAAAAGATGGCAAAACTTTACAAGATGGATTAAAAGGGACTATTGATTCCATAAAAGGAGCAAAAAGCCAAACAGAGGCGCTTACTATTGCGAGTGAAGTTTTTGGGACTAAAGGCGCTACTCGTATGGTCGACGCTATACAACGTGGTACATTTAACCTAGATGAATTGGGCGGTGCTGCTGAAAAATCTAGCGGAACCGTTAAAAAGACATTCGATTCAACGGTGGATCCAATTGATAAGCAGGCAGTTGCTTTGCAGTCGGCTAAGTTGTCTTTTAGCGAACTTGGCGCAACAATTGCAGAAGGATTACAGCCAATTTTAGATGCTTTAATCCCAATTTTAAAATCACTTGGTAAAACATTCTCTAGTATGCCAACTGGAATGAAAACGTTTGTTGTTGTCTTAGGTGCGCTTATGATTGCATTTACCGCTCTAGCTCCGTTTATAGCGGCTATAATAACCATATTTTCCGCATTAAGTGGAGCTGTGTTAGCTGCTGGTGGTGGAATGGCGTTTTTAGCAGGGACTTTGCTACCGATAATTGGTGTGGTTGTTGCTGTCATAGCTGTAATAGCTGCAATAGTACTGGCTATAAAAAACTGGGGTAAGATAGTAGATTGGTTGAAGGGAGTTTGGGGAGGTCTTAAAGACTGGTTTTCTAAGCTTTGGGACGGAATAAAAGAGGTAACAAGTAATGTTTGGGGGGCAATAAGCGACTTTTTCTCTAATACTTGGAAAAGTATTGTAGATACAGCAACTGCTATTTTCACGCCGATTATTCAAGTTTTCCAACTTATATTTATGACGATAGCTTCTATAATCCAAGGTGTCTGGTTGTTCATAACGTCAATTTTGCAAGCTGCATGGAATATCATAGTTGCACTAGCGACTGCTGTTTTCACGCCAATTGCTGATTTTTTCAGTGGTATATGGACTTCAATAAGTAATAAAATTTCAGAAGTTTGGAACGCTGTCACAACATTTCTTTCTGGTGTATGGAACTCTGTAAGTCAAACAGCGATAGCTATATTTACACCAATTGCCGAGTTTTTATCTGGTATTTGGACTAGCATTAGTACGACTGTATCTAACGTCTGGAACTCAGTTGCTAGTTTCTTATCTGGTATTTGGAGTAGTATTTCAGCAGCTGCTAGTTCTGTTTTTTCTTCTATAGCTAATTTCTTATCTGGCATTTGGAGCGGGATAAGTAGCGCTGTATCTGGAGCGTGGAATGGGATTGCTTCATTTATCGGTGGTGCTATAAACGGAATATCTTCAACAATATCATCTGTTTTTAATTCAATAAAAAATGTAGTTTCATCTGTTTGGGACGGCATTAGGTCAGCAATCGAAACGCCAATGAATGCAGCGAAAGACACTGTAAGTAATGTGATAAATTCGATAAAAGGATTTTTCAGTGGTTTAAATTTGAAATTCCCTAAAATTGAGATGCCAAAGCTACCACATTTTAGCATTCAAGGTGAATTTTCACTTAAAAATATGACAGTACCACACTTGTCTGTTGACTGGTTCGCAAATGGTGGTATTTTAACAAAACCTACAATCTTTGGGCAAAACGGTAATAGCCTTATGGTAGGCGGAGAAGCTGGCAAAGAGGCAGTAGCGCCGTTGTCAGATTTGATGGCGTATGTCGAAGCAGCAGTTGCTAGTCAAATTGGAGACATGAGTAGTAACTTTGCTCAAATGATTCAACTACTATCTATTATCGCAAATAAAGAACTTGCATTGGATTTTCCTGGTGGTGATTTAGCTAGAATATCTTATAAAGAAATAGAAAAATTAATTTTAAGGAGTCACGTATGACATCAAGAAAATTTT
>JAKDQI010000192.1 GCA_030454995.1 Pseudolactococcus plantarum | reverse complement strand
TCGCATCTTATCAGATACAGTCAACTCTTTTCGGTCTAAAGCAGACTTGAACATATTCATACTATATAAAGCAAGTAATGGTATCTCCGCTTCAATCGCCTTTAAATCATGCTTCTGTTTAAATGCATCATCTATAATACAACCAAACGGAACAACATATAACCGTCTCTCAAACCCCAATGTGAAGTCATTAAAGGCTGGTAACTCATTAGCACTAAATATCAATTTTGCAAAATTAACAAACATAAAGGCATCTTTCCCTTTTTGTTCAGCAGATAATCGATCTCCACCAGTCAAGGCTTTTAATACACCAGTTGACTTGATAAACTCTGAATCCACATCCGCAAAGATATTAGCTAATTTCTGAAACAGATTACTACTAGCAAAACGATTTTGTGCATTTCCCAAATCCTGTAAAGTCACATTACTAATATTTTCATGGCATAGTACCTTGGTTAAATACTCTAAAAATGTTGACTTACCATTAGCCCCAGCACCCTGTAATATTGTGATAGTCTGAAATGGTGCATAACTCCTATAAAAGCAATAACCTATCATCTCCAGTAAATATTTAACACTATCACTATCCCCAGTCAAATCTTTCAGCCATTCTATCGTCTTGATAGGCGCTTTTTGATTACTTGGATCAATAGAATAATTGTGACTTTGCATGATATAGTCTTTAATATCGTGTGGCTTCATTTGATTAGTATTCAAATTATAAGTACCATTTTTAAAATTTACGAGATAAGGTTTACTATGATTAAATGGATTGTCTTTCATAGTTTCATCAAAGATTTTAATCATAATAAATTTCTTGGTCTCGTATAATTTTTGTTGCGACCACTTGCCAACGGTTTCAAGTTTCTTGGTGATATAGCCATCTAAGTAATCACCTAGGCTATCCATACGCCATGCCCCTGTTGTTTTATCAAACCTTGCCCCATACGATAATTCATTAGATCGTATCATAGGGATTTCGTCCATGATTTCATATCCCAAGAGAGAAGCATTAATTTTCAAGTTACCTTTTTCATCATACCCAGCCCATTTTGGTAACTCATCATCTTGTCGGGCTTTAGGTGTTTTTGTTGCTAATTCAATTAATTTTTCTGATGCCATTTATCCCTTTCTATACCATTTTAAATACACTTTTCCATATTGTAGTAAGTTCATCATCATCAAGTGGCGGACTAGTTCTATTATTGAAAGCCAGTAGCAAATCCATGCAAACACTAGGATCAATACCGATTTTGCGCCAATAGTGAAGAATACGGTTAGTGTCATTATTTCGCTTACCCTCGGTAGCACCCTGATTAAATAATTCCCATATTTCAGCACCATAGGTTCTTTTACCTATTTTAGATGCCGTTTGCTTCTTAGGCGGTTTATGGATCATATCAATTAACCAACTAGGGCAATCAGCAACATTTGCGAGGGTATCATCTTGTTTAAAAGGCTGATATAAGCCGTCTGTGCGCTTACTTGGGTAGATAGGTGTAAAGTGTGTTTTAATCTCCACACCGTCTGCTATCTCGTTCACAATAGGCTTATTGAAAGTCTCGTTAGGTACTTTAAAGAAAATATGAACTCCCGAACCTGTTGGGGTCTTTTCAACATAAGTATCTAGCTTTTCACCTTGACTATTTTCTTTCCATATAGCACTAAATGCCTTAACACCATTTTGACCGTCCTTGTGTTGGTCTAAGTCAATACAGATTAAATTACTATTTTTAAGATTAATCAGGATATTTCTGTTAGGGATTTCATCAAACCAAGCATTTACTAAATCTTTATTGAGAGTACCTTCAGCAGTACCCTTAATAATCGCCCTCTCACTTTTACCAACTGGGTAACCAGCTATAACATGAAT
>JAKDQI010000191.1 GCA_030454995.1 Pseudolactococcus plantarum | reverse complement strand
GTTTGAAAAATCAAACCACGTGCTTTGAGTTCTTCGAAGATATTCATGTTCAATCATCCTTACTTTAGAGCTTATCCATGCTCGCTTCTGGCACATGGTAGCAGATAACGCTTTATCCGAGTTATTTTATCAACAAATTGTGACATAGCCAAAGAGGATAAAGCATTAAAAGTATCATGTTGAAAGCAGAGCAGACATTTCGCCCTATTTCGCTAAATTTTTATAAATTAAATCTATTATATCAAAAAAATCAAGATATTTTAAGGCGTGAATCTATATTTTTACACCTGTTTGTCAGATAGCGTTGATGATATGACATTACGCCGTAACAGCTAGTCAATTTGACGATTAAATATTGTCTAGTGAATATCTGAAATACCTTACACTGAGCTTACGAAAGGGTAAGACAAAACTGCCAGAATCTAGTGTATAATTTCAATATCGTCAAGTCGTACAACCTTGTTTTGTTGTCTTGAAATTATATAAGTAGGAGAAAATAACATGTCTATTATCAAAAGAGGTTTAACATCATTTGATTTAAAACTTATCGGAATTATTTTAATGGTTTTTGACCATATCCACCAAATGTTTTATTTCGAAGGCGTTCCATTATGGTTTACAATGCTAGGGAGATTAGTTGCGCCGATTTTCTTATTTCTAAGTGCGGAAGGCTTTTACTACACACGCAATCGTAAAAAGTATATGCTGAACCTATTGATTGGTTTTTGGATTTGTCAGATTTTATTTATGGCTGTCCCAGCTATCCTGCCAAATTCTAAGGTGGAGCTGATTAATACCATCTTTGGTACTTTGTTTTTAGGTCTTTGTGCCATGTGGGTGTATGATGGCTTTTTCGGGAAAGTCAAGTACATCGGTAAAGCGGTTTTAGGGCTGCTGTTTCTTATTGTAACACCTTTCGTGACCATGTTTGTGATGGCTAGTCAAGATATGCCACTTATCATCAAACAAATCTTTATATTTTTTATCCCAAGTGTGCTTACTGTTGAAGGTGGTCCAATCTTTATCTTGCTTGCGTTGATGTTTCATATTTTTAGAAATAAAAAAATTGGCACTTATCTTACGCTTGTACTTGTCAGTCTCTTTATTTTCATTTCAAGTCCACAGAACGATCAATGGATGATGGTCTTTTCACTCCTGCCGATCTATTTATACAATGGCGAAGAAGGTAGAAAAGAAAAATGGTTGTTTTATATTTTCTATCCGCTTCACATTATCGTGTTGTATCTCTTATCCACTTTGATTTTCTTATAATCAGTCTAGAAGTGATATAGACTTTCAGAGGTTAACCAATCGTGTTGGCTTCTTGTTTGCAAGTTGATAGGCATGTGCAGATTATTGGTAGATACAACAAAGAAAAAGCCATATATCTAAAGGCTTGTAGGCTATATAGTAGTAGGTAAAAGAAAAAAGTTATGATATAATAAGCCTATGAGTAAAGAATTTTCCGATCAAGAACGTGAAGCCATACAAGATCGCATCCAAGCGAAGAAGGTAAAGCGTAATGAAAAAAATAAGTATAAGAAAAATAAAAAAAGTCCTTCAGATGGTAAAACAATTCTACAAACGATTTTTATCGTTGCCAGAGGTCTATCTGTTGTTTTTGTAACGATTTTGAGTCTTGGGATTATTTTTGGTGCTGCGACAGGAACAGGTTATTTCGTAAGTCTAATTTCTGATGTCAAAGTACCATCAAGCAAAGAATTGACTGACAAAATTAATACAATTCATGAAGCATCTGTCATGAATTACAGTAATGGACAGCCAATTTCTGATATTTCGAGTGATTTGATCAGATCAAAGGTTTCAGCTGATCAGATTGCGCAAACAGTCAAAGATGCTTTGATCGCAACAGAGGACGAGAAT
>JAKDQI010000044.1 GCA_030454995.1 Pseudolactococcus plantarum | reverse complement strand
TTATCTAATAATTCGTTATTTTTTTTCTGTATGTTATAATAGAAAGCGTAAGAAAAGTACTACAAGTAGTCAGAATATAGCACTAGGAGAACTTAACATGAGAATGGTAGATATTATCCAAAAAAAACGTGATAATGGTATACTTACCAAGACTGAAACAACTTGGATGATAGATGGTTACGCTAAGGGAGAAATTCCTGATTATCAGATGGCTGCTTGGGCGATGGCTGTTTATTTTCAAGGCATGGAGATGCAAGAAATTGCTGATTTAACGATGGCAATGGTAGAGACTGGACAACAAATTGATTTGTCTGCCATTTCAGGTATAAAAGTAGATAAACACTCAACAGGTGGTGTTGGTGATAAAGTAACTTTGATACTAGCACCTTTAGTAGCTAGTTTTGGTGTACCGGTAGCTAAGATGAGCGGCAGAGGGCTTGGTCACACGGGTGGTACGATCGATAAGTTAGAGAGTATACACGGCTACCAAGTAGAACGCACACAAGCAGAATTTGTGAATCAAGTAAAAGATATCGGTATCTCTGTCATTGGCCAATCAGATGACTTAGTTAAAGCAGACAAGTTGTTATATGCTTTACGTGATGTAACAGCGACAGTGGATATTATTCCGTTGATTGCGAGTTCAATCATGTCTAAAAAAATCGCTGCAGGTAGTGATGCAATTTTACTCGACGTAACAGTAGGTACTGGCGCCTTTATGAAAAATATAGCTGATGCACGTATCTTAGCTAAAACGATGGTTGAGTTAGGAAATGCAGTAGGTCGTAAAACTGTTGCTGTCATCACAGATATGCGACAACCTCTTGGTACATCGATCGGCAATCGTTTAGAAATCGCTGAAAGTTTGTCTGTACTACAAGGTGGTGGACGAGATGATCTTAAAGCTTTTATTGCCGAGTTAGCACAAATTATGTTGTCATTAGGTGGTGTAACTAAAACAATAGATGAGATTTTAGCACACTTATCAAATGGTTTAGCTCTTGAAAAATTTAAAGAAATGATTCAAGCACAAGATGGCGATTTTGATGAGCTTATAGCACAACCTATGCATTCCACAGCCTTTTCAAAAACTGTTTTAAGTCCTAAGACGGGTTATATTAAGTCCTTTGATGCACTTGTGGCAGGACACCTTGCCATGCGAGCAGGAGCAGGACGCTCAGTTAAATCAGATAGGTTAGACTTAGATGCTGGTGTTAAGATCTTTAAAAAAATTGGTGATCAAGTAACTGAAGGTGAACCACTTTTTGAGATTGTCTATAATAAAGCATCTTTTGATGTAACAACAGAAATTAATGTAATGCTTGATGCGATTGACATCACAGATGAGCAAATTAGTATTAAAGAAATAGTGGAGATTATAAAATGACTTTGAATAAATATATTGACCATACTGTCTTAAAAGCAGATACGACACAAGAAAAAGTACAACAAATCATCGATGAAGCAATTCAATACGATTTTATGAGTGTCTGTATTAACCCTACATGGGTAGCCTATGCAGCACAAAAATTAGCTGATACTGATGTTAAAGTATGTACTGTTATCGGATTCCCTCTAGGCGCCAACACGTCAGTTGTAAAAGCATATGAAGCTAGTGAAGCTATCAAAAATGGCGCAGATGAAGTCGATATGGTAATCAACATTGGCGCAGCAAAAGCTGGTAACTGGGACTTAGTAGCCTCAGATATCGCAGCAGTTGTCGCAGCAGCAGATGGTGTAACGACTAAAGTGATTATAGAAACCTCTTTGTTAACTGACGAGGAAAAAGTACAAGCGTGTCAAGCAGCAGTAAAAGCAGGTGCAGATTTTGTCAAAACATCTACAGGGTTTTCTACTGCAGGTGCAACGATAGATGATATTAAACTAATGCGTAAAACTGTTGGTCCGGATATGGGTGTTAAGGCCTCTGGAGGTGTCCGCTCAATTGCGGATGCTAATGCAATGATTGCAGCTGGCGCAACAAGACTTGGTACCTCAAATGGTGTGGATATTATGAAAGGAAACGTAGCTGATGCTGGAGGATACTGAACTTTTTAAACAAGCTAGAGAAGCTTCTGCGACGGCCTATGTCCCCTACTCAAACTTTCCAGTAGGTGCTGCCTTAGTCACTAAAAATGGGCAAGTTTTTCAAGGCTGTAATATCGAAAATGCTAGCTTTGGTTTAACCAACTGTGCAGAGCGTACAGCGATTTTTAATGCAGTTTCTAGTGGTGTTAAGACTTTTGAAATGATTGGTATCTATGGTGAAACGGATGAGCCGATATCACCTTGTGGTGCTTGTCGTCAAGTGTTGACAGAGTTTTGTCCAGATGATATGCCAGTTTGGTTATTTTCGAAAACTGGTGCTATTAAAAAGACAACTGTTGGTGACTTGTTGCCTTATCACTTTAAAAATTTAACGTAATGAAAAAAAAGCTACAAGTGATTGTGGCTTTTTTTTCGTATTAGAAAATAGAGAGGATGGTATCATGACCAATTTTGAATTATTTCGATTGAAACAAGCAGGAATGAGTAATCTATTTATCAACCGACTCCTGGCCTTTATTGAGTGTAATAAAACAGAGTTTTCACCTGAAAATGTATTACTACTGTTACCAGAGTTTATCAGACAAGCTAACATGCGACATAAAGCATTATTTTGAGAAAAGTTTCGTCAACTAGATTTAAAACATACTCGAAAGTGTTTTCTAAAGTTTTCATCACTTTCTATCTTGGATAGCCATTACCCTATGTATCTGAAGGAAAGTTATAATCCACCTGTCTTGCTTTTTTATCAGGGTGATATCAGTCTATTAACGTATGAAAAAATAGGATTTGTCGGGAGCCGTTCTTGCAGTATGACAGGTATCTCAAGTGTACAAAAAGTGATTAAAGAATTAGGCAATAAATTTGTGATTATTAGTGGATTAGCTAGAGGAATTGATACGGCATGTCATGTCGCTGCGATAAAAAATGGCGGAAAAACAATAGCTGTAATAGGCACAGGACTTGATGTATACTATCCTAAAGAAAATAAACAGCTACAGGAATATATAAGTAAAAATCATCTCATATTGAGTGAATACAGTCCAGGTGAACAACCATTGAAATACCATTTTCCTGAAAGAAATCGAGTAATAGCTGGGCTATCAAGAGGTGTTGTCGTGACAGAAGCTAAGATTAGATCAGGAAGTTTGATAACTTGTGAACATGCAATGGCAGAAGGGCGAGATGTTTTTGCTATTCCAGGTGCAGTTACAGACGGCCTATCTGATGGTTGTCACCGCTTGATTCAACAAGGTGCTAAACTCGTGTACCAAGGTCATGATATATTATCAGAATACCTATGAATTTGGCATTAACTGGTTAGCTATCTACTTGTAATGTCAAAGGGAGTTATGAACAGATACGATAAAAACCGAACGTTTAATATGTAAACTAGGCTTTTTGTTTGGGATTCTATCGTCTTATTTTGAAATAATGATAGAATAATAACAAAATAGTATAAAGAGGATAACAAAATTGAAATTACTTGTAATAGGTTCAGGTGGGCGAGAACATGCGATCGCAAAGAAACTTCTTGAAAGTAGTGACGTCACGACAGTTTATGCAGCACCAGGTAATCCAGGAATGAAACTCGACGGCATCGACACAGTTGAGATTAGCATTTCAGAGCATGACGCTTTGATTAACTTTGCCAAAGAACATGAGATAACCTATACATTTGTTGGTCCAGATGATGCGTTAGCGGCAGGGATTGTCGATGTATTTCAAGCAGCTGGTCTACTCATTTTTGGTCCAACTCAGGCCGCAGCAGAATTAGAGTGGTCAAAGGATTACGCTAAATCAATCATGAATCGGTATCAAGTACCGACTGCTGAGCATCAAACGTTTAGCGATATTGATGAAGCTGTTAGCTACATCGCCTCAAAAAGTGCACCCATTGTCATCAAAGCTGATGGACTAGCACTGGGAAAAGGTGTATTGGTTGCTGAGACTGTTCAGGAAGCGATTGACTTTACTCGAGATATCTTAACCAACAACAAGTTTGGGAAATCTCGCGTGATTGTAGAAGAATTTCTTGACGGTGAGGAGTTTTCTTTATTTGCCTTTGTAAAAGATGATAAGTTTTATATCATGCCAACGGCTCAAGATCATAAGCGGGCTTATGATGGAGATAAAGGACCTAATACAGGTGGGATGGGTGCTTACTCTCCAGTACCACATCTCGCTCAATCGATGGTAGATGAGGCAGTTGAGACAATCATAAAACCAGTTGTTAATGGGATGATCAAAGAAGGTCGTCCTTATACAGGTATCCTTTATGCTGGTTTGATTTTAACAAAAGATGGCCCCAAAGTGATTGAGTTTAATGCTAGGTTTGGTGATCCAGAAACGCAAGTTATTCTACCACGATTGACCTCTGATTTCGCTGTTAATATGCTTGACTTGTTAACTGATAAAGTCCCTAACTTTACCTGGTTAACGAGTGGTGTTACGCTCGGTGTTGTCGTGGCATCAGAAGGATATCCTGGGGATTATGACAAGGGAGTCCGTATCCCTGAAAAGACAAGTGGTGACATGATGACGTATTATGCAGGTGTCTCAACTGATGCTACAGGTCGACTCGTCACAAGTGGTGGACGTGTTTATCTACTCGCAACAACTGCTGAAACTGTTAGCAACGCCCAAGAGGCTATCTATAAAATTCTGGCAGCACAAGAGACAACAGGACTTTTTTATAGAAATGATATAGGAGATAAAGCACATGTTTAACCAAGCTAAAGTGGCGATCGTCATGGGTAGTAAATCTGACTGGGAAACGATGAAGTGTACGGCGGATGTCCTAGACTTATTTGGAATGCCTTATGAGAAAAAAGTAGTTTCTGCACATAGAACACCAGATTTGATGTTCAAATTTGCAGAAGAAGCCCGCGCACGAGGTATCCAAGTTATTATTGCTGGTGCTGGTGGTGCAGCACATCTACCAGGGATGATTGCAGCAAAAACAACTTTACCTGTGATTGGAGTACCAGTTAAATCGCGGACATTAAATGGTGTAGATTCACTGCTTTCCATCGTTCAAATGCCTGGTGGTGTTCCAGTTGCTACCATGTCTATAGGAGAGGCTGGTGCACAGAACGCTGGCTTGTATGCCTTACAAATATTAACGCTTTCAGATGAAGATTTAACACAACGTTTAGAAAAATTTCGACAAGAACAAGCACGCATAGCAATAGAAAGTAGTGATCAACTTGACTGAGAAATTATCAGATATCAAAACGATAGGTATTATAGGTGGTGGTCAACTAGGACAGATGATGGCAATTTCTGCTATTTATATGGGCTATAAAGTCATTGTTCTTGATCCAGATGAGACTTGTCCAGCATCACATGTCGCCAAACAGATTGTCGCAAAATATGACGATAGACAAGCGATTGCAAAACTTGCTGAACAGGCCGATATCTTAACTTATGAATTTGAAAATATATCCGCGGATGCCCTAATACCGTACGAAGCTAAATTACCTCAGGGTTTAGAATTATTGCGTATTTCACAAAATCGTATTTTAGAAAAAGCATTTCTAGTAGAAGCTGGTATTAAAGTAGCGCCTTATATTGTGGTGAATACACCGGCAGATTTAGAGGCGCTTGATTTGTCAATCAAACATGTGGTTAAAACAGCAACAGGTGGTTATGATGGTCACGGGCAGGTTGTTGTTGAGACGGCTGACGATTTGACTGATGCACGTGAGCTTTCAGCTCATCATGCATGTGTTGCTGAATCGTATGTTGACTATCTAAAAGAAATTTCTGTAATTGTATCAGGAAACGGGTCAGCATTTTCTGTTTTTCCAACATGTGAAAATCAACATAAAAATAATATCTTGGATAAAACAATCATGCCTGCAAGGATATCGCCTTATCTAGAGAAAGAAGCACGGCAAATTGCTTTAACAATTGCTAAAAAAATGAAGTTAGCAGGGACCATGTGTATCGAAATGTTTGTCACGCAACATGATATTTTAGTGAATGAGATAGCGCCACGACCACATAATTCAGGGCATGCCACGATTGAAGCTTGTGATTTTTCTCAATTTGACTTGCATATTCGTGGTGTTTTGGGACAAGACTTACCAAAAGTAGTCTTACAATCACCTGCAGTCATGCTTCAAGTATTAGGACAAGATATGGCAGCAGCTGCGAAATTTGCACAAGATAACCCAAGCACACATTTGCATTTATATGGTAAAATTGAAGCAAAGGAAAATCGTAAAATGGGTCATGTGACTGTTTTGACAGATGACTATACGACTAGTTTATGAGTCTGATAAACTAATCTCCTTCTGCTAGAAGATGACGACAAGTGAGCGATAAAGACTAATATACTTTGATAAATCGTCACTTAAGGCATAACTTGACTCCAATACTCAATTTTTAAAAAGAAAAGGAATAAATTAAAAATGTTAGAACGTTATTCGCGTCCAGAAATGTCTGCTATATGGACTGAAGAAAACAAGTATCAAGCTTGGTTAGAAGTTGAAATATTAGCTGATGAGGCATGGGCTGAACTCGGTGAAATACCTAAAGAAGATGTGGCATTAATTCGTAAAAATGCAACATTTGATGTTGCGCGTATTTTAGAAATCGAAAAAGAAACACGTCATGATGTAGTTGCTTTTACACGCTCTGTATCTGAAAGCCTAGGTGAAGAACGTAAATGGGTACATTATGGGTTAACATCTACCGATGTTGTAGATACAGCTTATGGTTATCTATTTAAACAAGCTAACGATATTTTACGTGATGATTTAGCTAGATTCACTGATATTATTGCTGATAAGGCGCGTGAGCATAAATTTACGATTATGATGGGCCGTACTCATGGTGTGCATGCTGAACCGACTACTTTTGGTTTGAAACTTGCAACATGGTATTCTGAAATGAAACGTAATATCGAACGTTTCGAACATGCTGCTAAAGGTGTAGAAGCAGGTAAAATCTCGGGAGCAGTTGGTAATTTTGCCAATATCCCACCGTTTGTTGAAGCCTATGTAACGGAAAAACTAGGTATCAGAGCGCAAGAAATTTCGACACAAGTCTTACCAAGAGATTTGCATGCTGAATATTTTTCAACTTTGGCAATTATTGCAACCTCTATTGAGCGTATGGCGACAGAAATTCGTGGCCTTCAAAAGTCTGAGCAAAGAGAAGTAGAAGAATTCTTTGCAAAAGGTCAAAAAGGAAGCTCTGCCATGCCACATAAACGGAATCCAATCGGTTCTGAAAACATGACTGGATTAGCGCGTGTTGTTCGTGGTCATGCAGTAACTGCATTTGAAAATATTGCTTTGTGGCATGAACGTGATATCTCACATAGTTCTGCTGAGCGCATCATTACGCCTGACACGACGATTTTAATTAACTATATGTTAAATCGTTTTGGCAACATTGTTAAAAATTTGACTGTTTTCCCTGAAAATATGGTTCGCAACATGAATAGTACGTTTGGTCTTATTTATAGCCAACGTGTGATGTTAACACTGATCGAAAAAGGTATGACAAGAGAAGAAGCCTATGATTTGGTACAACCTAAGACCGCTTATTCTTGGGATAATCAAGTAGATTTTAAACCACAACTACTGTCTGATGACAAAGTCATGTCAGTTTTATCAGAAGCAGAAATCGATGACCTATTTGATCCGACTTATTATGCGAGCCGTGTTGATGAAGTATTTGATCGTATTGGTTTATAAGTTCTCTAACATTGTGCTAGTAAACCGTTAAAAGTAGCTAACATTAGATTATTAAAAAGTCCATGGTTAATATCTGGAAATTTTCAGAAAATTAGTGAAAAAGTATAAAAAACTAGAAAATTATTAGTTTTTTTCTTGACAAGGACTAACTATACTGTTAAAATAACGCTATCGAATAAGTATAAGGGTGTTAAAGCACGTTTATTACCGAACTTAAGGGAGTAGCAGGTCGTATCCGACTGGATAAATCAACATGCTGTGATTGATAAAAAGATCACTGGTTTATTCTTAATTTGCAAGACTTAGGTGTTCTATATTTCATCACGCAAAGAAATGGTAGAAACATTTAAGTCTTTTTTTGTGCCCAATTTTCGAAAAGGAAAGTAAGGAATAATAATGAAACAAAGTAAAAAATGGTCGAGTGCTGGGCTTTTGATTGCCATGGGGATTGTGTACGGAGATATTGGTACGAGCCCCCTTTACGTAATGAAAGGGCTGATTGAGGGAAATCATGGACATGTGAACGAATCTTTCCTAATTGGTAGCATCTCACTGATTTTTTGGACCATTACCTTATTGACAACTGTCAAATATGTGATGATTGCACTACAAGCAGATAATAATGGTGAGGGTGGTATCTTCTCTCTCTATACACTTGTTCGTCCTATTGGTAAATTTTTAGTTGTCCCAGCAATTATCGGTGGTGCGGCATTATTAGCAGATGGCGTTTTAACACCAGCAGTAACTGTAACGAGTGCGGTAGAGGGACTTAGAACATTACCTATTTTTACAGAAATTTTTGGGTATTCTCAAAATGTCATTGTGATTATCACACTAGTTATACTATTGATCTTGTTTAGTTTTCAGAGATTTGGGACCGACACTGTAGGTAAATTATTTGGTCCGATCATGTTTTTATGGTTCACTTTCTTGTTATTATCAGGATTTGCCAATATGCTGCAAGATTTGAGCGTTTTGAGAGCATTGAATCCTGTTTATGGGCTTAAGCTACTTGCTAGTCCGGATAATCATTTAGGCCTATTTATCCTTGGTAATGTATTTCTTGCCACAACAGGTGCAGAAGCACTTTATAGCGATTTAGGACACGTAGGGAAAACGAATATTCATCTCAGCTGGCCATACGTCAAACTCAGTCTGATTGTCAACTACTTTGGTCAAGTTGCTTATCTGCTTAAAACAGATATCAGACAATTCGCTGAAATGAATCCTTTTTTCCAAATGATTGCAAATCCGTTGATGCCGTTAGCTGTTATATTTGCGACACTCGCGGCTATTATTGCATCTCAAGCGTTGATTACAGGGTCTTTCACCTTAGTCAGTGAAGCGATGCGCTTAAAAATTTTACCACGCTTGCATGTCCTTTATCCAGGGACAACACGTAATCAACAGTATATCCCAGTAGTTAATTTTATCTTATGGATTGCAACCTCTATCGTTGTTTTAGTTTTTCAGTCATCCACAAAAATGGAGGCTGCTTATGGTCTATCGATAACAGTTACAATGCTGATGACGACTTTCTTATTGCATTATTATCTTCGTCAAAAAAAATACAATCCTCTTTTTTCTACGGGAGTACCGATATTTTTTACAGCAGTTGAAGTTATTTTCTTATTATCTAGTTTAGATAAGTTTATTCATGGTGGTTATGTAGCGGTGCTCCTTGCCCTTCTGATTATTGCAATCATGTATATTTGGTATAAGGGTAGCCAAATAACAGATGGGCTCGTCGAACACCTCTCACTACGAAAATATTTACCGCAATTAGATAGACTGAGACATGATAATAGTTTCCCACTTTTACAAACAAATGTCGTTTATTTGAGTAAATACATGGCTGAAGATGAAATCGATGCACCAATTTTGTATTCTATTTTGGATAAAAATCCAAAGCGCGCACATGTGTATTGGTTTGTGAATGTTTGTGTTACTGACGAACCTTTTACTAAAGAATATGAAGTGGATACGTTAGGGACTGATTATGTTGTAATGGTCAAACTCTATCTTGGATTCAGAATTAGTCAAGAAGTGAACGTATTCCTACGTCAAATCGTCTCAGATCTGATGAGCAGTGGTGAAATTGAAAAACAAGTTCAAATCTACTCTGTCTCTGAAAATAGAGAAGTAGGTGATTTTAGATTTGTCATGTTAAATGAAGAATTATCCCATTCAGGTAAATTATCCGCGTGGTCACGATTTATCATGCAGACTAAGTTTGCAATCAGACAAATTACGGTTACACCTGCAAAATGGTTTGGTCTCCAATTTAGTGAAGTACTTGTTGAGCGCACACCACTCGTGATAGGAGACTGCAGGCGAGTGCCAATCAAACGACTAGATGTGACTGAAATAGATACTTAATCTGTTTAGATATAAGAAAATTCTATATTATAGGCTAAATCGTGATAATACTGATAGCCAGATTAAAATCTTTCGGTATTTACGACTATAAAAAATAAAGCTCCGCTACAAACTGATAGTTGTAGTGGAGCTTTTATAATTGATCGTATCTATTTTTTTAAAGTAATTGGTAAAATATAATCAGCTTTGGCTTTGAAATTAGGGTTATCTATTTTTTTGAGAAGGATATCAACCATCAGCACAGCAAGCTCTTCTATCGGTTGAACAATTGTGGAGAGGCTAGGAATAAATGTTTGTATCACTTGGGTGCCATCGTAACCGATGACCTTGATGTTATTGATCTTTAAGTCTAGTGCAATATCCTTGACCATAACGGCAGTTAGATCATCTGTGCAAAAAACTCCATCAGGTTGATGAGCTATTAAGAAGTCTCGAATACTTTGACGTTTTTGACTAATACTGCTCTCGCGACGTAAATAGTGAATTAATGTAGGAATGTTAAGTTCTGATAACATTTCTTGATAACCTAAAAGTCTGTTTTGTGTTGGACTTTTGGTATCAGACGATCCTGCGATCATAGCAATTGTTTGACAGCCTTGGGCATGAAGATGCGAAGTTGCTAAGCGGCCACCAGTTAGATTATCAGATGATACAATGGGGATACCATCTGCTAAATAACGGTCAAAGGCAACGATTGCTAACGTATTGTTTTCATATTCTTTAATCTGTTTATTATGAGAGCTTGTGATAATTCCATCTACCTGATTTGCCATCAACATAGTCAGATACTCACGTTCTTTAACCGGATCATTCTCGCTATCGCATAAAATAGCTTTATAGCCATGTTCAAAAAGTTTAGACTCAATCGCATGAATAATCTCCCCATAAAAGGGGTTAGCTACAGAAGGAAAAATCAACCCAATTAACTGAGATTGTTTGCCTTGTAGGGAGCGAGCCATAGCATTAGGTTGATAGTTTAATTCTCGCATAGCAGCATGTACGCGATCAATTGTTTTCTTAGATAGCGCGCCTCGCATGTTAATGACGCGAGAAACGGTAGTTGGTGTCACACCAGCGATTTTTGCAACATCTTTTAAATTAGCCATTTACTTTATCTCTTGAGTTATCTTAGTTCCCAAGTTATCCTTATTTTTTTGTTAGTCAGTGAAAAAGGTATATTAGTTATTAAAAAATAAAAACCTGTAATGATTATATTTTATCATTTCTAGCGATAATTATCATAGTTAGGGGTTTTGTCTATATATCTGACTGAATAAGTCAAATGATGCAGAGAATTATTGAGAAACTGAAGGAGTTGAGAAATTTCCCTTATCATGACACTCAGGTTTAATAATTGGATATGATGTCAAGATACAACAAACTTATTGTAAGGGCTTGCATTTACTAGTATAATCATGAGTGTAAAGGCTTACAAAAAGAAAGAAAAGGAAAATATAATGAAAAAATTTGTAGTTGCTAGCCACGCAAGACTAGCTACTGGATTCCAGTCAACTATAGAATTATTTGCTGGAAGTGAACATGATATTACTTATATAAGTGCCTATGTTGATGAAGTAGATTTAGATGTGGAAGTAGACAAATTTATCTCAAATTTATCAGATGATGATCAAGCGGTGATTTTTACGGATATGTTTGGTGGCTCTGTCAATCAAAAATTTGTCATAGCATCTCAAAATAAGGCTAACATTTTTGTGGTAGCAGGGATGAATTTACCAGTTATCTTAGAAATTATCCTAAGTTCTGAACCTTATACGACAGCAGTCGTTGATCGTTTGATTGATAGCGGTCGTATGGCCATGCAGCAAGTTTATTTAACAAGTGATACAACACAAAGTGCAGGAGATGAATTGTCAACGACAACGCCTCAAGTAATAAAATCAGATCAAGTAATTAATGAAAATACTGGACAAATTGATGCATTGAGAGTGGACGAGCGATTAATACATGGGCAGATTGCCATGGTTTGGAGTAGAGCTTTAAATCTTGATGGGATTGTTGTGGCAAATGACGATGCAGCAGGAAATGAGCTGCAACAAAAAGCTTTAAAAATGGCTGTACCCAATGGCATTAAAGTAATTATCAAAACAATGGACGGCGCAATAAAGTTATTGAAAGATAAAAGAGCTGCTAACATGCATATACTTGTACTAGTTAGAACAGTGGGAGATGCATTAGTATTATCTAAACAACTGGATAACATTCAATATGTCAATATAGGAAATGTCGGAAAATCGGTTGATGGTGAGAAAAAAACACTAACCAAATTTGTCATGTTAACAGATGAAGAATTAGTCAATCTTAAAGCATTAGTCAATGTGTATCCAGAAACGGCATTTCAAAATTTACCAAGCGATACAAAAGAACTTGCAAGTCGTTATTTATAAGAAAAGAGGTATGATATGTTTGAAGCAATTATTGTTGCATTAGTTGTATTTTTAACAGTCGGAGGCCAGGAATTATTAGGTTTTACGATGATAGGTAGACCCATTGTGATTGCACCGTTGATTGGTGTGTTACTTGGAGATTTACATACTGGCTTATTAGTTGGGGCAGCATTGGAAACTGTCTTCATGGGGGTTGTTAATATCGGAGGTGCATCCAGTGCTGAACCAGGTCTTGCTGCAGCATTAGCAACAGCATTTGCCATTCAAATGGGTGGCCGAATAGAAGTAGCGATTGCACTGGCTGTACCACTGGGGATTATTGGCCTTCAAATTAAAACGATATTATATGTACTAGTTGTTGGACCTTTTGCTGCAAAATTTGATAGATTAGCTGAAGAAGGTGATGCCACTGGGATTAAAAAGTTACATTTTGGACTTTGGGGGTTACAATGGTTCTTATATTCATTAATTCCATTCTTTGCACTTTTAGTTGGGTCAAAATCAACGCAACGAGTGTTAGAGATGATACCAGATGTTATTCTACATGGTCTATCTATTGCAGGTGGTCTTTTGCCAGCTGTCGGTATGGCGATGCTGATGAAGATTTTGTGGGATAACAATATTTCAGTTTATTATTTCCTAGGTTTTTTAATCATTGCCTACTTCAAAGTGCCTTTGATTGCAGTCGCAGTAATGGCTGTTATCATTGCGGTAGTTGTCGCACAGGGAGATATCTCTAAAATGAGATTAGAAAAAGAAATTGCTAAGAAAGCAACGGGGAATGTTGCGATAGACACTAGTAATATGACTGCTGATCAACTTGAAAACGAAGCATTCTTCAGTTAAGAAAGGAATAAACATGGCGATCAATTATAAATCACTTCCAAAGGAAGAAAAAAAGTTAATTAAATCAATGTTTTGGCGTTCATTTACACTTTATAGTGCTGTGACACCAGCTAAACAAGGTGCATCAGGGGTGTCTTATACGATGCAACCTTTCATAGATAGATTTTATAAAAACCGAGAAGCTGATAGAAAAAAGGCAATGGTACGCCATATGTCTTACTTTAATACTAACGTTGCTATGTTTTCTTTTATCATGGGGATTACAGCATCCATGGAAAAAGAAAATTCGCAAAAATCTGATTTCAATGCAGAATCAATAAACGCTATAAAAACGTCACTAATTGGTCCATTAGCAGGGATTGGAGATTCTGTGTTTTGGGGTGTATTACGTGTAATAGCAGCTGGTATAGGGGTATCTCTAGCGCAAGCAAATAATTTTTTAGCACCAATCATATTTTTACTTTTATTTAATATACCGGTACAGTTTGTAAGGTGGCAGGGTGCAAAACTAGGCTATACGTTGGGGGCTAGTTATATTTCTGATTTATATGAATCAGGAATGATTAATGTGTTAACAAAAGGTGCTACAATTGTTGGGTTAGCCATGGTTGGTGCGATGACATCTAATATGGTCTCATTACAACTGAAGTGGAATATGGTACTTGATGGTAAGACGATCATGAAATCTCAAGAAATGTTAAATCAAATTTTTGTTGGCTTGATTCCACTATCTATCACCTTAATCTGTTTCTGGCTTTTAAAGAAAAAAAATATGTCAATCAATATTTTAATTTTTAGTATCATTGGTTTAGGAATCATGTTATCACTAT
>JAKDQI010000043.1 GCA_030454995.1 Pseudolactococcus plantarum | reverse complement strand
CTTATTACACCAGTAAAAGGAGGTTAACAACATGGTAGATAACTTAAGACAACGTGCCCTGCTTGAAGAAAACTATTATGATGCTAAACGACAACTCATGCGCCAAAAAGAGGCTATCAATGAAAAAGAAAATGATTTTAGACGCGCGCGTTTTCGACTAATGGAAAAGGTGTACTCAATTATACCTAGCAAAACTCAAGACTTAAGTAGGCTAGACAGTAACTTACAACATCTTAATAACGAGTTCATAGGAGAAATAAACCGAGTTCAAAGTAGACTTGAAGATGAAGAACGCGCATTAATTGTTAAGTTTAATTCAGCATTAGATAATTTAATCTAAACACAATAAAAGCAGAGCTTTAAAGCTCTGCTTTTATTGATCAATTAGTATTTGGTTCTTTTTTATAATGTAAAGACGATGACTACCATACATATGTAAAGGATTAGCGTAATAAAAAACGTTAATCTCCAAAATAAATGTATAAATTGTTTAGCCGAAAAATAACGATAATAAAATAAATCTAATAATAATAAGATGAGGGCTAAGACAGAAACTAACAGTGAGAAGTAGGGGATGATACTGATATGTGCTAGTTTTCTAGAAAAATAATGTAAGCCAACTATTAGAAAAAATGTCATCACATCAGGGATGTTAATGTTCGAAAAGGTTCTAATTCGAAAGAACTTAAATAATAATGGCATGAGTATCAATAAGATAATCGGATATAAGACAAGGCATATAAGAGTTAACATAAGACTATTTTAGCCTTTTTAGAAAAAAATTACAACTTTATCCCCAATGCTGATCACCGCTGTAAAACTAAGAAATTATTTGTACAACTCTATTTTAAAATAACTGTTCTGCTTTAAGGCACGACGAATATAGAAACCGATGATGGCGGCTAATATTGCCTTAACTAGCCCAGGAATAATGAAAGGTAAAAATCCAGCGTTAAATCCAGCTTGAAGTGATAGACCACCAGCAATAGCCAACCATACAGTTCCCATTGCCAGGCACCAAATCGTACCGATAATATTTGCAAGGACGAATAAGGTGATTTTTCCACTTGTACTTTTTAATACGGGAGCGAGTTTACATAGTTGTGCAACTTGTTGTGCTTGAATTAAAAAGCCAATCAAAAATCCACCAGTTGGCCCAAGTATAACGCCAAACCCGGCAGCACCACCAGCAAATACTGGAAGGCCAATAGCGCCAAGCACTAGGTAGACTAATATAGAAAATAAGCTGTCTACTGGTTTTAGGACGGTGGCAATAATGCCCACTGAAAGTGTTTGTAAGGTCAGTGGTACGAGTGGCAGTGGAATAGTGAGCTGACTAGAAATAGCCATAAATGCAGCAGCTATAGCGATTATCGCTATGCGTTGAACTTTATTGGTTGTCATATGTATGTGATATCTTATCATTAGCTGATACGTTAAGATTATGATACTTAACGAGTATCACAGTCCCACGCACTCTCTAGTTTAAAGACATAATCCTTTCTGAATGTAAACTAAAAATACTTTATAAGTGTACAATAAAACGAGGTAATATGCAAGGATACAAAAAAACGATCACTAAGATCGTTTAATCAAGCCAAGTGTGTCTCACAGATATCTGCGAAAGTAGCATGTACAAATGTTGCAAGCTCTTGAGGATTAATGCGAATGCTTCGACCAACCTCACCAGCAGAGACAATCATTAAAGGGGTGTCCAATGCGACTTTGTCAATAAAAATCGGAAACTGATGTTTTTGATGAATACCGACAGGGTTATTTGCACCGTGTACATAGCCTGTTGTTTTTTGTAAGTCTTTTTGGGGGATC
Source organism: Pseudolactococcus plantarum (assembly GCA_030454995.1). Classification (GTDB taxonomy): domain Bacteria; phylum Bacillota; class Bacilli; order Lactobacillales; family Streptococcaceae; genus Pseudolactococcus; species Pseudolactococcus plantarum_A. The sequence goes on along the minus strand of JAKDQI010000043.1, from coordinate 12,421 downwards.
ATGCTGACTTTCTTATATCCAGCTGCTTTGGCTAATTTTTTTTCAGATAAGTGGCTAGTCAGTGGGACAATACCAATGATACATTGCGTGCCGCTGGTTAGCGCTAATGTCTTATAGATATCTTCTTTTTGAATATCATCTGGTAGGTCATTTTTTAGTGCATTTAGTGCGAGAGACTCATGCGCAATACCAGCCTTGTCTAAAATTTGATCAACCAATGTTTTTTTCAGTTTCTTTTGTTTCATTTATATTTTTCCTCTAGTTTACTCATCCATAATCCTAGCATCAAACCAAGTATTGTAAAGATGACTGTGAATAGTAAAGTTATCAAGTTACTACCTGAATAATTAATACTCTCAGCACTCTTTGCATTTGGTACTAGAATCAAAATAGTAGATGCACAGACGATACCGATAATAAAATGAAAAACACGAGAATGATACTGTTTGAGTAGATATTCCATACCTTTAGCAAAGAAAAACATTGCTAAAGCGCCACCGATAGCGATTGGTAAAAATACGCTGAGTAATTTGAAATTTTTAAAGCCTGTTAGCATCGGGGAATAAAGTCCCAAAATCAGTAATAAATTTGATGGAGACAAACCAGGTACCAAGACACCAAGTGCGATCAAAGCACCAGCAAGTATGAAGGTCACAAAGTTAGCAGGTAGTGTACCAAACAAGTAAGGTAATGTATATAAAACCAGTAAACTGATTAAAAATGTCCCAATCAACCAAGACCAATCAACTTTGTCACGTTTAGTTTCTTTCTCAGATTCTTTCCATAATGCAGGTAGTGTGCCCACAATAGCTCCGGAAAATCCCCAAAGGACGATGACTTGGTAATGCACAAGTAGAAATTCTAAAGGTCTTGATAATATACCAATCCCTAATATGCCTCCGATACCAACTGGGAGGAAATATAAGAAATTTTCTTTGAAATTCTCACGGATATGTGCAAGAAATGAGAGCATTCTGCTATATATGCCTAATATAGCAGCCAGCACACCACCTGATACACCGGGAAGGATGAAACCTAGTGCAATAATAACACCTTTGATTAATCTAACTAGCCATGACATTTATTTTGAACCACCTTTTTTAAAATTGTACATATCATGCTATTATACCAAATAAATCAGAGATAACAAAAAGCGTGCTCATACACGCTGTTTTTTATCTAGTTAAAATTTGAATAGTTTGGGTGCAACTTTGTTGATAACAAGTAAGACGATGATGGCTGTGATGGCTGTTAACACACAACTGACTCCGTTGATCACGAGGGAGTAGCTAACTGCGCCCCAACCTTTCCAGGCATAATCGCTCCAAAAAATGACGCCAGCGACAAAATGCCAAAAATATTTAGCGACTGCACCGATAATGACGGCAAAAACAATATATCTCGTTTGCCCTGTTTGTTTAAATTTATTCGCAACAAGTCCGGCAAAACCAGCAAATGAAAAAGCAAGTACATATTCGATGACTACTTGTGGGACACTTAAGAAATAAACTTTACCAAGCACAAAATGAAGTAATCCCCATATTAAGCCGGTGATGATCCCGATACCAGTGCCATGCCGAAGTGAAATTAAGACGATTAATAGCGTACCAAGACTAATTTCAAACCAGCCGACTGTGAGTGGAATTAGCGACATAGCCATAGCTAGGGCGGCAATGATAGCCATTTCGGTTAGTACCCTAATGTTAAAAACAGTGTGTTGTGACATAAAAAAATCTCCTTATATTTTCACAAGGAGGGGTCATCAGAAGCGACAAGGTAGTGAATACCAAATCGACACATCCCTACGGCGGTATTAACCGCATCAGGTTCTGAGGGTAAATCTCAACCGCAGTGCGGTACCCCTTGTGTTTGTATTTTTTACATCATTAGTTTATCATGATAGGTATATAAATGCAAGTGCATAGGCTAGAAAGTGTGTAGATGATGAGAATTGGGATTATTGGCTTAGGACATGTTGGCTCGACTTTGGCATATACACTGTGTTTAAAAGCGCTGGCTACAGAATTAGTCTTGATTGACAAAAACAGGGCCAAAGTAGATGCAGAAGCATTAGAAATATCGGATGTATTGTGTAATATCACACATGATATTAACTTGATTAAAAACGATTATAGCGCATTAGAGTCGGCTGATATCGTTGTTTTTTGTGCGGGTGATATTACTGTGCTAGAAACAGCGACTGATAGACTTGCTGAATTGCGCGTGACAGCTGAGATAGTTCGAGATGTTGCGCCCAGATTAAAACGTTCAGGATTTTCAGGATTAATCCTATCAGTGACAAATCCGTGTGATGTTATCGCTTTATATTTGGCGAATTTAACTGGATTTGATAAGCAAAAGGTGATTGGTAGTGGGACGTTGATTGATACAAATCGATTAAAAAATAGAGCTGGCAAATCAGATGTATTAGTGATTGGCGAACACGGTGAGAGTCAAGTCGCCCTTCATGTCTCTGAAACTATCGGTAAACTCGCAGCCAAAACAGGTTGGGAAATATACGCCGCGAAACACCATACCGCTTTTGGTATTGCGTCAAGTGTCGCAAAAATCATCACTGTTTTAGTTGAAGGAGAACAAACAGTACTACCTGTTTCGACTTATGATCAAGTACAAGGGTGTTATTATAGTACTTTAACAGAACTATCGTTGACTAAAGGCGTAGTGAAGCGTGTGATACCAACGCTTACAAGTGAAGAAGCAGAACGTTTGCAACAAAGTATCAACACAATCAAGCAAAATTATCAGCAGATTTGATATAGAAAAAATGAAAGTCTGTTATAAAATTTCGATAATACGCGAACTGCTCACTTAATGATATACTATTGCTAGTCAAAAAAATTATTAGGAATTTATGGAGGAAGTATTGATGAAAAAATGGACTAAGGTAGCAACAGGTTTAGTTGCGCTACTTTCAGTAGTGACACTTGCAGCATGTGGTGCTAAAAAAGACGATGCAAAAAAAGATGGTGTAAAAACTTATGTCGTTGGTGTAGCAAGTGACCAACAAAAAGAAATTTGGACAAAAGTTGGCAAAAGCTTAGCAAAAGACAATATTAAAATTGATGTGAAATTATTTAGTGGTTATACTGAAGAAAATCCTGCCCTTGCTGATGGGTCACTTGATTTAAACAGTTTCCAACACGTTGCGTACTTAAACAACTACAACAAAGAAAATAAAAAAGATTTAACGTATGTTGGCTATACAATTATCTCACCATTTGGTCTTTACTCTGACAAAATTAAAAATCCAAAAGAGTTGAAAGATGGTGATGTTGTTGCCATTCCTAACGATCCTACAAATGGCGGTCGTGCTTTACAAGCGCTTCAAGCTCTTGGCGTGCTCAAACTTAAATCTGATGCACCTGATTCTCCAGAAGTAAAAGATATCGAGTCATACAGTACTAAAATTAAGATAAAAGAAATTCAAGCTGACCAATTAGTAGCAGCATTGCCAGATGTTGCGGCTGCTTTTATCAATACTAACTACGTCACAGACCAATTACATACAACACCTAAGAAATCAGCGATTTATATCGATACTGATCATCTAGATAAAGTAAGTGATCTTTACAAAAATATCATCGCTGTACGTAAAGAAGATAAAAACAAAGCTGACTTCAAAAAAATCGTTAAAGCTTACCAAACACCAGAAATTGCTGAAATCATTAAATCAACTAATGACTACCCAGCATGGGATACAAGCAAATAATAAGGATGATCGTTACGATTACGATTTGTAGTAAAAGGTAGCGTTGTCAACTTAAGCTTAGACTAAAGATAAACCTAGCGAGCTGTTCGCTAGGTTTTCTTGAATATGATGACAATGCATCGGTTTTAGGTGAATAGGTGAATTGATTAAGGGCTCTGTACTCTGTCTGATTTATGCGATATAAAGCATGTTATTTTTGTTCATGCTATGATAGGAAATGTTATTTAATCTTTTGCCCGAAATAGCTTTAATTCAAGGGATGGCAAACGTGTAATCTGAATACTTACCGATTAATGGCGCTAATTGCTGAAAAAAGACCCATAAAATCAAACAAAACGATCAAAATTTTGGTATATAAAAATAGCAATACTGTTATAAAATTTTGATAATACCCGACCATATTACTGGATGATATACTATTGCTAGTCAAAAAAATTATTAGGTATTTATGGAGGAAGTATGAATGAAAAAATGGACTAAGGTAACAACAGGAATCGTTGCACTACTCTCAGTGGTCACACTTGCGGCATGTGGGGCTAAAAAGTCTGGTGCCGATAAAGATGGTGTGAGAACTTATGTAGTAGGTGTAGCAAGTGATCAACAAAAAGAGATTTGGACAAAGCTAGGTAAGGACTTGAAAAAAGATAATATCAAAATTGATGTGAAATTATTTAGTGGGTATACTGAAGAAAATCCAGCACTCGCTGATGGCTCACTTGATTTAAATAGTTTCCAACATAATGCTTGGCTAAACAATTATAATCGAGATAATAAAAAAGATTTAACGCCTATCGGATATACCATCATCTCACCATTTGGTCTTTACTCTGATAAAATAAAAAACCCAAAAGACTTGAAAGATGGAGATGTCGTTGGTATTCCTGATGATCCAGCAAATGGCGGTCGTTCTTTGCAAGCACTTGATGCACTTCATATCATCAAACTTAAGGATAATGCACCGGATTCTCCATCAGTAAAAGATATTGTGTCTTATAATACGAAAATTAAAATCAAACCAATTCAAGCTGATCAACTTGTGGCCGCATTGCCTGATTTAACTGCTGCTTTTATTAACACAAACTTTGTTACTGACCAACTGCATACAACACCTAAAAAATCAGCACTCTACATCGATACAGATCATATGGATAAAGTCAACGAAATCTATAAAAATGTGATCGTTGTGCGTAAAGAAGACAAAGATAAAGCAGACTTCAAAAAAATTGTTAAAGCTTATCAAACACCAGAAATCGCAGAAATTATCAAAAAAACGAATGACTATCCAGCATGGGATACAAGTAAATAGTAGTCATAATAGTTACTATTACTGGTAGTACTAAAAGCTTGAGTTGTTAACTCAAGCTTTTGTTAATTAGATATGAGGCGAAAACGATTAACAGATTATCTTAGAAAATGGTAGAATATTAATATGATAAATTTAAAGGATATTAGTGTGAGATTCACACAGAAAAAAAGTGACGTAACTGCTGTTGATCATGTATCTCTCCAAATTGATAAAGGAGATATTTATGGCATTGTAGGCTATTCAGGTGCTGGGAAATCAACACTTGTGCGCGTGATTAACTTATTACAAAAACCAACACAAGGCCAAGTTATTGTCGAAGGCAAAGACATGGTTACCTTATCAGCTCGTGCTTTACGTGAAGAACGTAAAAAAATAGGGATGATTTTTCAACACTTTAATCTCATGACTTCTAGAACAATTGCTGATAACGTTGCTTTTCCACTTAAAGGATCAGGCTTATCCAAATCTGAAATTACGGCTAAGGTGGAAAATTTACTAGCATTAGTTGGCATTTTAGATAAGAAAGCAGCTTATCCTGGTCAATTATCTGGTGGACAAAAACAACGGGTTGCGATTGCACGAGCGCTTGCTAATGATCCTAAGATTTTGTTATGTGATGAAGCAACTTCTGCGCTTGACCCTAAAACAACGTTGTCTATTTTAGAATTACTCCAAGAAGTGAATCAAAAATTAGGCATCACAATTGTGATTATTACCCATGAAATGCAAGTTGTTAAGGAAATTTGTAATAAGGTTGCGGTGATGGAAAATGGTCGTGTGATTGAACATGGCGATGTGATCAGTATCTTTGATCAACCAAAAGCGCCGTTAACACAAGATTTCATCCGAACTGCGACACATGTGGAGCAAGCTGAGAAGAAATTATTAGCGCATACTGATAAACCACTCTACGTCCTAAAATTTCCAAATGCAACAGGTGCTGTCATTATTGATTTATTCAAAAAATTTGCTGTAACTGCTGATATTTTATATGGTAATATCGAATTTCTACAAGAGGTGCCAATTGGCACGCTAATTGTCACACTGGAAAGTGATAATGGCGGTGTCTTAGACCTTGATGCAATTTCAGATTATCTGGCACAACGTCAAGTGAGGATTTCTGAAATTGAGAGAACAACTGAAAAAGAGGTGATCGCATGACAAACTTAATTAATCAATGGTTTCCAAATGCGGCACAACTTTGGCCAGATTTCTGGCAAGCGTCGCTTGAAACACTACAAATGACAATCATCACTGGTATTATCGCTGGTATTATCGGATTGATTATCGGCATTTTGCTTCTCATCACAGGTGAGAAGGGCTTGAAGCCAAATAAATTCATCTATATTATTTTAGATAAAATAGTTGATATTGGTCGTTCTATTCCTTTTATCATTTTACTTGCTGTGCTCGTTCCCTTCACTCGCCTGATTGTTGGAACTTCTGTAGGTACGGCGGCGGTTACAGTCCCACTAGTTTTAGGGACAATTCCATTTTTTGCTAGACAAATTCAAAATGCCTTACTGGAAGTTGATCCAGGTGTTGTGGAAGCAGCACGTGCAATGGGTGTTGGAGATTTTGGTATTATTTATAGAGTTTATTTGCGCGAAGGTTTGGTTTCTATTATCCGAGCATCTAGTTTTACAGTGATTAACTTAATTGGGTTGACTGCAATGGCTGGTGCTGTTGGTGGTGGTGGACTCGGAGCTATGGCACTACAACAAGGGTATCAACGTGGTCGTGCAGATGTGACATTTTTATCCCTCGTTTTTGTTTTAGTGATTGTTTTTATCAGCCAGGTTCTGGGTAATCTGTTTGTTAAAGCGGCCTCAAAGGGGCGTTAACCATTTATCGTTTTAGTGATATTTTTAAGACTAGAAGGTCTGTCCGAGAGGGCAGATTTTTAATACCATCTCCTTGTCAAATATGTAAAATTATATTACAATTAGAATGTGAAAGTCTCTTAACTATTTCTAGATTAACCAAGAGATGGCAAAGGTTTCAGGACAAATGAAGACAAAGAAAACGTAGGAGGGCTTATGGAAAATAATATTAAAAAATTACGTAAAGCCATGAAATTTTCACAAGAGGATCTGGCGAGATTGACACATTCTACACGTCAGTCGATTAACGCTGTTGAAAATAATAAATATGATCCATCTTTAGACTTGGCTTTTAAAATTGCTAAAGCGCTAAATGTAGAAGTTGATGATATTTTTATCAAACGTAATCAGTCTGATGAAGAAAATTTTGAGTTGTGGTGTGAAAAATATAGCTGTGAACTTTGGGAAAATAGAAAAGTAAAAAACGCCGATTAACTGAAAAGTGAGTTGGAGGAGTGATATGGAAAATACTGAGATTTGTGCGTATGCGATCACCTTACCAAATGCCAAAACTGATTATAAGGTCGAATGGGGTGCTAACCGTCTCTTGCTAGATGATAAGATGTTTGGCTTACTTGGGACGAACAAAGCAGGAGAGCGTATTTTAACACTCAAGTTGTTGCCTGAGGATGGTGAGTTATTACGCGAACAGTACGAAGCGATCACACCTGGTTATTATATGAATAAAACGCACTGGAATTCAATCAATTTGTTATCTGATCAAGTATCAGATGATCTGATAAAAAAGATGATTGATACTTCCTATCACTTGATTTTAAAGTCTTTAACCAAAAAAAGACAACAAGAAATTGCTGACGGTATTAACATGAGTTAATCAGCTTAAATTGGTGAAAAAGTCAAAGTGTATAATGAATTTATACATTTTTTATTGGAGTAAAAATGAATATTAAGCAACTTAGATATATTGTCGCAATTGCCAATACAGGTACATTTAGAGAAGCCAGTGAACAACTATACGTTAGCCAACCATCTATGTCTATTGCAGTAAAGGATCTTGAAGCAGAACTAGGCTTTAAAATTTTTGATAGACTAAATACAGGTGTTAATCTGACTGTAGCTGGTGAACGTTTTTATGAACAAGCTCAAAGCGTCTTGCGTGACTTTGATACGTTTGAAGCCAAGTATATGTCACCTACCACTTTACAACATAGTTTTTCGATTGCCAGTCAGCATTATGATTTTCTAGCACCAGTTTCTGTAGAGTTTTCAGAGAAGAATCCAGATATCAAAAATATTAGATTATTTGAATCAACGACTTATAATATATTGACAGAAGTGTCAGATGGTGTGTCAGATGTTGGGATTGCTTATCTCAATAATCAAAATAGAATGGGCATCACAAGAATGCTAGATAAGTTAGATTTAGAGTTTGAAGAGTTGATGACGTTTAAAACGCATATCTATTTGAGACAAGATCATCCATTAGCCAGTAAACCTTTTGTAACTAATGACGATCTTAGAAACCTAAGTCGTGTTAGATTTACACAAGAAAATGAACAATTTTTATATTATTCAGAAGATCTTGTAGAGACATTTGAGAATACGAAAATTTTTAATGTCACAGATCGTGCTTCGTTAAATGGTATTTTGGAAAGAACAGATGCTTATGCAACTGGATCAGGATGTATAGACCAAGCCAGTGTGCATGAAATATCAGTGATCCCATTAGAAGATGGGAACACCAACACACTTATTTTTATCAAGAAAAAGAACATGCCTTTATCTGACGAGGCGAAGTCTTATAAACGCAGTTTAGAGAATTATTTTGCCCAAAATACTTTTTGATATGATGATTGAAAAATTAATGAAAATAGTGTAAAATAATATTTCTATTGTTTTAAAATAAATTGAGCTTTACTGACTGATTTAGCTTTATCTAATCGTGAGTAAAGACTTAATATCTTACAGGAGAAATTGAAAACATGGTAAAATTAGTATTCGCGCGTCACGGCTTATCTGAATGGAATGAAAAAAATCTCTTTACTGGGTGGGCAGATGTAGATCTAGCTGAACAAGGTATTGCAGAAGCAAAAAAAGCTGGTGAACTGATTAAAGAAGCAGGCATTGAATTTGATATTGCATTCACATCAGTACTTAAACGTGCGATCAAAACAACTAACTATGTCCTTGAATATTCTGACCAACTTTGGGTACCAGTTGTTAAATCTTGGCGCTTAAATGAACGTCATTATGGTGCTTTAACAGGTCTTAACAAAGCTGATGCTGCTATTCAGTATGGTGATGAGCAAGTGCTTATCTGGCGTCGTTCATACAATGTTAGCCCAGATCCTATGGCACATGATGCTGAATTTTCATCACATGGCGATCGTCGTTATGCACAATTAGAAGATTCAATCGTTCCTGATGCAGAAAACCTTGAATTAACACTTGAACGTGCACTTCCTTTCTGGGAAGACCAAATCGCACCAGCGCTTAAAGAAGGTAAAGATGTTTTTGTTGGTGCACATGGTAACTCAATCCGTGCTTTGGTAAAACATATCAACAAAATGTCAGCTGATGAAATTTTGAAATTTGAAATTCCTAACTTCCCACCATTAGTATTTGAATTTGATGACAACTTAAATAAAGTTGCTCAATACTACTTGGAAGACAAATAATCATATAGATAATCCGATACCATCGGGTTATTTTTGTTTGTCGTAAGTGTTAATATATCAGATTATACGCACAAAAACCATCAAAAATCTCATCAGATGTTTGATGGTTTTTTTGATCAAATTATCGTATAATAAGACTAATGAAATCGAAAAAGAGTTTAAAAAAAAATCAATCTCCAAAAGTTTTAGTAAACCCATCAAAAGCGATATTAAACAGGATTAATATCCTATTTTTTGTTATTTTTGCTTTGTTTTTAGTTCTCATCGGTAGACTATATCATATGCAAATCGCCAATAAAGCATTTTATGATAAGAAACTAATCTCGACTGGCTCTATGGCAACTGTCACAGAAGGTGCGCCAAGGGGCCAAATCTATGATGCAAATGGTAATGTTTTTGTGGGTAATAAAGCTGTACAGACGATTACGTTTACACGTACTAATAAAATGACAGCGGATGCGATGCGCCAAGTTGCCACTAAACTAGTCAGTCTTATCCCAGATGCGGTTAATCCAAAAGAACTGACCGAGCGAGATAAAAAAGATTTCTTTTTAGCTGATCCAGATAATCTGTCAAAAATACAAGGTCAGCTATCAAATAAAGACAAAATTGATCTCAAAACTGGTGAAAAATTAGATGAAGGCAAGCTATATGCTAAATATATCAGTAAAGTCACGGCATCAGATATTGATTTTGATCAAAATACCTTGATCGCAGCTATCCTTTATAAAAAAATGAATGCGACGTCTAATTTTGCGACGACAATTATCGCCTCAGGTAATTTTACAGCAACACAACAGGCAGAGATTGCAGAAAATGAGCGTGCATATAAAGGGATCTCAGTCGGTACGACTTGGGAGAGAGAGTACCATGATCCAACCTTTGCAAGTGTCGTAGGGACTGTCACGAGCGAGCAAATTGGTATCCCAGCTGAAGATTTGAGTGCCTATCTCAAAAAAGGCTATTCACGAAACGATCGTGTGGGGACATCTTATTTAGAAAAAGGCTATGAAGAAGCGTTACATGGTACGAGTGGTGTGAAGCAAATCATCGTTGGTAAGTCTGGCGATGTGAAAAAGACAAACACATTGGTCAAAGAAGTACCTGGAGATAACCTTAAGTTAACCATCGACTCTAAATTCCAACAAGGTGTGCAAGATATCTTAAAGAAAAATTTTGCTGCCTTGCAAGGAGAAGGTTATGGTGCGCTTTCTAAAGGTGCCTATGCCGTTGTCATGAATCCGAGTAGTGGTGCAATATATGCCTTAGGTGGGATTGCTCATGATAAAACATCTGGCAGTGTTACAGATGATGCACTAGGCGCTATCCAAAATGCCTTTACCCCAGGGTCAGTTGTGAAGATGGGGACGATCACAGCAGGTTGGCAAAATAATGTCTTATCAGGTAATCAAGTTTTAAATGACCAACCCATTGCCATCGCCGGTTCACCTGTAAAACAGTCATGGTTTACCAATGGCAGATCTTTACCTATCTCAGCAGTTCAAGCATTAGAATACTCATCAAATACTTATATGATACAAACTGCTTTAGATATCATGGGTCAACCTTACCACCCAGATATGACGATCTACACAGATAAATTAGATGATTCTTTTAAAAAGCTTCGAGCTGCTTATGCTGAATATGGTTTGGGTGCTGCAACAGGACTTGATATTCCCGGTGCAACGCCAGGATATCTGGGTCAAAATGCCGATGCTGCCAACTATTTAGATGAAAGTTTTGGACAGTATGATACTTATACACCACTACAGTTAGCCCAATATGCCGCAACAATTGCCAACAATGGGAAACGTGTTGCGCCTAGGCTCGTAGCAGGTATTTATAGTAATACCGGAGACGGTACGCTAGGTACATTAAAAGAAACAGTCCCATCTAAGACACTGAATACAATCGATACGTCTCCAGATAATATTAATTTATTACAACAAGGGATGTATCAAGTTACACATGGTGGGAGTATGGCGACTGGTAAAGATGTGATGAATGGTGCTAGTGTGAGCATTAATGCTAAGACTGGTACATCAGAGACTTATACATTAGATGCAAATGGTAATCAAATTTATACCTCAGTTAATAATGTGGTCGCCTATGCCCCTTCTGAAAACCCCCAGATTGCGATTGGTGTGATGATACCAGATACACTCATTAAAGACGGTGGTGTGACAACACATGCTAACCAAGATATTACACGAGATATCGTTAACCTCTATAATAGTATGTATGGCTTTAAATAAAACTCATCCGCTAATATGCTAAAAGATATCAGTTATCACAAGTGATAAACGATTTAAAAATAACAAAAAACTAAGAGCAGACAACACGTCTTCTCTTAGTTTTTTTAATTAAATAAAGTATTTTGAATGTAAAAAATAAAATTAAAACATAACATTAAGTATTACATTAAATTAATTTTATTGCTTGACAAACTAAAGGATGTTTTGCTAACATTAACAGTATCATTATAAGGTAAAAATTTCGATTTATTTAAGAAAGAGGAAGATGATGTCACAAATTTCTGTAACCCCTGCTGAGCTCAAACAACAAGCTCAAGTGTACATTCAGTCTAAAGAACAGATTGAACAGGCCATCCAACGTGTGAATAGTATGAATAGCACGATTGCTGAAGAATGGAAAGGTCAAGCCTTTCAAGCGTACTTAGAGCAGTACAACCAACTGTATCAAAATGTCCAAAAATTTGAAGACTTGCTGGAAAATATCAACCAACAGTTGAACAAATATGCGGATACTGTGGAAGAACGAGATGCACAAGATGCTCAAAGTTTTGGATTCTAATTGAGAGCGCCCGTGTGGTGCTTTTTTATTTTAGGAGATAGGATGAAAA
>JAKDQI010000190.1 GCA_030454995.1 Pseudolactococcus plantarum | reverse complement strand
ACTATAAGTATGCTAATACATAAAACATTAATTTATTAACATCTAACGTCAACTTAATGTGTGCATCTTCATTTTAACAAAAAAAAGCAGATACCTCCACTTTTTACATAGTCTAACTCTTTAATTTTTAAAAGAATGAATTGGCGCAGGGATATGACCACCTCTAGCAATAAAAGCTGCAGATGACTCTTTGTGAACAGCCATAACAGGAGCAGTGCCTAATAGACCACCAAATTCAATCTGATCGCCCACTTTGCCTTTAGGAATGACACGAACCGCCGTCGTTTTCATATTAATGACACCAATAGCAGCTTCATCAGCAATCATAGCAGAAATCGTCGTTGCTGGTGTATCTCCAGGTACAGCGATCATATCCAGACCAACACTACAGATAGCTGTCATAGCTTCTAGTTTTTCTAGATTAAGCACACCTGCATTAACTGCTGCAATCATGCCCTCATCCTCAGATACAGGGATAAAAGCCCCAGATAGGCCACCGACTTGATTACAAGCCATGACACCACCTTTTTTCACTTGGTCATTTAAAAGAGCTAATGCAGCTGTCGTCCCGTGAGTCCCAACCATTTCTAGTCCCATCTCTTCAAGGATACGTGCTACTGAATCACCAACTGCTGGCGTTGGTGCTAAAGATAAATCAACGATACCAAACTCAACGCCTAAACGTTCAGATGCCATTTTACCAACAAGTTGTCCCATACGTGTAACTTTGAAGGCTGTTTTTTTGACAACCTCTGCAACAACATCAAATGATTCCCCACGTACCTTTTCAAGCGCACGCTTGACAACACCCGGGCCAGACACACCGACATTGATCACCACATCTGCCTCACCTACACCATGAAACGCACCAGCCATAAATGGATTATCTTCAACCGCATTAGCAAACACGACAAGTTTAGCACAGCTCATATCATCTAATTTTGATGCTTCCACAATGATTTCACCGATATCACGCACAGCATCCATGTTGATGCCTGTCTTAGTAGAGCCGACATTAACAGAACTACACACATAATCTGTAGCAGCAAGTGCTTTAGGTAAAGAGTCTATCAAAATTTTATCGCCTTTTTGATATCCTTTTTGAGCTAAGGCTGTAAACCCACCAATAAAATCAATACCGATTGTTTTGGCTGCTTTATCAAGTGCTAGTGCAAACGGTGTATAGTCAGTAGCATCAGTTGCTGCACCAATAATTGAGATTGGTGTCACACTAACACGTTTATTAATGATTGGAATACCTAATTCGTCCCCAATCATATCACCAACTTTTACTAAATCTTTAGCCTTAGTTGCAATTTTTTTATAGATTTTTTCACATGCACGCTCAATATCGCTATCGATACAGTCTAGCAGAGAAATCCCCATCGTAATCGTTCGTATATCTAAGTTTTCTTCTTCAATCATACGAATCGTTTCAAGAATCTGCGTTTGTTTCATCAGGTTACCTTTCTTAAGATAATAGCTAGTCATGTCATAGGCTAATGCTAATTTACAAGCAAAAAACACCTATCTATAGCAGCTATCTGTTTTCAACTTTGATGTGTTTAATTCAAGATAGCTTATAGTTGGTGCATTGCTTCAAAAATAGCTTCATTCATGATTTTAATATCAACTTTTAAGGACACACCTAATGCTTCTAAGTTTGAACGAATATCAGAAAATGAAGCTGAATTATCAATCTCAACAACCATATTCATCGTAAAAAAGCCATCCATAATTGTTTGTGAGATATCAATAATATTTATCTCAAGCTCTGACAAACGTGTAGAAACCCCAGCTACAATACCTGTCTTATCTTGTCCAATAACCGTTACAATCGCGCGCATCTGATCTCCTTAATTTCATTATCATATAATAGTTAATATGTATTATATCACAAAAACTACCCTTATAGATAGGTCT